>NZ_JBWLUW010000030.1:0-36062 GCF_057784245.1 Mesorhizobium sp. CNPSo 4671 | reverse complement strand
CTGGCTAACCTGGCAAACGGCTTCAGCAAGTGGCCGGAACAGGCGGGTTGTCGCGAGGCCACAGCCACGATCGCCGGTGAGGTGCTTCGCCGTGCCGACCAACTCTCTGAATTTACTCCGCAGACCCTGGCTAACCTGGCAAACGGCTTCAGCAAGTGGCCGGAACAGGCGGGTTGTCGCGAGGCCACAGCCACGATCGCCGGAGAGATGCTTCGCCGTGCCGACCGTCTATCCGACTTTATTCCTCGGAACCTGTCGAACCTGGTAAACGGCTTCAGCAAGTGGCCGGAACAGGCGCAGTGTCGCAAAGCAGCGGCCGCGATCGGCATTGCGGTTCTTGGCCGCCGTGGGGACCGCACCCCCCGACCCTCAGACTTTACCCCGCAGGAACTTGCAAACCTTGTGAACGGTTTCAGCAAATGGCCGGAACAGGCAGAGTGTCAGGAGGTTATAGCCACGGTCGCCGGTGAGGTTCTGCGCCGTGCCGACAAGCTCCCTGGCTTTAATCTGCAGGAGATGTCGAACCTGGTGAACGGCTTTAGCAAGTGGCCGGAAGCGGCGGCTTGTCGCGAGGCTACAGCCACGATCGCTGGTGAGATGCTTCGCCGCGCCGACGGGCTATCTAATAATCTTATCCCTCAGGACTTAGGCAACTTGATGAATGGGTTCAGCAAGTGGCCGGAAGAAGGGGCGTGTCATCAGGCGACCATAGACCTCGCGCACCGACTCGGCTCGGCAAACCTCCGCTTCGGAGCCTTCACCACACCTTCGCTCAGCATGATCGCCAATGGTCTGGCGCGGGAATGCCAGAGGGGAGAGGAGGCCGGAGAGATCAACGAGACCGCTCTGCTGAAGGACCGGCTGCACAAGCTCGCCCACCACCTTCACTATGCCACTGATCGCCTGGAGCAGGCCAACGCTCTGACGATCGTCAACATTTTTAAGGCGCTGGCCAAAGCCCGGCTGTTTGACGATCTCGGATTGCTCGCACGCACGGGGTTGGATCGCCTTCAGGAACTGCATCGTGCGCCTGGATTTGCCGCCGAGAATAACCTGGAAACCGCGGGCAATCTGTGCGCCGCTCTGCTGCCGCTGGCGCGCAGCACGCACAAGCAGCTGCGCTGGCATCGCAGGCAGGCGCTCAACCTGCTCAACGATATCCAACCCGTCGTGGAACAAAAGATCCAGGCGCACCTCAACGCAAGCGATGCCGAGCGGCGCCGTGGACCGTGCTCGACCCGTTGTCCCGCCCTGTCGATCTATCAAGTGTTGAAGACCCGTGCGGTCCTCAAGAGGCTCTACAGACGCCCCTATGTCGAGGGCGACAGGTTCGGTTTGCGGAACAGGCAGCAAGAGTTGCAGCGGGAGACCAGAGGCATCCTGGAACGCACCCGCGATCTTATCGAGCGCGATCTTTCCAATATGAGCTGGAACGTGATCGCGGATATCGAGGCCGATAACCCGCTGGATGCGATAGATTCATTCCTGGAGCAGAATGCAGCAACCGTCCAAGCCCAACATCCTGCATCGGTATTCGACGTGCATCAGGTGTTGCGAACCATGGATCACGAGCCCAGACCGCCGCAGGGCGATGCCGGACTGATGCGGTTGCCGGTCGTTGATATGCGGGGGCAGCGCCTCGCCACGGAGGCCGAGACACGATATTCGGTTTTTCATCGCCTGACCTCGGGGGCGGTGAAGGTGGTGGCGGTGCAACTGCCGGGAAAGCCCAGCACCTTCTTGCTGACGCGCACGCTCACCGTCGAGGGTGTGCCGTACCGCATGGACCTGTTCGGCGGCAGCAAGTTGAAGCCGCCGAGATTGACACTGGCGCAGATCGCGTCACGTCCGCCAGGTGGGCGACTCGAGCCGTCCGGAGGGAAGCTGCTGGCCATTCCCTATAGTGACACGGCAGCGGGCACCGACTTCGAGAGGCTGTCGCGCGCCTGGGCTCCGTTCAAAGAGGCCTATTATTACACGCAGCGCCGGGGGTTCGCCGCGCCACCGGCCATTCAGGGTCTGGGCCCGCACGACTACGCCCTGGAAGGCGCCTTCAAACTGTTGCTGCTGCCGGACCGCCCGGTGGGCGAGGCGCATCCTTTCCAGCTGACTGGGCCGAAGGGACCGATCGCCCTGCAGCCGCATGACGGCTGCGGCTTCATCAAGGCCTCGCTGGCCGCGCTGATGCCGGCTGTTCGCCGGGCCGTTTCGCAAGACGGCCCCGATCGGATGACCGCCTTTGCCGAGGGAAGGAGGTCGTCCGTTCCGGCCTCGGCACTGCAACATTATCCGCGCAGCGAACTGGTGGCGGAGGAGACGTGCGAGAAGGCCAGGACCTGGCTTGAGAGCCAGCAAGGGCGCGCGTTGACGTCCGAAGAGCTGTTTCGAACCGTGACGACCGGACATATCGACGGTCCCGGTGCGGTTGCCGTACCGTCCAGTGATGGCCGCGTCCATGTGCCGAAGCTCAAGAGCGAGACGTTGACGGGCAGGGATGGCGTGCTGATCGGCCGCTCGCCCTATGACAAGCCCAACCTGCGCCCGTTTGCCGCCGGGCAAGTCAGGTCGGCGGCGGATGCGGACCCGACCGCGGCGTTCCTGGATCAGTGCGTGGCCATCCAATACAGTTTGAATGTCGCCGAGAAGCCCGGCAAGGACCTGACGGCCGACGCTCCGACCTTCTTTGCCAAGGGCATTCTGATCGTGGTGCCGGACGCGATGTGGCCGGCCGACTTCGCCGACCGTGGGCTGGTGATGTCTGCCGAGGACGTCAAGTGCCATTCGAACTGGACCACGGGCAAGGACCGCGCCAAGGCGGACACGCCGCTCGACTGCGTCGGCGTCCTGCAGGCGACGGAGGTGTTCGCTCCCGGCTCGCTGGTTGCCGTGCCGACCGGTGAACAGAAGAAGCTCGATGGCGATTTCGACGGCGACACGGTCATTATCGTCGGCGACCGGCCGCAGCTTTATGAGCATGTGCGTCAGTTCGATCAAAAGGAGCAAGCGCGCGGCGTGCGCTCACTCAAGCCGCCCAAGTCGCACACTCCTGCCATCGACGGCGAGCGTTACCAGTTCAGCCGCGCCAGCCAGATCCTCGCCGCCACGCAGAACGTCCTGGAAACCTATACCGGCCTGCAGCGAAGCTTTCTGGCTCAATCGCATGAAGGCCGACACTGGTTTGCCGAGCGGGCCATCTTTGGCGCCTACGAGGGCGTCAACCACGGGCTCAGGCTCGGCCTTCGTGGGCTGTTGGACCAGGACCAGGCGAGCCGGCAGGATATCCAGGACAAGCTCGACACTGCCAGGCACGAGATCGAGGTCGCCAGGCATCCGGTCGCCCGCGAAATGGCCGCTCTGCTCATTTCCGCCCTGGAGGCGTGGGCGGTCGAGCCGGATGCGCAACGCCGGCCCGAACCAGTCGAAAGCGTCAACGACGCTAACCCGGGGCTCAGCGCGGCACTGTGCGCGCTGTTCCCGGATCTGGCCGAGGCCTATGCGGCGACTGCCCAGCCACGCGAGCGCGTCCAGCTCTTGCTCAACCACTATCCCGCGCGCATCGATCCGCGCCCGGATGGTTACAATCCCGACGACCTCGTCGAAAGCGCAAACAATCTCCTGAGCCTCGGCGTCAAG
Source organism: Mesorhizobium sp. CNPSo 4671 (assembly GCF_057784245.1). Taxonomy (NCBI): domain Bacteria; kingdom Pseudomonadati; phylum Pseudomonadota; class Alphaproteobacteria; order Hyphomicrobiales; family Phyllobacteriaceae; genus Mesorhizobium; species Mesorhizobium sp. CNPSo 4671. Next base: position 32,429 of record NZ_JBWLUW010000030.1, on the reverse strand, counting down.
GTCGGCACCGACGCCTATAAATCCGATACTGGCGCCCGCCTCTTCATGAAGAAGAGCGCAGAGCTGCAGCGGCTGCTGCATCAGACGCCGGGCTTGAGGGCCGTGCCCTACGTCAAGGGTCTGGCGGCAACCCTCAACCAGGGCTGGTTCGATGTCGATGCCACTTTGGGAGACCTGAAGGGCAATCCCACCCTGGCGGCTTCAATCATGGAAGCCTCCATCAAACTCGTTGCGCAGCAGGGCATCTTGCCCAAACCGTCTGCGCCGCACCTTGGCAGCGCGGACGGCGCGACGATGACGCTGAGCCGCGAGCAGGCATCGCAGCGCGCCACCATCGAGGCTGCCCGCGCCAGGGAGGAAGAAGAGGAAATCACCGCGGCAGCGCTCGCCGTGGCCGCCAGCCTGGCGACAGCCGGCATCCAGGTGAACATGCCTCATATGAAGCGCCGCTTGAAATCGGAAGCCTCCATGACAGATCATCTGACCGGCATGAGCGCCGCGAGCGGCAGCGATGTGCAGCTGCTCAGCAGCGCCGTGCGCCATGTCTTCGAAATCCCCGACAAGGATTTTACGCGCGCCTTCAAGACCGCCATGCTGGCCTTCGAGGAGCGCGGCTACACCGAGCTCCAGACAACCAACTGGTTCAGATTGCGCGATCCGAGCTTCGTCGGCATCCAGAGCGTGCTCAGCACGCCGGATGGGTACCGCTTCCAGCTGGAGTTCCACACGGCAGGCAGCTACAAGGCCAAGATCGACAATCACGACACCTACAAGGAGCTTTTCGAGCTGCAGCAGCAAGCCGGCGCCGATGGGCTGGAGAAGGCCAAGGAACTGGTCGAGCGCGTGCGGGGAACCTGCAGGCAAGTCGCGATCCCCGATGCTGTCATGGACATCCCCCACTGGGGAGGCGAAGAGGGGACAACGGGCAGAACCAGACTCGCCAGCTTTGGGGTGCGCAGCGTTGAACAGCGAAATCCCCAGACCGCCAGGTCACCGGTCGCAAAAGAGATCTTTGCCGCCCTCAATGGACGGCCGGTCGTGCTGGTTGGCATGCCGGGCGCCGGCAAATCAAGCATCGGTCCCATTTTCGCCAGGCGCCTGGGGCTACCCTTCGTCGATACCGACAAAATAATCCAGACCCAGGCTGGCAAATCGATCACGGAGATTTTTAAGACCGACGGCGAGGCGCGTTTCAGGGAGCTGGAGGCAAGTGTGATCGCGCGTCTGCTCGAGGCCGGCCCCGCCGTGATCGCCACCGGGGGCGGCTCGTTCAACGATTCGCAGAGCCGCAGCCTCATCAAGGAGAAAGCGGTCTCGATCTGGCTCAATACCAAACTCGAAGTGATCGAGGAACGCACCAGGAAAGATACCAGCCGCCCGCTGCTGCAAGGCCCCAACCCGCAGGATAAGATCGCCAGACTGTTGAGCGAGCGCCAGCAATTCTACAAAGAAGCCGATATCGAATTCATTCCACCCGAGAAACAGGATAGAAAGAACGCCAAGCCATGCGTGGAGAGTCTGCACGCCCACCTGTGCTCACAGGCGGGCGCCGCCCCTGGCCCTGGCGTAGAGGACGCCGATCGGCTGCCTGGGCCCGCAGCGCAACCCACCGCCCCGGCGGGACGGGAGCCGGACGGGCGCTTTCTCCCCACCCATCGCGCCCAGGTTGCGCAGACGCATGAACCCGCCTCTGGTTCGGGCAGCGCACTGCAGGGTCGGCTGGCGCTTGGCCCCACAGATTGGCTGACCGACGACCATATCAACGCGGATTACAGGCTCCTGGACCAGGAGTTGCAGGCACGCTCTCCGGATCTGGCCGCGCGGACGCGTCTCGTGAATCCCATCGTAGCTCATCATCTGCGCTTGGCCGCTGACCGCGATGCGCCAGGCGCATTCCAAGGCATCGTCCACAATCACAATGGCGAGGATACCGCCGACTTCCTGTTCCTGCCAGTCAACGATGCCAATGCCGCCGATCCTGATAGCGGCAGGCACTGGTCGCTGCTGCTGGTTGATCGCCGCGAGCGGGCAAGGCTCGTCGCCTATCACTACGACTCCCTGGGAGAATACCACCGCGCCATTGCCACGCAGTTCGCGGCAAGGCTGGGCGCCGACCCGCAGCCGGTGCGCATGGCGCGGCAGCGCAACGGTTATGATTGCGGCGTCTATGTGGTGGCGGCCACGCGGGAGCTGGCTCGGCGGTTGGCGCAAGAACCGCGGCGCGAGTCCCTGCACCTCGACAATCTGGTCGCCGATCGGCAGGCCCTCCAGGGGCGACTGCGGCAGGGCAAGAGGGTCATCGGCGAATCCAAACCTTGAATATGGGCCGATGTTTGCTCCAAAGAGAAAGAAAGCCGAACCAACGAGAGCCCCCGGCGTTTCGATCGCCGGGGAACTTGGTCGAGATAAAGCTGGGAGGCGTTGTCACGTTGTTTACAATGTGGGCGCGTGAGACGACTGTCGACCCGCAAGTCTCGCGCCAATTGAAACTATGATGCTGGGACAATGCGTTAACTCTGAGCGCGATGTATCTCGTTTCGGACATTGTCGAAGTTACGACAGCAAGCCTTTGCTGCCCGATCGATACGCTGCGCGCGCTCTAATCTCCTAGGAGTTGCAGACGTGGATCGTGGGAGACAGCCACGGCGTCTTTCTCTGCGATCAACGGCACGCCGGCGATCGGCGTCGTAGGCCGCGTCGGCCATGCGACTTTGGCGGTCAAGCCGCCGCTCGGGGCATAGGCCTGGGGGCAATCACCCTGTTGGCCGGCTGTCAGGGTGAAGCGCATCGGGCAGCCAAGACCTCTGAAGGCCACATGTTTCTTGGTGGGTCCGCCACAGGAACGGCCAAGGGCCTGATCTCAGCCCCCTTTAGCGCCCGATGCATATTGATCGCGAGGATGATTGTGGAATCGACAATCAGCTACTCGAAGTCCGGGTCGCCCGACATCGACGCAAAGATGCGCCTTCATGGTTCCCCCGGCGGAAGCGAGTTGTTGTTCATAGAAGCGCCCATCGTTCGCTTCGCTGGACAAGGCTGAATGATAGTTCAGGCGCGATAATTGTACTCCGGTAGTTGAAGAACGGACCACTGCAAGACGAAGCCTTGCAGAAGTACTTCCCGCGACGTTGAACCAATCAACAAAGAAGGATGTCCGACAGAGGTGCCAACTTGCTGCAGCGGGCGCAGTCCGGATCAACGACCTTCGGGTTCGCGCGCGAAGGACAGCAAACGCCATTCGGTCAAGGAGGATTTGCCCGAAATCGATAGTGATTGAGAAGCCACGCGGGCGACGCCTGTGACCCAGCATCAGTTTTTGGCCACTAGAACGCGCTGAACCTGGCGCGCTTTACGATCGGCAGTCCCTTGTCTGTCTTGCCGACAATAAGGTGGGTGGCCCCCGGAGGCAAAGAGCCGTCGGGATTGGCCTCTACGGCTTCGCCTCGTTCGATCAAACCTCGCACGAACGCCGCTTTCTCCGCGTCGTCCGGGACTATTGGTTTGGCCTCCCTTTTAGATGCCACGTTCGCTATCTCAACCATTTTGCACTATCATATTGTCCAGTTTATCATTGGCATCCACAGTTGCAATCGAATAGCAGCCTATCCAAGCGCGCACCGCCGGGGGTTGTTACCAGCCGATGTGACTTTAGCTTACGTCCGTGATCCAGCCGAGCCTCAGGCAAGACCACATCGCCATAGTCCACACGACCTCGGCTAAATAGATCGTCGACGAACATCTGAGCCGCGGTCGCTGCGCCCAGAGGTTGTGCCGACGACAAGTCACCGGCGGCGCTTAATGCGACAAAATGGCGTCTCTGTGATGGCGTCCTGACGAAGAGCACCCCTTTGATGCCGTAGTCATCTGCCGGCAACGCTGTCTCAGACAGGTCTTCGTGTGCGTCAGCAGGGGCAGGGACAGCAGCTCGTTCCGGTGGGACAAAGGCAATACTCGCTGCGGAGTGCAGAGAGAGGATCAAGCGACGCACGTAGATTGCCTTGATGATCGGCGGATATCTGGCGTCCACCGAGCCAGCTGCGATCACCATATTCGCGGCCACTTGCGCGTACCAGTTGGACACCACCGGCGAAGCTTTGATCGCGCTTATGAGAATGCCGGCCAGATCGCTTGCAACTGATAGCAATTCAGCCTCCGTCGGCATCGCTGGATTTTGTGCCCTGGCGGAAAGGGCCGTACCGAGCGACTCGAAGAACGCGCCTGTGAAAACTCGCGAGAACGAGTGCGGCTCGGAGGAAAGGTGTGCTGCCGGAGCCGAAATGGGGAGCGTGCTCGGATCTTGGTAAGCAAAGGAATTTACTGCATTGCGCAGGCAGTCTGCATCTACAGCGTCTGGATGCTGCGCGCGGATGCCCGCACCGAGCTGCTCAGCGAGGCGTGAAAGCCGCGAGTTCCTGTACAGGCGACCGCCTGTATCCTCCAGTACGCTGGTGCGGAGCGACGGTAACTGGATGGCCGACAAGATGGCGCTGATGTCCGCGAAAGATTCATGGAATGCCGCGACTTCCTGGCTGCCTACGTCCCACAACTCCGGCTTGAAGGAGTCCAATACCGCGTGTCCCATCTCGTGGCAAACCACATCGGGGCTCTCTCCCGAATAGACGGTGCCTGTTGGAGAGGGGCCGTGGAAGAAGTTAAGGGCCGTGCGATCATAATAGGCGTTGAGATCGACTCCTTCGTCGAGATTGACCTTCAGGGTCGCGCCGACCTGCCACTTCGTCAGCGGAACGCACGCCGACCAGAAGTCTGCGCCCCTTCGCAATGCTTCCGCTGCAGTCCAATACCTGAAATCGGCCCCTCCGGGAGGGTATCCGCCAGGTTTTGGAGCAGGCTTGGGAAATCCAAAGGCAAGAGGCTTCTTGGAAAGGTCTGGAATGGGTCGGCTAACCAGTATCCCCGTTCCGGGATCGTCCTCCCATACGGAAACCGAATTGCTTGCCTTCGCTTTGGCGTTCTTCGCCGAACCTTTCGCCTTCGCCACTGTCGTCTCCTCTTTGGTTTCGATTGAATGGAACTTCGAAAACTGCTCGCCACAGGCGGCGCCAAATTAGGATTGCCCGCCTCGAGCGTCGGAGAGCGTTCTACGTAGGTGGCAAAGCGGACACGCTCTGGCAGCAATCTGGCTACAAGACGCGATGGAGCATCAACCGTGCCGAGCCTTGCGCGACGCCGATTTTCTTCATGACCATCCATGACCTCAAACGCGCGGTTTGCTTCGTCGCCACAAGGCCGCAGGGCGTAACGGAGGGGGCAGCGCAAACCTGAAACGGTTGCCGTACGGCTTCGGTCCTCGGGCACTTGACTTAATCGGCGGCGATACAGGGACTCGCGAGAGCTTAATGATAACCGCGCAAGGACCTGCTACGGCAGATGGGAGGGGAGGGCCCTTGGACGAGAACGATCCGAAGGAAGAGCTGATCGAGACGATTATCCGAACACCGTCCTGGAGATCTTGCTTGCCTTTTCGCTCGGCTTCGTCACGCATTGGGCTGCCAACCCCATGCCATGGGATTTTACGACCTGGTTGCCGTTGTGCCGATCCTGTTCGGCATCGCGTTGCAGATGCGGGCGCTGTCCATGCTGCTCGACATCAGTTCGCTGCGCCGGCCCATCTGCACGGTTAACTCGTCGCCGCGCGTCCGAAGCACATAGTGTGGGGCGTCGATGGTTGGCTCTTACCGGCGCCTGAAGCGGATACCGGCACAGCAGACGGCCGCCAAAGGACCTTCCTATTCTCTGGAGCAGCAGCAAGGACGCCTTGGTGGCCGTTTCGAACGTATTCGCACGGTTCTGAGCGGCGTCGCCGAGCAGGGCGGCTTTCCGTCGGACGCCTCCGCTATTGCGATGAATGCATGAGGCTGTGTCGAAATCTTTTCTCATTCGTGGAGATAGGTGGTCAGCCCTTGAATTCGCCCTGAAAGAACATATATTTTCATATACATCCATTCATGAGAAACCTTACGTTTATGTCAAAGAGTTCCACATCGCTTGAAATCCTCACTGATGCAACGGTAGTCGCGCTGGAAACGCTTGGCTCTCATCTGCGCATCGCCCGCGAGCGTAGGGGGGACAGCCTGAAGACCATGGCCGCGAGGATGGGGACTTCGATCCCTACGCTGCGCAGGATGGAGGCGGGCGACGCAAAGGTGTCGATAGGTGTTTATGCTGCGGCGCTCTGGATATTTGGTAAGTCCGAAAATCTCGCTGAAATCCTCAAACCGGGAGAGGACGAGTACGCGACAATGCTCGATGTGAACCGAGCAAGCCGAAAGAGAGGGTAACATGGGCGACTTCCGGGGAAATTCGCTTGCGGTCTGGTATCTTGAAAACCCGCTCGAGCCGAGCTTGGTTGGGCGGGTAAAGCTCGAGACTAGCAATCGGAGATGCCTTCTTGAACTGGATGACGAGTGGAGGCGTTCGGGATTCCCTCTCTCTCCGGATCTCGCCCATGACAAGAAGGTGCATGCTCCCTTGAAGGACATGGTGGCTCCTGGCGCAATCGAAGACGCTATGCCGGATCGCTGGGGGGAACGGATGATCAGGGTCGTCTCTCGCCCCCCGCGCATGAGCCCACTCGACAAGCTCTGGTATGCGGGCGACCGCCGTTTCGGTGCGCTTGGGATGTCATCCAGCTTCGATGAATATCGTCCCGTCGACGAACAGCCACTCATGAGTGTGGATTCTCTTCAGGAAGCGGAGGCGCTGATTGCACGCGTCCTCGAGCGTGGACCTCTCAGCGAGCGAGAAAGACAGCTCATCGCCAGCGCCGGCAGCATGGGCGGCGCCCACCCCAAGATGCTGATCGAAGCTGACGGAGAAGAGTGGATCGCCAAGTTTCCGCGCGGCAGCAACGTGGATCAACTCCTTGTCGAGCATGCCTGCATGGAACTGGGGCGCCGAGCCGGATTATACGTCGCATCGTCACGGGTCATGCCCGGCGGTATCGATCATATTCTGACGGTCCGTCGTTTTGACCGTGTTGGGGGTCTGCGCGTCCACGCTGTTTCAGCACGCACGATGCTGGCCTCGGAGACCGAGGACAGCTATGCCACCATCGCGGCGATTATCCGACGCCATGGAGTCGCCGACTGCATCCAGTCGATGCAACGAGAACTATTCCGCAGAATGGCGTTCAATATCATGATAGACAACACTGACGATCACACGAAGAACCACGCCTTTCTCCATACCGAGGACGGATGGCTGCTTTCGCCGGCTTTCGACATTCCGACTCAAATGAACGGTCTCGGACAACAGGCGATCCAAATCTCTCCGAGCCCCAGGTTTCTGAACGATTTCAGCATCACACACGCCATGGCGGCGGCGGCTCACTTCGGCATGTCAAAAGAGGATGCTCAGCACGAATGGAACCAGGTGGCCGGATGGATCGGAAGATGGCGGGACATCTTTTCAGAATGCGGTGTCGCTGCGGTCGACATCGACTACCTCGGCGACATCTTGGATTCGCCGGCGATGCTCGAGCATCGCCGGGAGGCTATAGGACCGTCTGATATCGGTTCACCTGACGCGCTGAACGGCAGATGTAGCCCCTAAGCTGGTACGTTCGCGGGGGGCTGAACTTGGTGTCAGTTGCAAACCTAACAATAATCGGGCCTGCGCCTTCGCACGAAGACGGCCAGGCATCTCCAGTCGCTAGGCCAGAACCGGGGAATATCTCGTCACCCGTTACCGCCCGGAACTGGCGGCGACCGCCTCGCAGATAAACCGCCTCACCGCCACCCTTGAAGAGGTGGCGGCAAACGTAACGGCATTGATCGCGCTGCCCGCCAGGTCGCAGCAGGCAGACCCAGCTGCCGCCGGCTAGGTTCAAGGCCGGGATTCAGCGGCCTCCTTGCAGGCGTTGCGGAAGAGCTCCTCGACCTGATTGACGTACATCTCTGCTCGGCACTCGATTTCGTTACCCATGCCGGAGTGAAAGGCCCAAAGGCAATGGTCCAGCGCGCTGCGCGCCACATAAGCTTGGCTGATGGCCTGATCCAGTTCGAAGTCGAATGTATGCATGAAAAGCGAGATCCGACGCGCGTGCAATTGCAGGCGACGCCTGGAGGAGACGCAATCGCAAGGACTCTGGCTGCGTTGAATGACAATGCGCTTCGCCGCGAAGACAATCGTTGCTCCTTCGGCATGCCCCGCGAATGCGCGGACCCTTGGGTCGTTCGACTTCCTGAACTTTCGGCAGCGCACTATGTCCGCATTTCCGAACGTCGCGGACATCCGGCGATGGGTTCCTTTTTTCCAATGAAATCGGCGGTTTTTTCGGTTGGCACAGGCGTTGCAAGCCCTTTGCGACGAGATTCGCCAAATGGGAGGAACGCATGGATCGCTGCAACAAGTTGGCCGACGTCGGTCGCCGCCAAATTTCTGAGGGGAGGAGCGTTTGCCGCCGCAGGGATGGCCACAGCTGTGGCATTGCCAGTGCAGGCACAGGCCAAGGCTGCCCCCGGCTTGGCACTCGCGGAATATCCGTCGAACAGGCTGGCCAATGCCGCTGACAAGAGGGCCAACGAGCCCCTCGACGTCATCGTATGGAAAAAACGGAGAGTTCCCACATGAAATACCTGTTCGTCGGCGCCACAATGGTTTTGGCGTTACTGCCTCCGGCCGCCCAGGCCCAGGATATCGAGGCCGGAAAGACCGTCTTCAAAAAGTGTGCGGCCTGCCACAACGCTGATACCGACGCGAACAACTTCGGGCCAACCTTGAAAGGCGTTGTAGGCCGGACAGCGGGAACCGTCCCTCGCTATTGGTATTCGAAAGCCATGAAGGATGCCGGTGCTGCGGCACTCGTCTGGGATGAGCCGAACCTGACGGAATATCTGGCCAATCCCAAAGCGAAAGTGCCGAAGAATAGAATGGGGTTCCCTGGCCTCAAGAATCCCGACGACATCAAAAACGTCATCGTCTATCTCAAGAGTGTGTCAGGTTAGAAAAACCTTAGGCCGTTGCGTTTCGAGAACAACGCAAGGGAGGAGCGCTCGTGTTTCACGCCGCGAAGCCCGTTTTGAAAGCCGACTGTTCTGCCGGGCAGGGTGGCGAAGCTATCCCGTTCGAGACGGCGGTAGCCAAAGCCGTCGCGCTCGCCAAACCTGTTCGATACAGGGAAACAGTCTCGCTTGCCGGAGCATTGGGGCGGGTTTGCGCGGCCGATATACACTCGCCTATTTCGCTGCCTCCGTTCGACAATTCGGCAATGGACGGGTTTGCCGTTCGAACGGCGGATTTCGATGGGGAGGAGCCTTGGACCTTTCGCGTGGCTGGGCGGGTGGTCGCCGGCGATGTGCGCGCTCTCGAGAACCTCGACCCACGAAATGCACTTCGAATATTCACGGGAGCACCCGTTCCGTCGAGCTTCGATGCGGTGGTCATGCAAGAGCATTGCGAGCGAATTGGCGACACCGTGACGGTGTACGAGCGGCCCCGTCGTGGCCGTCACATTCGTCTCGCTGGCGAGGACGTCAGCGTCGACATGGAACTGGTAAGGCGGGGTAAGGGCCTGTCTGCCAGGGATCTAACCTTGTTGGCAGCGGTGGGGATCGTCGAAGTCCAGGTGCTTCGAAAGATCCGGATAGGGCTGCTCTCGACCGGAACCGAATTGAAGGAACGAGGTGAACCCCTCGAACACGGTCAGATTTACAATTCCAATCGGATCATGTTGCGCTCGTTGCTGGCGACTTGTCCATGGGCGGAAATCGTCGACTTCGGCATGGTCCCTGACAGCCTGGGTCTCCTCGCAGACGTTGTCGCTCGCGCCGTCGCGTCCTGTGACGCCTTGGTTACCACAGGCGGGGTCTCGGCAGGCGAGGAAGACCATATGGTGGCGGCTGTTCAATCTCATGGCGCCGACCTTGATGTCCTCATGGTCGCGATGCGGCCGGGCAAGCCGCTGAAAGTCGGAAGGATTAGGAACACGGTCTTTGCTGGGTTGCCGGGCAATCCCAACGCGGCCCTGATAGCGTTTCGGCAGATTGTCCTGCCTGCCTTGCGAAGGCTGGCCGGCCTTGCGGAGATTCAGCCGCAATGGTTCTCGGCGGTGGCTGGCTTCAACTGCAAAAAGCGGGAAGGCCGAACCGAGTTTGTGCCCGTCCGCATATCCGGCCGCACCGAAACGGGTGAACCTGTGCTGGCGATGCTTGAACGTGGATCCTCGGCCAATTTGATGGCCATTGCGTTGGCCGACGGCATTGCACTCTTGCCGCCTGAGGCTGCCGAGATCGCAGACGGTATGCAGCTGCGCTACGAACCGTTTGGGTCCTGAATTAGAAAGGTCAGCCTGCCCGGCGCAAACCTGCTGTGGCGGCCCTAGCTGATACGAGCAGGCTGGTCTCGTCCCTAAGTCCGTTCTGGAAAAGGCGCACTAGATCAGAGGCAACATTCTCGGCTTCTGGTGATCCCGGCTGGATATGGGCCTCTTGGCAAAGCTGGTCGAAAACCGCTTTCAAGCTTTCCAGGTCGGTCGGGTAGAGAGATGGATCAAGGTTGGGACGGTCAATCATCAAGACCTCCTGCAGGCTAAGAACTTGAACGACAGAAGGGCAGCGGCGGGTCTCCCCCGCTGACAACCGTTCGCGAAATCAAGACCCTCGTTTCCGGTGAAACCCAAAGCCTGAAAAGAGATCCTGCCGACACCGCCGGAGCCGAGGGGCCGAGGGCGCTGTCGCGGCAGAAGATCCTGCACGCGGTTCCGATCCTCGTCGAGCGGCTTCTGGGCATTCTGAAGGATATCCGGGAGGCGCTCGAGCCGCATTTCGAAGGCAAGAAGGTCGCCAAGGGAGCCCTCGTGGGGAAAGTGGAGCATCCGGCACGCCGAGCCGGAGCCGAGCTGCAGAGCCTCGCGGTCTTCGTCGAACTCCCAAAGCAGCAGCGATTGGATCGTTCATCCGGCGCGCTTACCGCATGGAAGCCAGTGGTGGAAGGGTTTCCCAGATTCTTTACAAACTCGGCGGACGCGAGGATTGGCCCGACGCCAGCGAACTGGGCGAGCAGCAGCCCAATGCGTACCTGGGATTGCGGCCAGCACCGACCACATCTCGGCGGGATTCTTCACCCAAAATCGGCGAACTTCGGCTTCCCACCCTTTAATTGTCCGAGGGCGGCCGTTTAGCCGCTCCAGGTACACAACATTGGCTTTCAGGTACCAACTTTGGATGTGGCACCACCAAGCCGAACAGTCCCCGTGTCGCGGACGCGACAAAGCTGACCGCACGCGTCGGTTGCCAGACGTTCTCCTGGTAATAATGGGCAGGTAGCATCCACTGCACAGGTCCCAGTGCTGCTTGGCCATTGCTTGGTGAGGGCCATCTGGCACCAATCCGGCACGCAACTTGCTCAGATGATGCGAGGCGTGAGCATTGCGGCACGGAGCTCAGCGACGATTGATCAGTTTCTCAGCTTCAATGGGGATCACCAGCAGCTATGCTCTAGGGCGCGTAGCACGAAAGAGATGCCTTGCTGCTTGAATTGGCGACCGATCTCTTGCGCGCTAATGCGCACGTCGCCTGCATCGCACCGTAAGCAACGCGCCTGAGCTGGCACTTACCGGGCGCGGGCATCGACCTTTATGGCCGGTGGTGCAATCTCAATCGACGGCTGAGGTCAGGAGAACCAATGGGGAAAAATTCCGTTCCAGATCATATCCCACCCGAAATGGTGAGGGATTTCAGCCTGTTTACGTCGCCCGGGATGTCACCGACTCCCAACGGAGATCCGCACGCAGCAGTTGCTTGCGTCCATGCCGGGCTTCCAATTTTTTATTCGCCCCTCAACACGCGCGACGGCCAGGGTACCTGGGTAATCACGCGCGCCAGCGACCAGCGCCGGGTGCTGCAGGACACCGAAACTTTTTCCAGCCATCGCAGCATCTTTGCCTCCGCGCTCGGCGAAAACTGGCCGATGATCCCACTTGAACTCGATCCTCCGGCCCATGGCGCCTTTCGCGCATTGCTCAATCCGCTGCTTTCGCCAAAGCGGGTATCGGCATTGGAGCCAGCTGTCCGCGAAAGGGCAATCAGGCTCATCGACGGGATCGCAGCATTGGGCGCAAGCTGCGACGTCATGAACGATTTCGCATTTCCCTTCACGGTCAACATCTTCCTCCATCTCCTAGGGCTGTCCGATGACCGGATCGACATATTCGTCGGATGGGCGAGAGATCTTCTCCACGGCGACGATGTGAAACGGCCCGCCGCTGCCCGAACGATCGTGGCCTTCATTGACGAACTTGCGGCCGCCCGCCGCCAGGACCTGGTTGACGACTTCATGACCTTTATCGTGCAGGCACAGGTCGAGGGCCGCCGGCTGACGAAACAGGAAATCCGCGGCGTCGGCGTGCTGGTTTTCGTTGCCGGGCTCGATACGGTTGCAGCAGCTATAGGCTTTGACTTGGCTCATCTGGCGCGCAACGTCCAGGATCAGGAATTGTTGCGAAGCGAACCGGACCGGATCCCGCTTGCGGCCGAAGAATTGCTGCGCGCCTATTCGACCGTTCAGTTGATCCGTGTGGCAACGAAAGATATCGACTTCGAAGGCGCGCCGATCCGCAAGGGGGACTATGTTTCCTGCGCCACGATGATCGCCAATCGCGACCCGGCGGAATTCGAATGTCCAAACACGGTCGATCTGGCGCGGGAGGACAACCCCCATGCCACCTTTGGCTATGGGCCTCACCGTTGCCTTGGCTCACATCTTGCTCGGCGCGAGATCGTCATTGGCTTGGAGGAGTGGCTGACGCGCATCCCAACGTTCCGGATCAAGGAGGGTACGGCGCCCATCACTGTCGGCGGGCATGTGTTCGGGATCGAAAATCTGGTCTTGGACTGGTCCTAACCAACTCCCACAAACCGGGGCAATGACAATGGAGGCAGAGCCATGCGCATCATCGTCCATAACGACAAATGCCAAGGACACGCGCGATGCGCGGCGCAAGCGCCACGCATCTTCAAGCTTGATGACGCGGGTTACATCCTTCCCGGTGACATCGAAGTTGCGGAAGGGGAGGAAATCACTGCGTCGCGAGGCGTGCGATCCTGCCCCGAACGTGCACTTGAACTCAAACGTACACCCTGCAGCACGGGTTGAGCCGGACGTCATTTCGGCGGGCAAGAAAGGACCGCTCAGGTGGCCTGCATATGGTAACGGACGAACCCTCCCATCCACTATCTTACTCGTCCAACGTAGGCGCATCTGCGTGTCGGGACGCTCCCACTACTGCTAGGACGCCGCGGCTCGCAAAACACACTCTTCCAATCACAAAATTTGTGGCAAAGCTAATGGACCACCAGCCGAAAATTACCGAGCTCCTCGACCGTGAGGCGATCCGCGACTGCCTCTATCGGTACTGCCGCGGGATAGACCGTGCGGATGAGGCGGCGCTTAGCAGCGCATACTGGCCCGATGCACAGGACAATCACGGGGCCTATTGCGGCCCGGCAGAGGGCTTCATTCAGTTGGCGCTGGGTGTCTTCAAGACCGGACCGCGCAACATCCACCAGATCACCAACATCCTCATCGAATTCATTGGTCCGGTAGATGCCGCGGTCGAGAGCTATTTCACCGCGTTGCAACGCGGGCCGGACGAAGATGGAGAACCACGCCAGACGCTCCTGTGTGGCCGTTACTGCGACCTGTTTCAGAACAGGGAAGGGGAGTGGCGGATTGCCGAACGAACCGTGGTCTACGATTGGCTCGAGCAGCAGATCCCACCAGCGGTCGTTGAGGCGGAACGGTTCGGCCCGCGACGGCCGATCGGAGCACCGCATCCGCACGATCCGGTCTACAGGCTTGGAAAGCGTCGCGTTCCTTCCCCCCTGGCCCCCTCACAGGTTTCGAACGACAAAGCCGCGCGGTCAATGGAGGCTAAAGGCTATGAGAACTTTGCAATGCCACAGCGATCCCGGCGAAAGACTGTTCGGTGAGAAGGGGCATCGGATTGCCTTTCTGCCCCACGACGGCGTGAGCGGTCTGCTCTGCCCCACTAGCGGCTTGACGACGCTGGGGTGCACCGACTGGCTACCAAGGTAACCTGTCCTTGACGGGTCCCTTCGCAGGATCGGCTACCAATTCGGAAGTTGGACCGCAGCCGGATCGCTGCATCGTCTATTCAGGTCGTGGCCAGGACGCTGTTTTACCGAGACATCATTTTGCCACGCAAACTGATGGGCTGAGATCGTTGAAGGGAGCGCGGAGAGATTTTCATGAAGCAGGCAGGACGCACCGTCGTCATTACGGGCGCCGCGGGCGGGATCGGCCGCGCCCTGGTCGATATTCTTGTCAGGGACGGAGACACTGTTGTTGCGGTAGACCTCGCTGGCAGCGGGGTCGTTGAACTGGCCCGTGGGCTCGGCCATCCGCATCTCGGCCTCGAGTGCGACATCTCGCGAGAGGGGGATGTCCTCGCGCTCTACGGTCGAGTCGAAGCACAGTTCGAGCACATCGGCGTCCTCATCAACAACGCCGCGATAGGGCCCAGCATGGCTGCGAGTGTCGATACCAGTGTCGACGCTTTCCGTCTCGCCTTGGAAGTAAACTTGATTGGACCCCTCGTCATGGCCCGCGAAGCGGCGAGGCGCATGAAGCCGGGCGGTGCCATCGTCAACGTCGCTTCGATGGCGGGCGTCGTCGGCAATCCCAAGCGCAACGCCTACGCTGCCTCGAAGGCCGGCCTGATCTCATTGACGAAGTCGCTTGCATGCGAGTGGGCTTCTCGCGGCATTCGCGTGACGGCGGTAGCGCCGGGCTACGTGCGCACGCCGATGGTGATGGAACTGGAACGCGCAGGCAAAATGCATCTAGCGGCAGTGCGCCGCCGCGTGCCGCTGGGTCGCTTGGCACGCCCGGATGAGATCGCCCTCGTTGTGCGTTTTCTGACCAGCGCTCGGGCGCGCTACATTACCGGTTCGGTGCTGGCGGTCGACGGAGGCTGGATGTCATTCAACCAGCCGGGAGATGCGCACCAGCCGGTGGATGGGACCCCCCAGGCCGAACTCTGCCGTCCTGCCGAGGGTACGGGGGCGCGAGTCGTGCTTGTCACAGGTGGTGCGAACGGTATAGGCGCGGCCGTCGTTCGCCGCTTTGCCGAGAGCGGCGATACTGTTGTGATCGCTGACAAAGATGGTGCCGCAGCGGCAGAACTGGCTGCGTGGCTCCGCGGCAACAATCCGGCCAAATGTGTGGACGTGGCCGTCGAGAGCGAGGTGGTGGCGCTATTCGAGGACCTGCGGGGACGCTTCGGGCGTGTCGATGTGCTCGTCAACGGTGCTGCTGCCGACACGTCGTTGTTGGGAATCGAAGAAATACCCGAACACAGCAAACACGTCCTGGATGTCAATCTTACCGGCGCCTTCACTTGCGCACGCGAGGCGATCAAGGCGATGTGCCCTGGCGGCGTGATCCTCAATCTTGGATCGATCAATAGCTTTTTGCCGTTTGTGCCGCGCCATGTCTATGGCGCTGCCCAGGCTGGGTTGGACATTCTGACCCGATGCCTGGCGGCCGAACTCGGGCCTGTCGGCATTCGCACAGCCACGGTAGCTCCTGGTTATATCTGCGCGCCTGGCTCTGCTCAGTTAGCGAAGGTCCGTCGCATCGACGCCACATCGATCCAGCGGCGCATCCCGATGGGCAGGTTGGGAGAGCCGGAAGACGTCGCTGAGGCCGCGTTCTTCCTGGCTTCGTCTGCCGCCTCATACGTTAACGGTTCCACCTTGTACGTGGACGGCGGCTGGACCGCGTTCGGTGATGCGGGGAACGCCAGCGAACTCGATACAGAGTACTTTGCTGAGGCAGCGTGTTGACCGGCGACTTTTCGCCAGGCGCCGGGGCTGAGGATATCCAAGGCTTCAACTCCGCTGCGCCCGGCGCCCGCACTGCTTCGGCCGAAGATGTGAATTCGGGCGATGACGAAAACGTCCGTCCTCATCGTGGTCAAAGCAGTTCCAACCGCTCCGCGTGCCCTAGCCACCCAATTGCGAGCGGTGCAGCAAAACCAAGCCGCCGGCAAGGCTGGCCGCAGCCAAGGCCTGTGCGCGTATTTGGCGCTTCTCCGACAGGCTAACTCACCTGTAAACAAGGAAACCTCATGGAATTCGCAACCTTCATCCTGGCCGCCCAGCGAGGCTATCATCAATCGTGCGACAGCGTCATCCGCAACTCCATCGAACATGCCACCGTTTCGGAGCAAGCCGGCTTCGCTACCGCCTGGTTTGCCGAGCACCACTTCAACAATTACAGTCTGATACCCTCGCCCCTGATGATGGTGGCGCACTGCGCCGGCATGACGAGCACTATTCGCCTTGGCACTGCTGTGTGCGTGCTGCCGCTATATCAGCCGCAGCGCTTGCTTTCAGAAATCGGCTTCGCCGACATCGTGGCGAACGGCCGCCTCGAGCTTGGCGTCGGCTTGGGATACCAGAAATTCGAGTTCGAACGCTTCGGCGTCAATATCGATGAGGCGGCGGCCGTGTTTTCGGAATACTTGGACATCCTTCTGAAAGGCCTCAACCAAAACATCTTCGAGCACAACGGCAAGTATGTGAACATACCTCCGACGGCGATTTCGCTGCGTACGCTCCAGAAGCCGACCCCGCCGATCTGGATCGCTGGGGGAGCCGCGCGCATAAGGCGGGCTTATCGTGAGGGGCACAATTTCTTTGTCACGGCATTTCACAATGGCTTGGAGGGTTTGACCGCGCTGCGCGAAGCAATCGAGAAGTCGGCGGCTTCCGAAGGGAAGAATGTCGCGGACGCCAAGATATGTCTGCTGCGTTGCTGCTATGCCAGCGACGACGAGGCAGAGATCAACAGTTATCTCGACAACGCCCGTTTTCAGCGCCGGCTGTCAGAAGCACTGCACCAGCGCCGTCAGCAGAGCCCGGACGGCTATCTGCTAAACGAGACGCCGACGCAGCAGGATTTATCATTCGAGAAGATGCGCCAGAACCTGCCGATCGGCAGCGTGAATCGCGTGATTGACCGCCTGCTGGAAGAGATCGACATCTTGAAACCCGACCAGGTCGCAATTCAGACGCAACTGGGCGATTTCGACCACAAAACGATGCTACGCCAGATCGAGCTCTGGGGAGACCAGATCATCCCAGCGGTCAGCAAGTCGCTCGCTCTTCAGGGCGATTGATGGGACGGGACCAGGAGCATGGCACCCATGCGGCGCAGCACCATGGCTGCCCCGGCACTGGCAAATCGCCGACCGAGTTGCAGTTTGACCGGCATGCGCTTGCCTGTGTGCTTTCGAGCGCGCTTGAGGAACTCGAGGCCGGCAAGGCGACGGCGACACAAGCAACCGGTCTTTCGCGAGCTGAGCTGCGCGATGTCCTGACCGGCAGCTTCCCGGCAGTCGCCGTCGACGCGTTCGCATTGGAGGAGGCGGGCGAGCCCCAGCCGGACCCGGAGGAAGAACTTCTGCGCGAGTTGCTGTTCGCGCATGCCCGGCCCGGCGACCCGGCCAGCGCCCGGTTCGCCAAGATCATCGCCCGGCGTGCCATGCGCAACGACCATCTCTGGCAGGACCTAGGCCTTTTCAACCGAAACGAGCTCAGCCGCCTGCTTGCCACGCATTTCCCGACGCTTGCGGCCGGCAACACCCAAAACATGAAATGGAAGAAGTACTTTTATCGCAAGCTCTGCGAATCCGAAGGATTTTCACTATGCAGCTCGCCTAGCTGCCGTGAATGCAATGATTTCGAAAGCTGCTTCGGCCCGGAAGACGACGAAAGTCGCCTGGCACGGATCAAGAATGGGATCGCCTTGGACCAGGAGGCGCTCTTGCCGGCGTCCGAGGCGCCAATCTCGCGGGCGCCAATCTCACGCCGTTGAGCCAGAGCGGCTTCTTCCAGGCGCCCTTGCACGGGAGGAGAGGGAAATTCAATCGGCCCGATCAGGGTAAGCGGGCCGAGCACGGTTCGGGTAGCGACCTGTGTGCGGACCGGACAGAATCTTGAGAGCACGAACAAACGGATCGCCGGGACCGAGGCCTTTCGTGCCAAAACACGCGGCTCTGGCTGGAATGTGGTATCCGACCGCGGCAACACGATCCGAGCCATTTCTTGTAAACCGGTCGCTACGGCGCTTTTGAGGGCGCGCTCCCTCGCTCCCTACCGTTTCAGCCTTTGTTCGACGCACGGCGGCCGCAAAGAACATCGCGCGCGGCGCTGACGCCCCTCGTCCCGACACGGTGGGCACACGACAAACCGTCGTAACGTGCGCGGAGCAGCCGCATCACTTTGGCGACGGCCTATTCCTGTCAATCACGGTTCGGCGGGCAAGTGCGACACCATCACTTCAGACCTCCATTTCAGCCAAGTGATCTATGACGGCACATTGAAGGGCGCTTTAATCCCGAACTCGAAGAAATCTTGAACGTCGATGATTGCCGGGTCGTCTCCATCAACGATGGCTCTCTCGCGCTCATCATAAACGCGATGTGCATCCTTCGAGTGAGAAACGATGTGCAGCGGCTTCGTGAGAGGGTCAACAATGCACTGGCAACTGAACTGCGCACGTATTCCTCTGTGTGTTGCGCTCTGAGGGTGTTTGCATCGGTAAATTCAATACCCAGAAATTCAACGAAAAGGAACTGCCGATCAGAGAGGTCATTGTCGATAGGGCCCTTATAGGGAAGAGCGCATGCCGCGTGCGCTTTGATGAGAACCCTCTGTTTATGTCAGCGTTGCGGTTTGACGTCAGCGGGATCAGACGGCAAAGCTCCATCTCCATTGAGCCATAGGCGCTTTTCCCTGCGCCGTTGTACAGAGGAGGGGATGTTCATCGCCTCGCGATATTTTGTAACGGTGCGCCGGGCAACATTGATGCCGGTTTCCTTCAGCCGCGCGGCGATGTCATCGTCGGAAAGCACGTGACCGGCGGATTCTTGAGCAACTATTGCTTTGATCCGATGACGGACAGCTTCGGCGGAGTGCGCGTCACCACCTTCGCAGGAGGCAATCGCGACAGTGAAGAAATACTTCAGTTCAAACACCCCGCGTGGAGTAAGCATATACTTGTTCGAGGTCACCCGGCTCACTGTCGACTCATGCACGTTGATCGCTTCAGCGACAGTCCTCAGATTGAGGGGCCGCAGGTGGGCGACGCCGTGCCGGAGGAAGGCATCCTGTTGGCGCACGATTTCAGTGGCAACCTTGAGAATCGTCTGGGCTCGTTGGTCGAGGCTGCGAATTAACCAGTTCGCGTTTTGCAGGCATTCGTTCAGAAATGCCTGATCTTTCGAATTCTGGGCTGTGTGTCGCGAGACTTCAGCGAAATAGGTTTGATTGATCAAAACCTTGGGCAGCGCCTCTGGATCAAGTTCGATCTGCCACCCACCTCCGGGCGAGGGCGTGACCAAGACGTCGGGTATGATGGGTTCAGGCGCTCCGGATTGGAATCGGTTGCCGGGCTTGGGATCGAGCGCACGGATTTCATGCAACATCTCAAGGAGGTCGTCTTCATCAACGCGGCAATGCTGCTTCAGTGCCTGAAAATCACGTCTCGCGACCAGGTCAAGGTGGGTGATCAAAGCGGCCATCGCCGGGTCGAACCGGTCTCGCTGGCGCAACTGGATCTCGAGACATTCGCTGAGGGTGCGAGCAAAAATTCCGGGTGGATCAAAGTGCTGCAATGTTGCAAGAACACGTTCCACATCCGGCTCGCCGACGTTCAGCATGCCGGCGAGTTCCAAAAGATTCGCCGGAATATAGCCGGTGTCTTCCAGATGGCCTGCAAGCTCGGCGGCAATCAGCCGTTCCTGTGGTGTGAAGGCGGTGAGCGCGATCTGACTAGCTACGTGATCGTGCAATGTTTCGGTGCAGGCGGCAAACTCTTCCAGCGCAGGGCGATCACTCGCCGGAAGGTTCGTCGTATTGCGCAGCGATTTCCATTCCCCCAGTCGCTCGGCGGACGCCGCGCTCGTCGGCCTGTCAATGTCTTTATCGGGTTCGCCGGTGGACTGCTCTGCCGAAATCGGAACGTCGCTAGGAGCTTCACCGTCGTTTGGAGCAGGCTCCAAAAGAGGATTTTTCTCGAGTTCCTGCTCCACGAATTGATGCAGTTCGACGCGAGCCAGTTGCAGCAGGCGGATCGACTCAATGAGCTGAGGCGATGCCACCATCGATTGCTTCTGGCGTTGAAGCAGCCTTGCCGAGGACAGCATGTTGAGCGCGAAACTCCGTTCGAGGAGACACTTGGCCGTGTGTTGGGGCTGCCAGACGTTCACTCGGTCATGCGGCTGCCTTCAGTGTTTCAAGAACGTTTTGCGGGGATGAAACCTCATAGGGATCGGTCTCGCAGTTGTCGGAGAAGCCTTTTTCCTCAAACCACTGCTCCACCGCGCCGTCGTTGATCAAAGCCGCATAGCGCCAGGAGCGCATTCCGAAACCGAGATTGTCCTTGGCCACCAGCATGCCCATTTTGCGGGTGAACTCGCCTGAACCGTCCGGGATGAGCTCGACCTTCTGCAGCCCCAAAGACTTGCCCCACGCATTCATGACGAAGGCATCGTTGACGGAGAGGCAGTAGATTGCATCAATTCCTTCCTTCTTGAACTCGTCGTAGAGCTTTTCGAAATTGGGCAGTTGGTAGGTCGAGCAGGTCGGGGTGAAGGCGCCAGGAAGCGAGAACAGGAGGACCCGCTTGCCACCAAAATAGTCGTCGGATGTCTTGTCTTCCCAGCGGTATGGATTCGGTCCCTCAATGGAATCATCGCGAACACGCGTGCGAAATGTTACGAAAGGAACTTTCTTCGTGATGGTCATCAATTAACTCCTGCTAGACGAAACCTGGCATGGCTTCTCGGTTTGGCCGACACAACGTCGACTCGGCAGACATGCCGGACGTGAGATGAAGGCCTTCGCGGCTTCCAAATCGCTTTTCCATCCGGTGGTACGGGAGGGCATTGGCCCACCCCTTCGTCATCCGAACGGCCGAACCGATATGAGTGATTTGGGCAGATCGAGCAACCGTTTTGCGGCAAGTAGCGATGGGCTGGCAGTGTTCGAGGAGAAACACGTGGCGATCAACAGTGCCGATGTCGAAGCAGGCGTGTGGTGCCGCAACTTTGGCGTCGCGCAAGAGTCTCGCTTCACGAAAGTGGCTCTGGCTATTGCAGATGGTTACCAGTGGCGCGCCGACGTCGGTTGGGGTGATCCTTTGATGCACTGCTTTGGGATCCGCATGCCGATGAGGATCGGCAAGCGGCAGTTGGTCCAACGCCATACGTTTGGATTTCGGGCCCCGACCACACCTGCGCAGAAAAGCCAGCGAGCATGGACGCCTGGAGGCACCGACCTCTCGATGTTTATCCGCAACAGGCACCGTCGGCTTAAGCGGTTCTCTGCATTCACCCATGCCTCGCTCTCCGCTTTGTTTGTGGTTCGATGGCTCTCATGAGCTGGCGCAAATGCCGTGCCATCTGGCTTGCAGCAGGAAAGGAAGCGATCTTCACCTTGAGCAGAAAGAACTGCTCTCGGAGACGCGATGGAGAAAAGCCTTCCATCTGAGGCGGCGATCACATCGGAATCAACGTGTAACATTCAAAGCCGCCAGTGCTCGGGAAACATGAAAAGCGTTTCCAGCCGACGGATCGACGGAACCTTCTTGTGTCAGAAGGTGGACGCAAATGTCGGAAGCTCTACCAAGCCGACGGGCCGGGCTCCGGCTGCTTGATACTCAGGGCTTATGGAGTGACCGCTCTTTCAGTCTAGCCGGCTGAGCCTACCGTAAGCACAAAGCCCGTTCAGGCCGAGACAATATGGCTGTCCTATTCAACACTGTGCGACATGTTTCGTTGGTGTTGTCAGGTCCGCGACATAGGCTGAGTTAGTCACGTCCCCGTATTTTGCTGAGGCCAAATAACTGAAAAGGAAGAACAAAAAACTTTCTTCGATGCGTCACTAAAATTGGCATGAGTTTTGAACCCTACGTTACGAGGCGGCAAAAGCTGCCGACCGGCATTCGTATCGCGGCAGCCGCGATGAATGGAACGAAGGAAGGAAAGCTACATGTCAGGTCTGCGTCAGATCGCCTTTTACGGCAAGGGCGGCATCGGCAAGTCCACCACCTCCCAAAATACCCTCGCCGCCCTTGTCGACTTGGGGCAGAGGATACTTATCGTCGGCTGCGATCCCAAGGCCGACTCCACCCGCCTTATCCTGAATTCGAAGGCGCAGGATACCGTGCTGCACCTTGCAGCAGCAGAAGGTTCGGTGGAAGACCTTGAACTCGAGGATGTGCTCAAGATCGGCTACAAGGGCATCAAGTGCGTGGAGTCAGGCGGACCCGAGCCGGGCGTAGGCTGCGCCGGCCGCGGCGTCATCACCTCGATCAACTTTCTCGAGGAGAATGGCGCCTATGATGATGTCGACTATGTTTCCTACGACGTGCTCGGAGACGTGGTGTGCGGCGGTTTTGCAATGCCGATCCGCGAGAACAAAGCCCAGGAAATCTACATCGTCATGTCCGGCGAGATGATGGCGCTCTATGCCGCCAACAACATCGCCAAGGGTATTTTGAAATACGCCCATTCGGGCGGCGTGCGGCTTGGCGGCCTGATCTGCAACGAGCGCCAAACGGACCGCGAGCTCGACCTCGCCGAAGCGCTGGCTTCCAGGCTCAATTCCAAGCTCATCCATTTCGTGCCACGCGACAATATCGTTCAGCACGCCGAGCTCAGGAAGATGTCGGTGATCCAGTATGCGCCGGATTCAAACCAGGCCGGGGAATACCGCGCGCTGGCCGAGAAGATCCATGGCAATTCGGGCCAGGGCACCATCCCCACCCCAATCACCATGGAGGAGCTCGAGGACATGCTGCTCGACTTCGGCATCATGAAGACAGACGAGCAGATGCTTGCCGAGCTTCAAGCCAAGGAAACGGCAAAGGCGGCTGCACAGTAAACAAGCGATGTCGACTCGAGGTGTGGCCTTGACCTGGCGCGCCTTCGAAACAAAGGCGCCTCGCCGGTGAGGCGTCACGCGAACCTTGAAAGGGGTCCCATGAGCCTGGAATATGAAAATGACGGTGCTCTCCACGCGAAGCTTATCGAGGAGGTGTTGTCCCACTATCCCGACAAGACGGCGAAGCGCCGCAAAAAGCACCTCAACGTAGCAAAGAGCGGGGACGAGGCCGGCGAGGAAGGGGAGGTCCTTTCCGAATGTGACGTCAAATCAAACATCAAATCCATTCCCGGCGTGATGACCATTCGCGGCTGCGCCTATGCCGGCTCAAAAGGCGTGGTGTGGGGTCCGGTCAAGGACATGGTCCACATCTCGCACGGCCCTGTCGGCTGCGGGCAATACTCCTGGTCGCAGCGCCGCAATTACTACGTCGGCACGACGGGCATCGACACGTTCGGGACAATGCAGTTCACCTCCGATTTCCAGGAGAAAGACATTGTTTTCGGCGGCGACAAAAAGCTGGAGCAGATCATCGACGAAATCGAAGAGCTTTTTCCGCTGAACAAGGGCATCACCGTGCAGTCCGAGTGCCCGATCGGCCTGATAGGTGACGACACCGAAGCGGTTTCACGCAAGAAGGCCAAGGAGATCGAAAAGACGATCGTGCCGGTGCGTTGCGAGGGCTTCCGCGGCGTCTCGCAGTCGCTCGGCCACCACATCGCCAACGATGCTATCCGCGACTGGGTGTTCGAGAAGAGGGCCATCGAGTTCGAGGGTGGCCCCTACG
The DNA here is from genome assembly GCF_057784245.1 of Mesorhizobium sp. CNPSo 4671. Taxonomy (NCBI): domain Bacteria; kingdom Pseudomonadati; phylum Pseudomonadota; class Alphaproteobacteria; order Hyphomicrobiales; family Phyllobacteriaceae; genus Mesorhizobium; species Mesorhizobium sp. CNPSo 4671. The sequence continues at coordinate 8,708 of NZ_JBWLUW010000030.1, read as the reverse complement.
ACGTGAACGTGGTCGGCGACTACAATATCGGAGGCGACGCGTGGGCGTCGCGAATCCTGCTCGAGGAGATCGGCCTGCGTGTGGTCGGCAACTGGTCGGGCGACGCAACGCTCGCCGAGATTGAGCGCGCACCGAAGGCCAAGCTCAATCTCATCCATTGCTACAGGTCTATGAATTACATCTGCCGGCACATGGAGGAAAAATACGGCATCGCCTGGATGGAATACAATTTTTTCGGTCCCTCCCAGATCGAAGCCTCCCTGCGCAAGATTGCCAAGCACTTTGGGCCGGAAATCGAGGAGAGGACCGAAAAGGTCATCGCCAAGTACCGACCCTTCGTCGACGAGGTCATTGCCAAATACCGACCGCGCCTGGAAGGCAATACGGTGATGCTCTATGTCGGCGGCCTGCGCCCTCGCCACGTCATCACAGCATACGAGGACCTCGGCATGGTGATCGTCGGCACAGGCTACGAATTCGCCCACAACGACGATTATCAACGCACCGCCCACTACGTGAAAAACGGCACGCTGATCTATGACGACGTCACCGGTTACGAGTTGGAAAAGTTCATCGAGGGGGTTCGTCCTAATCTCGTAGGCTCGGGGATCAAGGAAAAGTACCCGGTGCAGAAGATGGGCATACCGTTCCGTCAGATGCACTCCTGGGATTATTCGGGGCCCTATCACGGCTATGACGGCTTTGCCGTTTTCGCCCGTGATGTTGATCTTGCCATCAACAACCCGGTTTGGGACCTATTCGAGGCGCCGTGGAAAAGACGCCCAAGCCGGGGGCAGGCAATGGCTGCCGAATAGAACCTGGTCCGAGCCTGGCCTCCCAGGGAGACGATAAACCCCGCGATCCGCGGAAGACCTGAAACGTTCAATGTCCCTGTCCCGCGCCGCAGCGCGGTCAGATTCAAGAAGGGTGACCACCATGCCGCAGTCGGCCGAAAAAGTTCTCGACCACGCGCCCCTCTTCCGCGAGCCGGAATACAGGCAGATGCTTGCCGAGAAGAAGCTGAATTTCGAATGTCCGCACCAGGATCAGGTCATCGCCGATCAAGGCGAATTCACCAAGACGTGGGAATACCGCGAGAAAAACTTTGCGCGCGAAGCGCTTGTCATCAACCCCGCCAAGGCCTGCCAGCCGCTCGGCGCGGTATTCGCGGCCGCGGGCTTCGAGCGAACCATGCCCTTCGTCCACGGAAGCCAAGGCTGCGTGGCCTATTATCGCTCCCACCTGTCGCGCCATTTCAAGGAGCCTGCTTCGGCGGTTTCTTCCTCTATGACCGAGGACGCGGCAGTGTTCGGCGGACTGAAGAACATGGTCGACGGACTCGCCAACACGTATAAACTGTACGACCCGAAGATGATCGCCGTATCGACGACTTGTATGGCCGAGGTCATTGGCGACGACTTGCGCAGCTTCATCGAGAACGCCAAGGAAGAAGGCTCAGTCCCGCGCGACTTCGATGTGCCGTTCGCCCACACGCCGGCTTTCGTCGGCAGCCACGTCGACGGCTATGACGGTACGATCAAGGGCATTTTGGAACACTTCTGGAAAGGCCAGCAGCGAACGGAAGCCCAAGGAACGATCAACATCATTCCGGGCTTCGACGGCTTTTGCGTCGGCAACAACCGGGAACTCAAACGTCTGCTCGATCTGATGGGCGTGTCCTATACATTCATCCAGGATGCCTCTGACCAGTTCGACACACCATCGGACGGCGACTACCGCATGTATGACGGGGGCACGAAAATCCAAGATGTGAGGAACGCACTGAACGCCGAGGCGACACTTTCGCTGCAGCATTACAACACGCGAAAAACGTTGGAATATTGCGAGGCGGTCGGTCAGGCCTCGGCCTCGTTCCATTACCCGCTGGGCATCCAGGCGACGGACGAATTCCTGATGGAGGTCTCCGCGATCTCCGGTAAGGAGATCCCCGAGGCAATCCGACTGGAGCGCGGGCGACTTGTTGATGCCATGGCGGACAGCCAGTCCTGGCTGCACGGCAAGAAATACGCGATCTACGGCGACCCGGACTTCGTCCACGCCATGGCCCGCTTCATCATGGAGACAGGCGGCGAGCCGACCCACTGCCTAGCCACCAATGGCACCCCGGCGTGGGCGGACGAGATGAAGGCTATGCTTGCATTCTCCCATTTCGGCAGGGCGGCTCAAGTCTGGCCGGGCAAGGACCTGTGGGCGATGCGATCGCTGCTATTCACCGAGCCCGTGGATCTGTTGATCGGCAATTCCTATGGCAAGTATCTGGAGCGCGACACCGGAACGCCGCTCGTCCGGCTGACATTTCCGCTCTTCGACCGGCACCATCACCATCGCTTTGCGCTCATGGGCTACCAAGGCGGGCTGCGCGTACTGACGACCATCCTCGACAAGATCTTCGACAAGCTCGATCGCGAGACCAGCCAGACGGGAGTGACGGACTATTCTTATGATCTCACCCGCTAAGCATGTCTCCAGGAATGTGCGAACCAGTTTGCGGAGAAGTGATGCGTGAAACCCTGAGTGGGCGGAGCGGCACTGAAAGTCGCTATCGCTTTAGCAGTGGCGACCAACTCTTTCGGAGCCTGTCGCTTCCCGACGGACTTTGGAGACCAGCGTAATGTCCTCGCTCAATGCCAAAATTCAGGACGTCTTCAATGAGCCTGCCTGCGAGAAGAACCGCGGCAAGGATGCCCAGGCGCGCAAAAAGGGCTGCACCAAACCGCTGACCCCAGGGGCGGCCGCCGGCGGCTGCGCCTTCGACGGGGCAAAAATCGTGCTGCAGCCCATCACCGATGTCGCGCATCTGGTCCATGCACCGCTCGGCTGCGAGGGCAATTCCTGGGACAACCGCGGCACGGCTTCGTCTGGGCCGACTCTATGGCGCACGAGCTTCACGACCGATCTCACCGAACTCGACGTGGTGATGGGGCAGGGGGAGCGCAAACTTTTCAAAGCTATCCGCGAGATCAAGGAAGCTCACGCGCCGCCCGCGATCTTCGTCTATTCGACCTGTGTTACGGCCCTAATCGGCGACGACATCGAGGCCGTGTGCAAACGCGCGGCGGAGAAGTTCGGCTTGCCGGTGGTGCCGGTCAAAGCGCCTGGGTTCGTGGGCTCGAAGAATCTCGGCAACAAGCTTGCCGGCGAAGCGTTGCTTGATCATGTGATAGGCACGGTGGAGCCTGACGATGCCGGTCCGCACGACGTCAATATTCTCGGCGAGTTCAACCTCTCGGGCGAATTCTGGCTGGTGAAGCCGCTCCTGGATCGGCTCGGCATCCGGGTGCGCGCCTCGATTCCCGGCGACGCGCGTTACCTTGACGTTGCATCAGCGCACCGCGCCCGGGCAACCATGGTGGTGTGCTCGACCGCACTCATCAACCTGGCGCGCAAGATGGAGCAGCGCTGGGATATCCCGTTTTTCGAAGGCTCCTTCTACGGCATCACCGAGACCTCTGAAGCGCTTCGGCAGATTGCCAGACTGCTGGTGAAGAAGGGCGCAGATCCCAAGATCCTCAGCCGCACCGAGGCCTTGATTGCTGAAGAGGAGGCGATTGCCTGGAAGAAGCTCGCGGCCTACCGACCGAGGCTCCAAGGCAAGCGCGTGCTTCTAAACACCGGAGGTGTGAAATCCTGGTCGGTTGTTCAGGCGCTGATGGAGATCGGCATTGAGATCGTCGGCACCTCGGTCAAGAAATCAACGGTCGAAGACAAGGAGCGGATCAAGAAAATTCTCAGCCACGAGAACCACATGTTTGAGACCATGGCGCCGCGCGAGCTTTACGCAATGCTCTCAAAACGCCAGGCCGACATCATGCTGTCGGGCGGGCGTACGCAATTCATCGCGCTGAAGGCCAAGGTACCCTGGCTCGACATCAACCAGGAGCGCCACCAGCCCTATGCAGGCTATGAAGGCATGGTGGAACTCGTCCGCCAAATCGACCTAGCCATCCATAACCCGATCTGGCGTCAGGTGCGGGAGCCATCACCGTGGGAGTGCCAGGCCGCTCAAGGCGACGAGCCGTCGCAGTCCGCGACCGTCCAGGCTTTCAAATTCGCCGGCACCACGGCCCACGATTTCGGCGAGCGTTGAGGAAGCCTATGGTCCGCATCCTCCCCCAGACAAAAGCCGCGGCGGTCAATCCGCTGAAGTCATCGCAGCCGTTGGGTGCAGCCTTGGCCTTCCTCGGGATCGACGGCGCCATTCCGCTGTTCCACGGCAGCCAGGGGTGCACCAGCTTCGCGCTCGTGCTCTTCGTGCGGCATTTCAAGGAAGCCATCCCCCTGCAGACCACCGCGATGGACGAGGTGGCGACGGTCCTTGGTGGGGCGGATCATCTGGAAGAGGCGATTCTCAATCTCAAGACTCGTACAAATCCAAAGCTGATCGGAGTGTGCACGACCGCGCTGACGGAAACCCGCGGCGAGGATTTCGCGGGCGATATCGCTAGTATCAGGCTCAAACGCGCCGAAGAACTCGCGGGTACGGAGGTCGTACTGGCCAGCACGCCCGATTTCGACGGGGCGATCGAAGAGGGCTGGGCCAAGGCTGTCGCGTCGATGATCGAAAGGATTACGAGGCACGGCGCGCAGGCGCGTCGATCGAAGAAGATCGCGGTCCTGCCCGCCTCGAGCCTTACTGTGGCCGATATCGAGCATTTGCGTGAGACGGTTGAAAGTTTCGGACTCGAGCCGGTGATTGTGCCGGACGTTTCCGGGTCGCTTGACGGTACGGTGCCGGACCGCTGGGTCTCGACCAGCTATGGCGGTGCCAGCATCGAGGACATCCGCGAGCTTGGCACGGCCGTGCAATGCATTGCCATCGGCGAGCATATGCGTCGCCCGGCCGAGCTGCTGCACAGGTTGACCGGTGTACCTTACGTGCTGTTCCAGTCGTTGACAGGATTGAAGGGCGCCGACCGTTTCATCTCGCTGCTGTCTGCGATTTCCGGTGCGCCGGTTCCCGCCGCGGTGCGCCGTCGCAGGGCGCAGTTGCAGGATGCGTTGCTCGATGGGCATTTCCATTTCGGAGGGAAGAAAATTGCGATCGCTGCCGAACCAGACCAGCTCTACCAACTCGCGACGTTCTTCGTCGGCATGGGTTCCGAAATCGCGGCGGCGGTCACCACGACCGATATGTCGGAAATTCTGGAGAAAGTACCGGCGGACTCAGTTCAGATTGGCGATCTCGGCGATTTGGAAATTCTTGGCGTCGGCACTGACCTTCTGGTCACCCATTCCCACGGCCGCCAGGCCGCGCAGCACCTCGGCATCCCGCTCATGCGCGTCGGGTTCCCGATCTTTGACAGGCTCGGCAGCCAACACAAGCTCACAATCCTCTATCGGGGGACCCGCGACCTGATCTTCGAGGCTGCCAACATCTTCCAAGCCAGTCGGCATGCGCCGACGCCTGAGGGGCTTGATCCATTCCGCTACCGAGAAATGCCAGATGAACTCAGTTCGTCGCCTCTCGCTCGTGCCTGACGAAGCTCACGCATCGATGCCGCTAAAGCAACCCGGCGCTTTGCGCGTGGCGATCGCCACGCAAGACATGAAGAATCTCAACGCTCATTTCGGGTCGGCCAGGCGCTTTGCAGTCTACGACATGACACGCGAGGAGTGGCAGCTTGTGGAAGCCGTGGTTTGCGACGACGTTTCCGATGAGACCGGCAAGCATCGCAGCGAGGGCGATGATCGCATCACGCCGAAGGTGGAGGCGCTGAAGGGCTGTCATCTCCTGTTTTGCCTGGCTATCGGCGGACCTTCGGCGGCCAAGGTCATTTCGGCGAAGATCCTTCCGATCAAGGTGCCGCAGCCCCAAAGCATTCAAGAGGTGCTTTTGCGCACGCAGATGATGCTGAGGACGTGTCCTCCGCCTTGGCTGCGCAAGGTGCTGGCGGAGGCAGGCGTTGCCGAAAAGAAAACGTCCTTCGAGGATGAGGATTTCAAATGAGGAGCAGGCGAAATGTTCGATGCCGTTGTTAGCCCCGATATCGGCGAGATCGAAGCGGCCCTTGCCACCAAGTTCGTCAGATGCCTCGTGCGGCTGATCCGTGCCCAGGACTCCTTCGGATCGTGGGAAGGCAAATCGGACGCCGAGCTACTGGGAGACTTCGTCATCACCAAGCAACAGCGACGTGCGATCCCGATCATCGGCGATCCCGATCCTGATGTGCTGTGGAGGCTCAACATGTTTTACACGGCCGTCGGGCTTGCGATCGAAGAGCGCTCCGGCCTGATGGCATCGCCGATGATGGAGATCAGCCATGAGGGCTTCGGGCGCGTGATCTTCACGGCCGGGCGGTTGGTCGTTCTGTCGAAGACCCTTCGCGACGTCCATCGGTTCGGCTTCGAGACGTTGTGGAAACTCGCCGCGGCCGGAACGAAACTGGCCGGCGACGCCATCGCGGTCATTGAAGCCTATCCCGAGGTGGCGCGGGCATGATGGAACCGCTCTTTAAGCGCGATCATGCCGGGCCTTGAAGACGTGCCGTGGCCAGCCCACCCAACCGATGTGGTCGAGGCCGATTTGCTTGTTGGGATAGTGCCGATGAAGCCACTGGTCCTGATCTGTTCACAAGATACGGAGTTGTATCTGTTCCTCAGCCACATTCTGGAGGTGGATGGCTTCACGAGTGAACCGGCAGGCTGCATGCCGGAAGCACTTGCAGCGGCCGATGAGCGGGAACTCCAGGCGGTAGTACTGGATTGCGGGCCAGCAAGCGCCACAGGCCCCACAATCTGCGCCAGGCTCAAGAGGGAGCCCCGTACCGGCGGCCTTCCCATTGTTGCCCTCATCGCCCCCGGCGCTGAGAACCAGCACCTCGATTTGTTGAAGGCCGGCATAGACGAGAGCTTTGTGCGACCGATCGCGCCAGCCACGCTGCTCGACTGTCTACGGACGAAGCTGGCGCTGCCGAAGCCGGGTTCAAACGGAATTGAAAACAGCTGGCTCTGCTGCGGCAGCCTTGAGATGAAGCTCGATGCCTACCGAGTTCGGGGCAATGGCCACGACATCCATCTCGGACCGCTCGAGTTCAACCTGCTGCGGCATTTGCTCGAGGCTCCCGGAAAGGTCTTTAGCCGGGAAGAGCTGATCGACGCGGCCTGGCCGAACAATATCCACATCGGTGCACGCACCGTCGATGTGCATATCAGCCGGATCAGAAAGGCGCTGAAGGCGGCCTCCCCCGGCAGCGTGATTCGTACCGTCAGGTCGGCCGGTTATTCGCTGGAGAAGCCGGACGGCTGAATGGCGGCCGATGCGGTGCCACTTCCATTGCGGCGAGCTCAGGGCAAGTCTTGCGGCTTCGAAACGCGCCGGCAGGTACGATATGTTCAGAAAGAAACAATCAAATGGCTTTCAGAAGCGTACTCAGTGTGACTGGAGCTGACCACTCCGGTCAGGATGTCAAAACAGCTGCCAGCTTGTGTGCCGAAGTCGGCGCGTATCTTTCCGTACTGGTGATGTCGCCTCCGCCGCTCATTATGCCGTCTCCGCTGCTCGGCGATGGCATCCCCGAGTGGCCTGGACAACGCGCACAGGCCATCGCCAGACTGGACAAACGGTTTAGGCAGATCGAGAGATTTTCCCAGGACATGGCCAGACTGGAAAAAACATCCAGGGAAATTCAGACACTGCTGAGAGCCATGTGGCTTTGCTATGACGTCGATACCGACTACTGCGATGAGGCCACCATCGGTGAGGTGGTGCGAAGACGGGCGCTCTGCGCCGACCTGACAATCATCGGCCCCTCGCTTCTCAACGACGATAGGCTCGGACCTTTTGCTATCAACGGCAGTTTGTTCGATACGGGAAAGCCGGTGCTTGTCGTCCCAAGGGGCGCTGAGGCGACGCTGTCGCCGCGGCGCGTGCTGGTCGGCTGGGATTCGCGAGTCGAGGCGTCCCGCGCGGTTCGGGAAGCGCTGGATCTCCTATGCGGTGCTGAGGACGTTCGTGTCACCCTGGTCGATCCTGAGGCTACGTGCAACGGAAACGGCGCCGATCCCGGAGACGACATCGCTGCCTACCTCGCCCGGCATGGCGCCCGGGTGGCGGTTGACCGACTGCCGAGCCATGGCAAACCGGCGGCCACGGTGCTCGCGCAGCACGCAATCGACACGTCTGCCGATATGATAGTCATGGGCGCTTATGGCAGCCGGCGGCTCCGCGACCGCCTCTTCGGAGGGGTGACGAGATGGCTGGACGGCAACCCGCCAATGCCGCTGTTTCTGGCTCGCTGACGGGTGTCTAAAAACCGTAGTTTTGATCTCTCCTGCGATCGCTATGCCCATCCGAGTTCGACTTCCAGGCAAAAACGCCTAGTGGAACGTTAGCACCTTTGTCTGCGGGTGCAGGATGCTAGTGGCGATATCTACGTGGTAGGGTTCAGCGATAGTCGAAGCCGACCGCTATTGCGGTAAACTTTGGCCACGCTCGCCGGATAGCTGCGCCGGGCTGGGTTGCTGGGTGGCGGCCTCGTACCTTCCTTCGTGCCCGAGCCCCAGGCCGTAGGCGTGAGGTGCTCCAGTCTAAATCTAAGCTCCCGCCATGGCGAAGCTTCAGCCCCTCAGTCGGTTTTGCAGTGCCTGCCGATCGGCACGGAGCCCGTCGAGGTCCAGCTGGACTGGCTGCCCTGGTTGCGCCAATCGCCTAACCAGCTCGCGCGTGCCGTCCACCACAAAGACGCCGC
>NZ_JBWLUW010000029.1:0-41151 GCF_057784245.1 Mesorhizobium sp. CNPSo 4671 | reverse complement strand
GAGAGGGTGCCGATTCGGTCAACGCACCGGGACATCTCGGAACATTCCTGGTAAATCTGTTCGCCGCGCAATGTCAGCGCAAAATGGCGAGGGTCACGGAAGACGAGCTTGCAGTCGAGTTGGTCTTCTAGTTTTTGCAGCGCAAGGCTCACGGAGGGCAGGCTCATGTGAAGACGTTTTGCGGCGCCCGTGATGCTCCTCTCTTCAGCGATGATGCAGAAACTGCGCAAGAGGTTCCAGCTCAGGCTTTGGCCGCCCAGATTGCCCAACAGGGCGCCTGGTTTGTCTCCTGGGCGTTCACACCCACCCCGCCATTGAGACAATTTCAAGATGTCCAACATGGCCGGGGGATGCCAATTCCGAAGCAGCGCAGGTGGGCGACATGGAGGATTTGATTTATCAAGCTTGAGTAACTGTGTCCGGCGGTCATTGCGGCTGTAGCAAAAGTAGAGTGGATGTTGAGCCCCGGCAGCGGGTTAATCTCAAGCACGAACGGCTGGCCCGCGCGATCGATCCGGAGGTCGACGCGGGCATAGTCCCGGCACTGGCACGCACGGAAGGATGCAACCGAAATATCCTGCACCAAAGTCGCAAGGCCGCTCCCAATTTCAGCCGGGCAAACTTTCGGCCGGCTCGCGGCCGCCTGGTACTTCGCTTCCCAAGTATAAATACCAGTTTCGCCGAGGTCGATCTCCACCGAGGGAAATACCTCGAGCTCTCCGTTTCCAAGCAGCGCAACGCAGATTTCACGACCGTCTATGTATTCTTCCACGAGCGCATCCTGCATATACTGCGTGACGACCGCTTCCACAGCCTGACTCAACTGAGCGGGCTCATGTACGAGCTGTAATCCGAAGCTGTTGTCTTCGTGCCGCGGCTTCACTACCACCGGGAATCGCAGGTCGCCGGTACTCTCGGTTCCCAGGCGCATGACGCGAAAGTTCGGCGTCGGCACGCCACTGTTGCGGATGAGTGTCTTGGTGATGACCTTATCATACGTTATACCAAGCCAGAGCGGGCTCGATCCGGTGAACGGAACACCGGCCATCTCAAGCATAGCAGGAACCTGCGTAACACGGTCCTCGCCATGAGTGCCCTCCGCCAAGTTGAAGACGATACCCGAGGGACGGGCTTGCGGATCGGGTGGCATGAATCGCTCGAGCGTAGCGAGCAGTGTTTTGTCGCCTTCGCAAAGCAGCGTCTCGTGGCCGACCTCTTGCAGTGCCGACACCACGCTTCTAATTGTGCCCGAGACCACGCTTCTAGTTGTGCCCCAATTCGGCCATGGCTGCGGCGGCTTCGGACAAGGCTGACCGAAGCGGTTGATCACGTCCGTAGAATCAACGTCCGTCACGATGGCTACCCGCATGAGCTACTCCTTGGATTTGTCCGCTATCAGTTCATTGGCTCGGACTTCTGATTGATGGAGGTTGATGGCTAAACTCCGCGCCTTCTGGCTCCAATGCAATCGGCGTGCCACCGTGTTAAAACAAAGAGGAAGCCTGTTTTTCGCGCCGGGCTGTCGCGGCTCAGTGTGTCGTGTCTCAGACAAAACCTCTTCAATCGGATATGGCTGAACATGACACGAAGCGGCCGGCTGAGGCGACTTCTAGGACGACATGCGAATCTGGATGACGGCAAGTGCCACAACGATCAGGGCCGCTACAAAATCTCAGCATCGATCGCCGGGATCAATTGGCGGTCGAAGTTATGATCCGAGCCGATGCGGCAGGACGTGCTGGCGATTCCGTGCCCTACTGGGTCTACCCTGGGCACGCTAAAATCGTGCGCATGGTCCTGATCCGTCCCTTTAGTCGGGAGGTAGAGCGCTACGAGAGTCTGAAAAAGTCTCTGGCTGCTTTGGCCAGCCCCGGCAAGATGACTTGATTGAGCTGTTTTCGACGTTCGGATCTGACGTGGTGGCGGAGCTAGAGCACGTCCCGTTTAATCCGGGTCATATCCTGCGGCCTTGAAGTAGTTCTGGCATTCGGCTGGGGTGAAGAGGTCGACGAGCGATCCGACGGCGTTCCACAGGGCTGTGATTGTCCTCACGGCTTTGGCACGCATAAGAGCCTTGCGCTTTGAGAAGGCGTTTTCGATCGGATTGAAGTCGGGGCTGTAGGGCGGCAGGAATATTAGCCTCGCGCCGGCCGTCTCGATCGCCTCTCGCACGCCGGCTGCCTTGTGGGCAGGCAAGTTGTCCATGATGACGATGTCACCCTCCGACAGGGTCGGAACCAGAACCTGCTCGACATAGGCCCGGAATACGTTGCCGTTCACGGCGCCGTCATAGACGAACGGAGCGGTCATGCCCGTCAGCCGTAACGCGCCAGTGAAGGTGGTGGTCTTCCAATGGCCATGCGGCACGCCGGCCCGGCAGCGCTCACCGCGCGGCGCACGTCTCCGCAGACGAGCCATCTTGGTCGACAGCCCGGTCTTATCGTTAGCCGGCGAACTTCTGACGATTGGCGGCTGATCGGCTACGGAGCGGTCGGCTTTGTCCCCTCCATATCATCGAGCGAAGAAGAGCCTGCATCTGCTCTGGCACAATGCTAGGGCGAGAGAAATTACGGAGTTGCTGTACTTTGAGATTAGTTAGGATTTGGCTTAGCTGTGTTCATAAATTGGACTGGAATGAGGAAATAGAGCTTCTTTGGTCCGAACTTCAGTCGACTAGGAGTTGAGCCAATTGCGGTCTGGCGGTGTGTTGGCGGCCTTGCTACATGCAATGTCAAAGCGAATTGGGGACGCGACACCGCCAGAAGTCAGAAATGCGGCAGCGCCGCCTGGCACGACCTCAGCGCCCGATCGGGCGCCACCTGGTCGGGGTTGCACAGCCCGATCGGGTGCGGCTCATGCTCTGGCTCCCGTCGAGAACTCCAAACATGTGGTTCGCCTGGCCCGCGCGCCGCGAGGTCCATGTTGGCTGCGCGTTAATTCGCGGCCGGCCTGCATCTCGGCCACCATCGCCAGGGCTCGTCTAGGGGTTTGTTCGCGACGATCTCCGATCTGTGAACCGAACGCAGCTTGTCAAATGTCTTATAGGGTAGGGGCGTGCTGCCCTCGTGAAGCGGCTCACCCGTTCGACCAGCGAAGTGACGTTCGCCTTGCCGAATTTCTTGCGGAACTGGATAAGATTGCATTCCCAGTGTCCGATCTGGTCTCCATCCCGAACGACATCCGGACAGTAGGCTACGCTTGAGTTCCCGACCTTTCTGCATCTCGGCAACCATCAGCAGCGCTGCATCGAGACGTTTGTTCTCGACGACCGCGGTCCTATGCACCGAGCGAAGTTTGTCGAACGTTCTGTAGGGCAGCGCTATCCCGTCATGAGTTACCTCGAGGCGGCCGTCTGGATAGTCGCAGACCACGACCTTCTTGCCGGGAAGACGCTTCGCCAAGGCGGTCGGATCGAGGATGAACAGGACCTTGTCGTACCGTAGAGTCAAAGCCTGCGACACGGTGCGAAACTCTTTATGGCACATCGCGCCATCCAGCTGCTCGTGATCGGCGAGGGGGCGATGCATGTTCTTCGGATTGCGGGGCTCTTTGCCAAAACGCGCGTTGAAATCCGCCATGAACTCAGGCGCAAAGGCGTTGGCCGCCTCGATCGTGCTGATGCCGCGAAGGCGCAGTTCCTTCACAAGTCGGTCCTGTAGGGTCTGGTTGGCGCGCTCGACACGTCCTTTGGCCTGGGGCGTGTTGGCACAGATGATGTCGATGTTGAGCTCATAGAGCGCGCGGCCGAACTGCGTCAGGCCGCTGGTCCGATCCAACTCCGAACCATGTGTCGTGCGGAAAATGCCGTGCTTGTCGCTGTAGAAGGCCAACGGCTTACCCCAGTCGCTCAGATACGCTTTGGCCGCACGAAAATAGTCGAACGTGTTCTCCGATGCCGCAAAGCGCAGATGCATCAGCTGGCCGGTCGCATCGTCGATAAAGACGAGCAGGGCGCATTTGGGACCGCGGTTCTCGAACCACCAATGGTGCGAGCCATCGATCTGCACCAACTCGCCGAGGCAGTCGCGCCGGCCGCGCGGCTGATGGAGCTGGCGTTTGCGCTCACGCCGTGATTTCCAGATGCCGGCTTCTGTCATCCACTGCCGCAGCGTCTCCTTGCTGATAGCTATCTGATGGCGTTCGAGCAGCTTCTCGGCAGCCAATGTCGGTCCGAAGTCGACATAGTGCTCGCGTACCAGGTCGAGTGCCTCGTTACGAAAATCCTCTGTGTGCCTACGATTGCTCGGCCGGCCGCGCTTCTTCGAAGCAAGGCCAGCAGCGCCATCGTGATCGTAAGCTTGCAACAGCCGGTGAACCTGTGCGCGGCTCAATCGCAACAGCTCGGCCGCCTGGACAACGCTCAGCCGACGTTCACGGATCTTCTGTACAGCTTCGAGGCGATGAAGTTCGTTCTGCGACAAGGTAACGAGACAAGGCATGACGGTCTCCAACGAGCCCGGTCTGTCGCCAGGCTGAGGCCGCAAGCCTTCCTTTCCAGCTTCGAGTTGGCCAAGGCATGAGCTGTGAAAGTCGGGGACTGTCGCATCTCTAAATTGCTCAAGTGTCGCTGTCGGTGCGACGAGTTTCGTGAATCGGCGCGCAGCGGAAACTGAGTCCGCGCAAAGGCTTGGCGACATAGATATTGTCCCATGTTTGTGAACTGACCCCAAAATGTGCGATGTTTGCGTACTGAGTCGTTTGAAGGTGGAGGCCGATGCGGCGGCGCATTCCCCTCAGCCGGCGGTCGCATGTGACCGGGTTCCAGGCCCTTGCGACGGGGGTGGCGGAGCACGAAAGCGCCCTCGAACGAGACTTCGTGACGCTTGTGAGCTGGACGGATGCGGGCGCGGTGGTGACCGAGCAGCCGGTCACGATCCGGTTCCGGCAGGGGCAGCGGTCGCGGCGATACACGCCTGACTTCCGCGTCGACTGGAGCGCCGGGGGCTCCGATATCGTCGAGATCAAATATCGCGCCGACCTTAGATCGGACTGGCACCGGCTGAGGCCGGCGTTCGCCGCCGCCCGGGCCTGGGCCGGCGAGCATGGCGCCCGCTTCAGGATCGCCACGGAGCGCGGCATCCGCGGTCCGCGCCTCGATGCGGCGAAGAGGTTGCTGCCGCTCAGGAACGTGCCGATCGACACGGCGCTGGCGGAGTTGGCCGTGGTGCGGGCGCGCGCCGACACCATAGACTTCATCGGGCTGGTCGACGCCTTGCCAACGACGCGCGAAGCGGGACTGGCCGTGGTCTGGCGCCTGATCGCGCGGGGCGCCCTTGTCGTCGATCTGTCGGCGCCAATCGTGCCGAGCACGCGCGTGGGTGCGGCGTGAGCGTGCCCGACATCGCGACCGTGAGCCCTACCGCTTGGGATGAAGCCCGCCGCTTCCTGCCGATCATCCGGCGCCTGGCGGACGATCCGACCCGAACCCGAGCGGACGTGGAAGCTGGCGCGGCGGAACTGGGCTGTGGGCCGACCCACGTCTATGCCCTGATCCGCCGCTACATCGCTGATCCACGACTGACGAGCTTGCTGCCGCGCAAGCGAGGGCCGAGCGCCGGCTTCTCCCGGCTCCAAAACGAGGTGGACGTGCTGGTCGAGGAGGCGATCGACGGCGTCTATCTCACGCGCCAGAAGCCCAAGATCATGCACCTGGTCGAGGAGGTGCTGCGCCAGTGCGCGGCGCGCGGCCTCACCGCGCCGAGCCGGCGAACCATCACAGCCCGGCTTCGCGCCCGCCCGGGTCGGGAGGTGATCGCCAAGCGCCAAGGCGCCAAGGCGGCGCGCGACCGTTACGCTCCTGTCGTCGGTTCGCTGGAGGCTCACTGGCCGTTGTCGTTGATCCAGATCGACCACACGCTGGTCGACGTGGTCGTGGTCGACAGCGAGACGCGCGCACCGATCCAGCGCCCCTGGCTGACCCTGGCGATCGACGTCTGCACGCGCTGCGTCGCCGGCTTCCACCTGTCGCTGGAGCCGCCCTCGGCGACGTCCGTCGCGCTCTGCCTGACCCACGCAGCACTCGCCAAGGATAGCTGGCTCGCCGAGCGCGCCATCGACGCAGAGTGGCCGGTTCGCGGCATCCCGGAACGCCTGCACCTCGACAACGCCAAGGAGTTCCGGTCCGAGGCGCTGAAGCGGGTGCGAGCAGTATGGGATCGCGATCGACCATCGGCCGGTGCGCACGCCTCACTATGGCGGCCATATCGAGCGGCTGATCGGCACCATGATGGGCAAGGTCCACCTGCTGCCCGGCACGACGTTCTCCAGCGTCCAGGAGAAGGGCGACCTGAATCCCGAGAAGAGCGCCGCCATGACGATCGACGAGGTCGAGCGCTGGCTCGGCCATGCGATCGCCGGCGTCTATCACCGCGATCTGCATCGGGGCATCGGCATGACGCCCTTCCACGCTCGGCCGTGGCGCGCCGGTCGCCGTGCCCGATCCTCGCCGCTTCCTGATCGACTTCCTGCCGATCGAGCGTCGCAGGGTCCGGCGTGATGGCGTGGCGCTGCACTCGATAGCCTACTGGGCTGACGTGCTCAGCACCTGGATCGGCTATCCCGAGCCGATGATCGTCCGCTATGATCCGCGCGACCTGAGCCGGATCTACCTGCTGGGGCCGGACGGCGCCTACTATGACCTGAGCTACCGCGATCTGCGGCGTCCACCGATCAGCCTGTGGGAGCATCGACTGGCGCTGAAGCGCTTGCGGGAGGAAGGGCGCTCGCATGTCGACGAAGCCGCGATCTTCCGGGCGGTCGAGACTATGCGCGCCATCGCCGATGACGCGGTCCACACCACCAAGACCGCACGCGGCCAGCGAGAACGCCGGCTCCGGGTCGTGTCGAGCAGCGCGCCCGAGCCGGCGGTGGGTCCCGAGCTGGGCAAGCCCGCTCGGCGCGCCGACGCCGACGTGCCGCTGGAGGATCGCATCTTCCCGTTCGAGGAATGGTCGTGAGCGGGGACTATCCGCACCTCCACCCTGCGGTCCGGCCGTTCGTGGACGAGGCGACAGAGGTGCGCGTCCGGCGCATCCGCACGGATCGTTGGATCGCCTATGCACGGGCGAACGCCGCCCTGGCGGCTATGGAGGACCTGCTGACGTTCCCGAAGCGGATGCGGATGCCGAATCTGCTGCTGGTCGGCCCGACGAACAACGGCAAGACCATGATCGTGGAGAAGTTCCGGCGTGCGCATCCGGCGCTCACTGCTGTCGAGGCGGCGGACGGCGTTGCAGTCCTGCCGGTGTTGAGCGTGCAGATGCCGCCGGGGCCGGACGAGGGGCGGCTGTTCGGCGCAATCCTCGACGGGCTTGGGGTGCCGTTCGGCCCCCGCGACCGCATCGCCGCCAAGCAGGACATGGCGGTGCGCATGATGCGTGCAACGGGCACACGCCTGCTGGTGATCGACGAACTGCACAACCTGCTGTCGGGCACCACGATGCAGCAACGGCGGCTGCTCAACCTGCTGCGCTGGCTGGGCAATGAGCTGCAAATACCGCTCGTCGGCGTCGGCACGGCCGAGGCGTTGCGCGCGATCCGCAGCGACGACCAACTCGTCAATCGGTTCGAGCCGTTCGCCTTGCCGCTGTGGCAGGACGACGAGGAATATCGGCGGCTTCTCGCGACGCTCGAAGCGGCCTTGCCGCTGCGCAAGCCGTCGCACCTCGACGATCCGGTCATGGCTGGCCGCATCCTCGCGGCGGCGGAAGGCGTGCTGGGCGAGATCATCGCTGTCGTTGTCAAGGCGGCTGTGCTGGCGGTCGAGACCGGGACGGAGGCGATCCCGGGACGCATGATCGAGGATGCGGGCTTCATCCGGCCCTCCGAGCGTCGGCGTGTTGCGGTCTGATCTGTTCGCCGTCTCGGCGATGCCCCAGGCGTTCCCGGCACGGGCGATGCTGCCCGTTCACATCGAGCCGGCGGCGGATGAGGCGCTCGTGTCGTGGCTCGTCCAGCTGAGCTGGGCGTTCCGACAGTCTCCGCTCATGTTCAGCCGGCACGGCTTCAAGGTGGATGCCGCGGGTGATCCCGAGTGGTGGCGTCGTCCGTCGGCAGGCCAGCTCGCAACGATCGTCGAACGGACCGGAGTCGAGCAGGCCCGGCTGAAAGCCATGACGCTCCTGGGCTGGTCGATCGCACGTGATGATGAGGGCGCGCAGCGCTTCACAAGCCGGCGCTGGACAAACCCGAAGCTGGGCCGCCGGAAAGGCCGGCGTGTCGATGTCTGCGGGCAATGTCTGGCGGAAGACGAGCGACCCTATCTGAGGCGGCTCTGGCTGTTGGGCTGGATCGGCGTCTGCCCGCGGCATCGGACCCGGCTGATCGGGGAATGCCCGGGATGCCGGTGTCCGATCCGGTTCAAAGGGCTGAACGCGAAGGCGCCAGTCGACCTGCTTGCGTGCCAGAAGTGCGGCCGAGGGTTGGCCTGCTTGCAGGGGCAACGGGCGAATGATCGGTCGGTCGATCTGCAATCGCTGCTTGTTGCGGGGAAGAAGACCGGCGTCGTGCTCCTGCCTAGCGTGGGCGAGGTCGAGTGGGCCACAATGATGGCGGTTGCAGACATGCTGCTCGGCATGATCTGGACCGGTGTCGCCACCCAGCACCGCGAGCAGCTCTTCAACCGGATCGCCCGCGAGCTTGATCTGGGCTGGGAAGATCGGCTCTCGCTCTCGCTTGGCACGAACTATGGAAGCTTGCTGATGCTCGACTGGCTGGTAGCGGACCTGCCGCACCGTCTGCCTGCGGCGATCGCCATCCTGAAATCTGTCCGCCTCGAAGGTCTCCTGGGCCGCCACAACGACATCGACGACGATATAGCCGCACACCTGCGCACGATCCTGGCGGCGGCAATAGCCACGCCGGCGGTCGGACGAGGTGCGTGGCATCCCTGGATCGAAAGCTTGCCTGATAGCGCCTCCGACCTGCGGGAGCGAGCCGCTCGCGAACGCTACAAGCACCGGCGCCAGCGGCTGACGGCCTTTGCCGCACTCAAGGCGGGGGCGACCATCGGGGAGGCGGCAGCGATAGCCCGTGTCCAGCCGATGAGCGTTTATCGCTGGCTCGACCGCGGGATCGAACATGGGCTCGAAGCGGCGCTCGAACGCCCGACCGGGAGGCCCGCTCTGACGTCGGCTCAATCCGAAGCGCCTGAGCAACGATGGCGTGGCGATTCTGGTTGGCGCGGTCGGCGCAGACCCATTGCGTGAATCGAGTCCGCGAAACTTCGCCCCGGTACACGAAACTCTGCGCCGGTTCGCGAAACTCGTCGCACCGACAAGGACACTTTAACTTTGCGGCTACAAGTGATGTCAAAGCGAATTAGAGACGCGACAGCGCCAGCCAGTTAGAAATGCGACAGCGACGCGCTTGGCGCCGACGGGAGCGCCCGATCGGGCGTCAGCTGGTCAGGGTTGCAGAGCCCGATCGGGTGCGATCCAGTGAACTCCTCGGCTTTAGCTTTGAGAGCCTGTCAATGACCTGCATTGAAGGGCAGGGGCTCGCCCTTTGCCGCCCTTATCTCATTGCTGAGAAAAGTGTTTCTTGCGACGATGAAGCGACCAGAGGATTGGAGACGCTTCATGACAAAACGCACGCCCCCGCCTGGCGTCGGGTCCACATAATGGCCGTGAACTGCAAATGATGCTTCGGGGCGAGAAACCAATGGCGTTGTTCTCAGCAGAACCGGGTATGAATGCAGAAGATGTCGGTGACGCGCATTTCAAACCCTTTGTCGATGAAGGGCGTATCCTCAAGTTCTCCTACACTGATCCTGAAACCTCTATCGAGGAACGCCGCTACTGCCTGCCAACAGAGGAGTGGCGCTGTAAGCTTAGCCAGATGATCTCACGGATGTGCCGCAGTGGGGAAGCCTTTGACGTCTTCACAACGAATGATTTAGCGAGGCTAGAGGGCACTCTCCTTGGCTACCCAAAGGACAGTATTGAAGCGTTTATTGCACATGCTACGGCGCTGAAAATCTCGAACTTCAGAACAGATTAATCGGGTGCCGCCCACATAGGCGCGATGTCGCTGAGCATCCGGCGTGGAATCTTATTCCGCAGCTTCCAGCCTCGCCAGCGACTGTTCTCGCCGTGCGATAACGGCAGGATCGTTCATGAAATCCGTCCGACGTCCCGGCTTCGTGCCGCGCTTCACATAACCGTTGCCCTGGCTGCCATCGGGAATGCCGAACATGTGGTTCGCCTGGCCGGTGCGGCGCGGGCCGTGCTGGCTGCGCTGAAGGTCGCGGCCAGCCTGCATCTCGGCCACCATTGCAAGCGCTTCGTCCAGGCGCTTGTTCTCGACAATCTCCGATCTGTGAACCGAGCGCAGCTTGTCAAATGTCCTGTACGGAAGGGACGTGCCGCCATCCATGATCTCAAGCCGGCCGTCAGGATAGTCGCAGACCACCACCTTCTTGCCGGCCAGGCTCTTCGCAAAGGCGCTCGGATCGAGGATGAACAGCACCTTGTCATAGCGCAGCGTCAAGGCTTGCGACAGCGTGCGGAACTCCTTGCGGCACATAGCGCTGTCCAGATTCTCATGCTCGGCGAGGGGACGGTGCATGTCCTTCGGATTGCGCGGCTGCTTGCCGAAGCGGACATTGAAGTCGGCGGCGAACTCCGCCGCAAAGGCATTGGCCGCATCGATCGTGCTGATGTTGCGCAGACGCAGTTCCTTCACAAGACGGTCTTGCAGCGTCTGGTTGGCGCGCTCGACGCGGCCCTTGGCCTGCGGGCTGTTGGCACAAATGATGTCGATGTTCAGCTCGTAGAGCGCTCGTCCGAATTGCGTCAGGCCGGTCGTTCGATCCTTCTCAGAGCCATGCGTCGTGCGGAAGACGCCATGCTTGTCGCTGTAGAATGAGAGCGGCTTGCCCCATTCCTGTAAATAGGCCTTTGTGGCGATCAGGTAATCGAACGTGTTCTCGGAACCGGCGAAACGCAGATGCAGCAGCTTGCCGGTCGCGTCATCGATGTAGACGAGCAGGGCGCATTTGGGGCCGCGGTTCTCGAACCACCAGTGGTGCGAGCCGTCGATCTGCACCAACTCGCCAAGGCAGTCGCGCCGACCCCGTGGCTGGTGAAGCCGCTTCTTGCGCTCCCGGCGCGATGTCCAGATGCCGGCTTCCGTCGTCCATTTGCGTAGCGTCTCTGTGCTGACGGCGATCTGGTGCCACTCAAGCAGCTTCTCGCGAGCAAGCGTCGGGCCGAAGTCCCGGTAGCGATCGCGTACCAGATCCAATGCGGCGTTGCGGAAGTCCTCATCATGGCGTCGATTGCTCGGCCGGCCGCGCTTCTTCGACGCCAGCCCGCCGGCGCCGTCCTGGTCATAGGCCAGCAACAGCCGGTGAACCTGACTGCGGCTGAGATGAAGGAGCTCCGCCGCCTCAACGACGCTCAGCCGTCGGTCACGGATCTTTTGGATGGCCTCGAGACGGTGCAGCTCTTTTTGCGACAAGGTGACCAAAGGCATGACGGCTCCGCAATGGGCCCGGTCTCACACCAGGCTCTGTGAGTCGCCAGCCTTCCTTTCCAGCTTCATGTTGACCAGTCTCGGAAGCGGGAAGTGTCGCATCTCTAACTGGGGCAACTGTCGCATTACTAAATGGCTGCTACAAGTGATGTTGCAACCAAGTTCGAATGTCGCGCTGCCAGCAAAGTAGAAATGTCGCCAGGGGCTGTTCAAAAGGGCAGGGCATGGCAAGTTAGAAATGCGACAGTGACGTACTTCCTTGCGCCGACATAAGCGCCCGATCGGGCGTCGGCTGGTCGGGGTTGCAAGAGCCCGATCGGGGGCGTTCCTGCCTGTCTCCCTGGCTTTAGCTTTCTCAGTTTCATTTTTAGCAATCCTGGTGAATGGTTCGCGACGGCTGCCTCAGCGTTGAAACGAGATGACGTAATGCTTCCAAAAATTGAGCTAGTTGCTGATGTGGATGTCGTGGCTATGTCGCCGCTGCTTCGCGGCATGGTGATGGCCATGTCCTATGCCGACACCGAAGGCGGCATCGGTCTGACCGCATCTGGTGCGATGAACCGCAAGTTCGTGCATTGGGCCGCTGTTCACTTCAATTGGCCCGACTACACGTCGGACGACTTATATAGCGTCAACAAGGCTCTCAATGAAGCCGACATGCCGCCGCTTTGGGCAGTCCGCGACATGCTCAGCCACCTACGGTTACTTCGGCGGCGAAAAGACGTACTGGTACCAACCCGACGCGGTCGGGAGTTTATTGCTGGTCCGCGTGCCTTCTTCGATCTGATCGCGACGGATTATCTTTATGCTTATATCCATGACGGGCAGACACAGGAGGCTGTCCGTGATCGAATGCGTTGGTGGCACGTCTTTCTCAATCTTATCAATGTGAAAGCAAAAACGGGCTGTTCGCTGAGTGACCTGGTGAACGAGCTATACCCGAGCGAGTCGTACCCGGCACAAGCAGAAATGACTGTCGAAGCCTGGACGGAAAAATCGGAGTTCCGCTACGACATCATTCGCCCGCTGTGCTGGCTTGGATTGCTGCACGAAGATCGCGAGGGACTCACTATTCTGCAGGACGGAACCTACCACAAGACACCATTGTGGACTGCCTGTTTAAAGCTGGAATCCGACGTGCAATCCGAAATCACCCTTCATTGAACTGTGTTGGGCGAGATTGTCCTTGCTCCGCCGCACCCAGCCGGGAAAGCGCTTGCCGGCGCCGCGCAACAACTGCCGGATCGTTCACGAAATCCGTCCTGCGGCCCGGCTTCGTTCCGCGCTTCTTATAGGCGGTCTGCTCGCTGTTAGTCTTTATCTTCGGCGCAGGTCGCGCCTCGTCTTGCTGAGCCTTGATCCACGAAAGCACTTCACCAAGCCGCTTATTCTCGGTGATCGCAGTGTGCGTGACGCGCTGCTCCTTGTCGAAAACGGTGTAGGGCAGGGAGCACGCCTTCCATCGAACTTCCAGTTGGCCGTTGGCGAACTCGTGGATATCGACATACTTGCCAACCAGCCCGCACGAGATGTCGTTCTTCTCGAGTATGATCTGTTTGCGTTCGTAGGAGAACGACAACTGCTGGCCGACATAGCGCTGCTCGCGCTTGCAAAGCACGTCGCGGAGCCGATTGGGCGCGACGTTCAAGGCGCGATGCAGATTGTCAGGCCGGGCAGGGACCTTGGCGAACTTCTGGTTGAAGCTCGTCGTGAACACCGGCAGGAAGGCGTTGGCCGTCTCGATGTCGGATACGCCCGCGAGGCGCAGTTCCTTCACAAGCCGGTCCTGGAGCGTGCGATTGACGTGCTCCACGCGGCCTTTGGCCTGACTGGAATTGGCGCACAGGATCTCGATGTTCAGCTCCGCCAGAGCTCGGCCGAACTGTGTCATGCCCCGGCCGGCGCGCGCCTCGGCCTTGGCAACCCGGAACACCGTGTGCTTGTCGGAATAGAACGCCACCGGGCAGCCGTGCGCCGCCAGATAAAGCTCCAGCGCCTCGAAGTAGCTGAACGTGCTCTCCGACTTCACAAAACGTAGCTGCTGAAGCTTGCCGGTGGCATCATCGATAAAGACGAGCAGGGTGCATGCATCACCCCGCTCCTCGAACCACCGATGCTCGCTGCCGTCGATCTGCACCAACTCGCCATAGGCTTCACGGCGCAAGCGCGGCTGATGGAATGTCCGGCGCTGCTTGCGCGACAGCCAGATTTCGGCCTCAGCCATCCATTTGCGAAGCGTCTCGCGCGATACGGCCAGGCCGTGTTCTTCGGCCAGCTTCTCAGCAGCTAGCGTCGGACCAAAATCGAGATAATGTTCGCGGACCAGACAGACGGCGAAATCTCGAATGCCATCGCCAATCTCACGATTTGAGCGTCGACCTCGTGCCTTGTGTCGCAGCGCGGAAGCACCGTCGATTTGGAATGTCTTCAAGAGCCTCTGGACCTGACGCCTGGTCAAGCCGAGCACATGTGCCGCCGTGACCGTTGTCATCCTTCGCTCGATGATCTTCGATAGAACCTCTATGCGTTGCAGCTCGCGTTCGCTCATCAACACCAATCCCACCTACAGTCTCCCTCGCTATCGGTGCCGGGGAGAATGGCATTCAGCAAAGCGGAAGCGACATTCCTACTTTGCAGAAGTGGGACATTTTAACTTTGCGCGTACATCAAAAAGTCGCATAATCTATATTATGGAACCTAAAATTCTGCAACAAAATCACTATCTTATTCGACGTCATGAAAGTTTCGGCCTTGTCGGAGGGCTCGTCTGCAACCGTTAGCGGGGCATTTCATATGACTGATCATTTCGAGCCCTTTGGTATCCATCGTCGGCTCCATCTCAGACGGTAATGGAGGCAAGGCTGCCGATTACTTGGCAATACGATCTCGAAGCCAGATACCGTAGATATCAACTATGAATTTGACGTTGATGTCCTCTGGGATGATCTTCACTAAGATGGTTGCGGGTAGGATAGTACCTGGTGTTCGACAAAATGAATCGAGATCCTTCGCCACCAACGAAGCGGACTGCCTCGGAGCCATGCGTGCTACGGGGTAATCGCATGTGAGGGTTTCGGCTTTCCGGGATGGCAAATGATCACTGAGCAGTCGCACGGGCTTTGGGGGCAGACGGCGACACTTCGTCCGGAAACGGAAAGTTTGGCGGGCGAGACCGCCGTGGATGTTGCCGTAGTAGGCGCCGGCTATACCGGATTGTCGACCGCACTGCATCTGGGCCAGCGCGGTGTGAGTACGGTTGTGCTCGAGGCGAGTGAGATAGGTTCTGGTGCAGCCGGCCGCGCGACCGGGATGGTCAATGCGGGTCTCTGGGTCATGCCGGCTGCACTTCGCGAGACCTTAGGTCCCATCTACGGTCGACGCATGCTTAACCTGCTGCGCTACTCGCCACGCATCGTTTTCGACATCATCGAAAAATTTGACATTCAATGTGAGGCTAAGCGGGTGGGCACCGTGCACTGCGCTGTCGGAAAGAAGGGCGTGGCTGAAATTGAGGAGCGTGCGCGGCAATGGCAGGCCCTTGGTGCCCCAATTCATATTCTCGCCAAGGAAGAGACGAGGGCGAAAACTGGGACCAACGCCTTTGCGCTAAGCCTTCTTGATCTTCGTGCCGGTACCATCCAGCCACTTTCTTATGTCCGCGGCCTCGCCAAGGTTGCGATGGCATGTGGAGTCAAGATCTATACCAAAAGCCCTGTAAAGACGATCGCCCGCGACGGTACCAAGTGGCGGCTTCAGACAGATCGCGGTAGCGTCCTTACCAAATGGGTTCTGGTTGCTACGGACGTGTACACATCGGAAATCGCTCCGGAGCTTCGTGCGGGACAAGTTGTCTTGCCCTTCTTTCACGTCGCGACGCCGCCGCTCAGCCCTGATATTCGCCAAACGATCCTTCCGGAGGGCCACGGAGCTTGGGATACCAGAACCCCGATGACGGCGTTCCGAATGGATGACCAGGGTCGGCTGATCCTTGGAGGCGTTGGCGCTCTCCGTGGCACAGGGACAGCCATCCATCGATCGTGGGCCAAACGGCGCATGCGAGCGCTTTTTCCCCAACTCGACAAAATAGAGATCGAGCAAGCATGGTATGGACGGATTGGCACGACCCGCGACCATCTGCCTCGCCTTCATGCCATCGCCGATCAGATGATCGCGTTAACAGGTTTTAACGGCCGCGGAATCGCACCAGGCACGTTGTTTGGCAGTGAACTCGCGCGCTACATAATGGGCGATTTGGCTGAGGACGACTTGTTCCTTCCCTTCTCTGCAGCGGAGGAAGCACCCCTACGCTCTCTCAAGGAAGGGTATTATGAGTTGGGTGCTCAGATCGCACATCTGCCGCCCCTAAATTGACGCGCGCGAGACGGGTTTGACTCAATCACAGGTTATCTGCAACACGAACACGTTGCGACCTTCGACTTTATAAATGCCAAGCGAAGCTTCCTCGGGCTCCACGGTAGAACCAAGGAACGCCACGTCGCCGTCTCCGACTTCGCAAGGCGCATATCGTGCCTTGAGCTGCGAAAGTCGAAAACGACCGAAAACTCGTCCGCCCGGCTTATGCTGGGAGGGATTGCTGGGACCATCAAACATCAGGATTGCGAGCCAATCAAAATGAGACACGTCGGCATTCTTGCACATAGCGCAGAAGGTTCATCGCTTTGCTACCTCGAGTTTTGTCATGCTGCTTCGGCTAAACTGGGGGATCACATGCACCCGGACGTAACGATGGATGCGATCGCGATGGGCGCAAGCATGCCAGACTGGGAACGTGACAATGTCTCTCTGATCCGCAACACTCTTGCTACCTCGGCCACTCGATTGGCCGCGGCAGGCTGCGACTTTTTCATATGCCCCGATAACACCGCTCATCTAGCTCTTGGGTCAGTCGGCCCAGATTTGTCGCTGCCAGGGCTTCATATAGCGGATGTGGTAGCAGCGGAGGCAGTTGCAAGAGGCCACCGGAAAATTGGCATTCTAGGGACTAAATGGACAACTGGGAAGCCCATGTATTTCGAGGCGGGGCGGCGGAAAGGTATCAAGGTAATCGCTCCAAACGACGCCGATAGAACCTACCTAAACCATGTCATTTTTGCACAATTATGCAAAGGGATTTTCAGCGAAGAGACGCTTGATGAACATGTCAGAATTATTCAGCGCCTCAAGAACTCGGGTTGCGACGCTGTAGTACTCGGCTGTACTGAGATTCCTTTGCTTATCTCGCCTGAGCAGTCCCCGCTTCCGACACTGGATTCGACGCGATTGCTCGCGCGACATGCACTGGATGTTGCCTTGGGCGCGGAAGATCTCCCAACCTGGCGCGGAGGCCCAAGGGCGTGAAACGAAGCCTCAGCGCACGGGCGAAGCTATATTTCGCAGTAATACTGCTATCTAGACAAGCGGTGCCGGAAACAATTTGTACCCTTAAATTGCTTCCTTGATGGCGGACAGGAACTGTTTGGTGCGATCGCGCTGCGGGTTGCCAAACAGGCTTTGTGGAGATGCTTGTTCCTCGATCGTGCCGCCGTAAAAGAAGCAGACACGATCCGAAATGTCGCGTGCAAATCCCATCTGATGGGTGACCATAATCATAGTGAGCTTATGCTCGGAGACCAGCTTGCGAATTACCTCTGTTACCTCCCCTATCACCTCAGGATCCAATGCGGACGTCACCTCATCGAAAAGCATCACCTTAGGTCGCATCGCCAACGCGCGCGCGATGGCTACGCGCTGTTGTTGTCCGCCAGAAAGGCGCGAAGGATGCTGATCGCGCTTGTCGATCATGCCCACCATTTTCAAAAGCTCTTCGGATCGCTCCAAGGCTTCTTGTTTTGACAGGCCAAGGACTTGGACCGGGCCCTCCATGCAATTCTGGATGGCGGTCATGTGGGGGAAAAGATTGAACTGCTGGAAGCACATGCCGATCGACGAACGTATTTTCCGCTGATAGCGCTCGTCCGCCGGGACCAGGACTCCGTTGCGAGGCATGTGAGTCAGAGGTTTCCCTTCAATGTAGATCACACCCTCATTGATTGCCTCAAGCGTCATCAGGGTTCTCAAAACGGTTGTTTTACCGGACCCCGACGGGCCAATAATGCAAACCATTTCGCCTTCGGACACGTCGAAATCGAGGCTCTTAATTACTTTAAGCTGTCCGTAGCTCTTGCTGACGTTCATGAACCGGACCATCGGTCGATCATTCGCCGCCAGTTCGAGAGGGTATTCGGTGCTGGTCATCACTATAGTCCTAGCCCGAGGCGTAGCCGGCGTTCAAACACCCGGACGAAGCCAGCTGTGGGTAGTGAGATCAAGAGAAAGATCAGCCCAACAAGCGTGAACGGTTCCAGGTAGCGATAGTTTTCTGAACCGATGGCGTTGGCTGCGTGCATAAGCTCAGCGACCCCTATGACCGACAGCATCGGCGTATCCTTAAGGATGCCGACAAGATAGTTGCCCATGCCGGGAACTGCAGTCGCCAGAGCTTGTGGGAAGATGATGCGGAAGTACGTTCTCCGCAGTGAGAGGTTCAACGCGCGACAGGCCTCCCACTGACCGCGCGGCACAGCTTCAATGCCTGCGCGATAAACCTCGGACAGATATGCTGAATAATGAAGGCCAATAGCGATGAGCCCCGCGACCCAAGGGGAGAGATTAACGCCGAACTGGGGTCCCACGTAGAAGACAAAGAAAATTTGCAATACGAGTGGTGTGGACCGAATGAACTCAATCACCTCCCGAATGGCCCTCCGGCCGCCCGGGATTCCAGTCCGCTGTGCCAACGCCAGCCCAAGCCCCACTGCAAGAGCAATTGCATAACCGATTAGCGCAGCAAGAAGCGTATTTACGGTTGCCCATAAAAGCCGTGGCAGGATCGCCAAGGCGAAGTCCCAGTGCCAATCGAAGGTCATGCCTTGCCAAGCCTCCTGGCAGCCACACGCTCCATCAGCCCCATCAATGGTGTGATCAGCAGCCGGGCCAAGATATAGTAGATGATCAGAGCGGTTCCGAACGCCTGTGCCGACAAATAGGTCGATGCGTTGATCTGTTTGGCCTGAAACATCAGGTCAGTTACCGATATCAGCGAGACGAGTGCAGTTCCCTTGAGGAGCTCAATCAACAGATTTCCCCAAGGTGGTAGCATAATAGCAAGTGCCTGCGGCGCAATGATCCGCCGCATTCGGGTAAGTGGTGTCATGTTGATCGCGATTGCCGCTTCCCATTGCCCTCGAGCAACCGACTGAATCGCTCCGCGGACTATCTCCGCACCGTAAGCTCCGTAATTAAGTCCCACCGATAGGAAGCCAGCCGTAAACTTCTCTAGCGACAGGCCGAACAAGGGTAGGACATAGAAAATCCAGTAAAGTTGGACCAAGAGAGATGTACCTCGAAACACTTCAATAAAGGCCACGGACGCCCCGCGGACGAGCCAGTTTCGTGAGAGCTTGCCCAGTCCTGCGATGATTGCCGCGACAATCGCGACCATGGTCGCCATGGCGAACTGCGCAACGGTGATGGCAGTGCCTTGCACCAACACCGTGCCATAAGTTTCAAGGAACTGCCAGAACGACATCCACTGCCCTCTGTTTCGCCAACGCTAGCGGGATGCAGTCCCGCTAGCGAGAGGTTAACGCGGTCAGCGATTAGCGCAAATCCATTCCGCCGTCTCGTTTCCAGGCAGCATGTTTTTGTCGTAGCCATATTGCTTCACCGCCTCCAACATAGCAGGGGTCCCGATGTATTTTTTCTGGGCGGCATTGAACTTGTCGATGAAGTCTTTGTCTGCCTTTCTGAAGCCGACACTCACCCAATTTTTGGTCCAATCAGGCAGAGCATTGGGGTCAGTAACCTCGACTTTTCCGCCGGCCTTTTCAGCCATGTCCTTAAGCGTCAGGTAGCTGTGAGCAGCAGCCGCTGCCCGGCCCCCCACAACCGCGGCCAACATTTCGGAGGGTCCTGGAACCTCCATGATCTGCGATTCCGGAACTCCATCCTTCTTGGCATTCTCGATCAGGCTGTAGCCGATGCCGGTAACCATGGTTTCACCGGTTCTGGTCAAATCCTTGTAGGTTTTGATCCCCTTCGGATTTCCCGGCAGCACGATGAAGGCATCGGAAACCTTGGCGAGAGGCTCGGAGAAGGCAACGTTTTCGCACCTTGAGTGAAGGATGTAGAGGCCGCCTGTGATCATATCCAGGCGATCCGACTGCAAGGCCGGGATCAAGCCGCCCCAGTCAGTGACAACCGTTTCGACGTTGTCATACCCCATCTCCTTGAGCACGCCGAGCACATAGGCATTGACGTAGCCGACTGGTTTGTTGTCAGCGTCTGGATAGGCAAAGGGCGGCTCGTTGGCGTATCCGATACGGATCGTCTTACCGCCTGAGGCACGGTCCATCAGCTCTCCAGCATTGGCTTGAACACCCACGATGCAAGCAACTGCAAAGCCAAAAGCCGCCGTGATTTTCGCAAGTTTCGTTTTCATTTTGAGTTCCCTTTGTTGTTGTCAGTTGACTCGTAGAGCGCCTGGTAAGCGCTTCTCCTGCTTTGCAGGTCTGGTTTATTGGGAGACACATCTCCGATGAAGGACTGCGCAGGTTTTTGACCCTCCGCGGTCCGATAGGCTGTCGTCAGTCGACGACAATGAGGCTGCGTTCGACGTCGCAGAACCGCTCACCGCCTTTGGCAGTTACAACGAATGATTCCGAGACAGCTGCGCCAAAGTCATCGAGCCAGACGCCCGATTGAAAATGAAAGCACATGCCCTCTTGCAACGGTGTCTTCTCGCCGGCGCGAATGCTGATGGTGCGTTCACCCCAGTCGGGCGGATAGGCGATACCGATCGAATAGCCGACGCGGCTGTCCTTTCTGTACCCGTAGCGCTTGAGGACAGCCTGAAACACGGCTGCGACTTCTTCCACCGCCACGCCTGGCTTGGCGGCCTCAAGTGCCAGATCACCACCTTCGATGATCGCGGATGCTAGGCGCGAGACCGCCTCAGGGGGGGGGCCGACATGAACTGTGCGGGTGAGCGGAGTTGTGTAATGACGTCGCGCAGCCCCAAGCTCCATCATAATCAGCCCGGACTTTGGGACGATCTGATCGCTCCAGGTTAGATGACATGTGCTTGTCCCCTCCCCGATTTGAAGTAACGGTGAAAGGCTCGTGTAGTCACCAAACTTACCGTCGGTACCCAAGATCTGGTTTCGGTAGACGTCCGCTATAACCTCGTAGTCGTGAGCGCCAGGTTTTAGCGCAGCTATCGCCTCTCGCATCGTATTGCTTATGATGAGGCCAGCTTCCCTCATATAGACAAGCTCAGGCTCGGACTTAACAAGCCTTGCCCAGTTCACAAGCTCTCGACTGTCTGCAAACTTGGCATTAGGAAGCCCCCCCACGAGATGCTGGTGAGCGCGCGCGGTGTAGTAATGAGCGTCGAGCTCGACACCGATGCGGTCTGTCCCCCAGCCTTTGGAGACAATCAGTTTGCACAGATCATCGTAGGGATGGTTGTCGGGGTGATGAACCAAAGTTTCGGAAAAGGATAATATGTTTTCGGGTGGCAAATTAGTCGTGACTGTAGCCGACTTGGCATCGATTGGCCGCCCGAACCAAAACGGCATGTCTTCGTTCAGATGCACCAGGACGACCTGCGGGGTATAGAAGGACCAGCTGTCGAAGCCGGTTAGCCAGCCCATGTTGGCCGGGTCCTGGCAGATCAAGAGGTCAAAGCCAGCTTTCTCCATCCGGTTCTTCACATCTTTGACGCGGCGGTCGAACTCCTCGGGCAGAAACGCTTTTTCGTAGTGCATCGTGCGATCCTTCTCGGAAATGGGTAAGTGCTCGAGTAAAGCCGTATGTCCGCGATCACCGCAATCCGATGATGATCAGCCACCTGGCATTCTTGGGTACCCCTCATTGTGTCGCCCGCAGGTCCCTCTTTTTTTATTGCGGGAGGCTCATGAAGCATTTGTCGGGAGGGGTTCGCAGTCAAATGCAGTGTTTATATCGGCATCATCTCGCTTCGAGATGCCGGCACCGTGAATGGAAATCTTGCATGAATCAGGTCGAGCCGTGCCGTGGGAGTGGCGCGTGTGTTGAAGCACCCATCTGAAAACGCGATGGTTCGCGTATGAAATTTATATTGGGCTTAGGCTGCTCGCTGGGGCCTTAATCGGGTTACGTCGGCATTGGCAATGCGACGGACACCGTCGGGGCGAGTAACATATGAAAATCGTAGACATCGTGCTGGCGCCGGGTACCGGTGCATTCTTTTACGACGATCAGGCCGCTATCAGGGCAGGCGCGGCACAAGATGGTTTCCTGTATGTGGGCGAACCCGTGACGCCTGGCCTCGCTGCCATCAGGACTCCCGCTTCATCGCTTAGCATCGGGTTGGTCCTCTCTGACGACACGGTCGCTTGGGGGGACATGATGAGCGTCCAATACTCGGGCGCTGGCGGCCGGGATCCTCTCTTCAACGCTGATGCAATGTCCAAGATTGCCAAGGAAGTAATCGCCCCTAGGGTTGGAGCCGCCAACATATCGTCTTTTCTCGATGCTTGCTCCCAAGTGCTTGCGCCAGTTGAGGACAAACGTCTTCCTCTTGCGCTGGAATACGGCGTCAGCCAAGCGCTGCTGCGCGCAGCAGCCCATGCCGGCCGAAAGACAATGGCCGAAGCGGTTTGCGACGCTTTCGACCTTCCCCTGCCCTCCCGTGGTGTGCCGATCTATGCGCAAAGCGGCGATGCCCGAGAGATCAATGTCGACAAAATGATCCTGAAGAACGTCGACGTTCTCCCGCATGGCCTCATCAACTCAAGACAAAAGTTCGGTGTCGGAGGCGAAACCTTCCTCGCTTTCGTCGAGTGGGTAGCGGCGCGAACCCGAAAAATTGGCCGAGCGGGTTACCGGCCCACTCTTCATTTTGACGTTTATGGGTGGATTGGCCTCGAGTTCGGCCTCGATCCGCAGGTCATTGCTGACTTCATTTGCCGGGTCGCAGATACCGTCCCTGACTTTACAGTGAACATCGAGTCTCCCGGCGACTTCGGATCGACCGAAGCACAGATCGAAAACTACGCCCGCATTGTTTCGATCTTGGATGGACGGGGTTCCAATGCCCGCATCGTGGTCGACGAGCGTTGCAATACCCTTGATGACGTCCGGAAGTTTGCTAAGGCGCGCGCCACACACCTGGTGCAAATCAAAACGCCGGACGTGGGCTCGCTTGCAGACACCGCGAAAGCCGTACTGATCTGCAAACAAAACCAGGTGGGTGCCTATGTCGGCGGCAGTTGCACCGAAACCGACCTGTCCGCCCGTGCAACCGTCCATGTGTCAGTAGCAACCCAGGCTGACATGATGCTCGCGAAACCCGGTATGGGGGTCGACGAAGGCATTTCAATCGTCGGCAACGAGCAGAGCCGCCTGCTCGCTCTTCTCGAAAGGCGCCGCGCCGTTGGCGGCAAGTCTCAGGAGCAGCAAGGCGCGGCGATACCAAGGGTGGTGCTGCGGTGATGGAAGCTTTGTCAGGGATCACCGTTGTCGCGGTCGAGCAGGCAGTCGCTGCGCCATACGCGTCGTCTCGCCTCGCTGATGCCGGCGCCCGGGTTATCAAGATCGAGCGCCCGGAAGGCGATTTTGCCCGCAACTATGACAGTCTGGTTCAGGGTCAAAGCGCTTATTTTGTCTGGCTGAACCGCGGCAAAGAGTCAGTCTGCCTCGATCTCCGAACAGACGCTGATCGTGAGCTTCTTGACCTCCTCGTTTCTTCTGCCGATGTGTTTATTCAGAATCTTAAGCCTGGCAGTATCGACAAGCTCGGTTTCGGCTCCGCGAGCCTTCGTGAACGGCATCCTAGATTGATCACCTGCGACATCTCAGGCTTCGGAGAAGGCGGCGACTACTCGCATCTCAAGGCGTACGATCTCATTGTTCAGGCGGAAAGCGGCTTGGCCGATATAACGGGAACGGTAGACGGCGCAGCGAGGGTCGGTGTGTCCGTGTGCGATATCTCTGCGGGTATGACTGCGCACAGCGCCATCCTGCAGGCTCTCTATGCGAGGACTATCACAGGAGAGGGCAGCTCCATTCAGGTCTCGCTCTTTGATTCTGTTGCAGACTGGATGAATGTGCCGGTGCTCCAGCACGATTATGGAAGCTACCGCACCCAACGCGCTGGAGTTAACCACCCGTCCTTAGCGCCCTACGGAGCCTATCCATGTGCGGATGGCAAGGTTGTAATATTCTCCGTCCAAAACGACCGTGAGTGGGTGAATTTCTGCGCAGATTTCCTGAAACGTCCGGAGCTTACCCGGGCCGCGGGTTATGCGTCGAACATGGATCGGCTTGGTAACCGGCCTGCCCTTGACGCCACCGTCCAGGCACGTTTTTCGGAACTGACGAGCGAGCAAGCGATGAGCGAGCTTGAAGCCGCAGGCTTGGCTTATGGCAGGTTGAACGATATCGCCGCGGTTTCGGAGCATCCGCATATTCGGAGAGCCGGCGTTGAAACTCCAGGCGGCACGATCGAGGTGATTGCTCCGGCCGCGATCTTCAACCGTCAGTCCGCGGCATTGCGCCCGGTGCCGGCCTTAGGAGCCCACACAGCGTCCGTTCGACGTGAATTCGAGGGGCAGCCTTCCAAAGTCGGAGTCAAATAGCGTGAGCGGCGTCGGCAAGCGTACGGCATCAACGACGTCCATTGAACCTCGCTGGCGATCTTTGCTGTTTGTACCCGCTCACTTGCCCAAATTCGTGGAGAAGGCCCACGAGCGGGGGGCTGATGCGATCGTTCTGGATCTTGAGGACGCTGTTCCCTTGCTGTCCAAGGCAGAGGCGCGCCAACGGCTTGGCGAAAGTATCGCACAGGTCGGTCGGGATGGAGCGGCAGTCCTGGTGAGGGTCAACCAAGGCATGCGAGCGCTTTGCGCCGATCTTGATGCCGCACTCGTGGCAGGCGTCGCAGCTATCGTCTTGCCGAAGGTTGAATCGGCAGAGTGGGTTGTCGAGATCGAACGGGAGATACAGGCGCTGGAGAGCGAGCGGGGTCTGGTCTCCGGGGTTATACGCTTGGTAGCCCAAATCGAAACCCCGGCTGCGCTGCCGAAGCTCACAGCCATCGCGACAGCGCATCCCAGGTTGGTTGCCATGGCGCTCGGTCCAGAGGATTTTAGCGCGGCGGTAGGCGGTCAGCCGACAGCCGACCTTCTGCTTGGTCCAAATCTCGCGGTCCTCTTTGCCGCGCGCGCGGCGGGCCTTGTCCCACTTGGGTTCGTTGGCAGTATCGGCGACTTCGCAGATCTGCCGAAGTTCCGCGAAACCGTCCGCCGTTCCAAGACATTGGGGTTCGCGGGTGCGTTCGCTGTTCATCCCGCCCAGGTTCTCGTTCTAAACGAAGAGTTCGCTCCACTGGCAACCGAGTTAGAGTGGGCAAGGCGTGTCATTACCGCGGAACAGGAAGCCAAGGCCCAGCATCGTGGCGCCTTTGCCGTTGATGGGAAAATGATTGACGCTCCAGTCATTCGGCGTGCGAAAGCGCTTCTGGCCTGGGATCAATGAACACAACGGCTTTACCCCTCCTCACTACCGAAGTGCCCCCCTTCCGCCCCATCTGATTCCGAGATAGGTTTGTTTTTGACAGCGCACAAGGCGCTGCGGTAGGTCGCTCTTCGGTGGAATTTAGACAGCTCAAATATTTTGTCGGAGTGGTCGAGGCTGGCAGCTTTACGAAGGCCGCAGCCATGCTCAATGTCGCGCAAAGCGCGCTGAGCCTTCATGTACGTCAATTGGAGGAAGAGTTCGGATCACAGCTGCTCATTCGCGACAGGAGCGGCATCAACGTGACGCCGTCCGGTGCAAAGCTGCTCGAGCGGGCACGCACCATCTTAAATGAAATCAGGATCACCAAGGCCGAGATGAGCATTACGGCCGCCTCGGGAGAAGTGACGATAGGCATCCCGTCCGGAGCCGCACGCGTGCTTTCTGGGCCTTTGTTGGAAGCCGTGCGCAATGAACTCCCTCTTGTGACCCTGAAGATGGTCGAAGGAATGACGGGCCCCCTTGAAGAATGGATGGCTGCGGGACGGTTCAACCTGGCGATTCTCTACCGTACCGCCGATGCCATCGCAGGCCTCCCCGTGCTGGCGAGAGAAGATTTTTGCCTGGTCGCTCCGCCGAACCTACCTCCCTTCCCCGACGTGGTTGCGCTATCGGATCTCCATGCGTTTCCGCTCGCGGTCCCCATGCGCAACAACAACGTTCGGCGTTCGGTCGCAGATGTGGTGGCCCAGCATGGTTGCCGCCTTGACGTGAGATTTGAAGTGGACTCGTTGTCGACGATCATCAACATGGTCTCGGAGGGCAAGGCCTATTCCATCCTCACGCCCTCTGCCATCCACAGAGAGGTCCAGCAGGGGCTTGTGCATATGGTCAGGATCGTCGACCCCGTTATCACCCGCTCGGTGGTTCTGGCCGTGAACCCTAAAGACGAGCACTCCCCTTCAGTGTCTGCGGTTCGCAAACTCATCCCCGGAATCGTCCGGAAGTTGATTCAGAGCGGGCACTGGCTGGCGAAGGTCCCGACAGACGCGGACCGCGTGAATTGCTGAAACGCGCATCGATCTCGTATCAAGATACCAATCGGCAAAATTCCATATTTGACCCAAAGCCTTGAGCGGGATGTAAGTGCGAGTGACTGGAACCGGTCCGGCTGGCTCACCGTATTAGGCCCCCACTTTCAACCGGAGCTACACATGTCGGAAGCCAAACGTTATGAGCTCTTCATAGACGGAGTATGGCGGAGCGGCGGTCAAGACGACATTCCGGTTATAAACCCTGCTACCGAGCAGGTGTTTGCCTCAGTCGCTTCGGCATCGATACAGGACCTCGATGATGCCTTGGCCGCCGCTGAGCGTAGCCGCAGTGCATGGGCGGCACGACCTGCGCACGAACGGGGTGCTCTGCTGGTCTCTGCTGCTCGTATCCTTGGCGAAAGGGTCGGCGAGGCCGCGAAGTCACTGTCAACTGAACAAGGCAAGACCTTGGCGGAGGCAGCAGGCGAATATCGCCGCGCGCTCGAAATGCTCGAATGGAATGGGGCTCACGCAGAAGAGCTTTGCGCGTCAATTCCGATGGGTCCTGGCCGCACCCTCGTACCTGAGCCCCTCGGTGTGGTTACGGCCTTTACACCTTGGAACTACCCCGCGGTCCTCAACGCCCGCAAGCTAGGCGCCGCCTTGGCTTCGGGATGCCCCGTAATCCTAAAGGGCGCTGAAGAGACACCAAGCGCGAGCGTGTTTATTATCCAGGCTCTGCATGAGGCGGGCGTTCCGGCTGGTGTCGTCAATCTTGTATTCGGGGTGCCAGCCGTTATTTCGGAGCATCTGCTCCGTTCCCCCATAATCAAGGTCCTCAGCTTCACAGGCTCCACGGCCGTCGGGAAACATCTCGCCAGGCTAGCTGCCGATAACCTCCAGCGTTGCGTGCTCGAGCTGGGCGGGCATTGCCCTGTGATCGTATGCGAGGATGCTGATCTTGAAGCCGCAGCCACGGCAATTTCGGAATACAAATTTGAATGTGCCGGTCAGAGCTGCAATGCGCCAAGCCGTATCCTGGTTGCACAGCCGGTTTACCAGAAGTTCCTTTCGAAAATGGTAGATGTCGCGAACTCGATCAACGTCGGCCCTCCTGATGCGCCAAGCACTGAAATGGGCCCAATGGCGAACGGTCGTAGGATTGAAGCGTTGCAACGTCTGACCAAAGACGCTGTTGGAAGGGGCGCACGGATTGAATCTGGCGGTAGCAGGCTGGACCAAGCCGGTTTCTATTGGCCCCCGACGATCCTGACCGGGGTGCACTCCGAGTCGGACATTCTCCGTGAGGAACCTTTCGGGCCGATTTTGACCATCGCTCCCTTCGACACGCTCGACGACGCGATTGCTGAAGCAAACGACACCGAGTACGGCCTGGCGTCTTATTTTTTCACGTCCTCCGAGGAGACGAAACGCCTGTTGGCCGCCAATCTGGCGGCGGGCGCGGTTAGTATCAACTTTCTGAAAGGCGTTGCCGCTGATGCCCCGCATTCAGGTGTGAAACAGAGCGGGTATGGTTATGAAGGGGGTGAGCAGGGTATGCGAAGCTTCCAGAACCTTAAACTGATCAATGGGCTGGACGCGCTTGAACGATAAGAGCACGCATACCTCGATTCTCGGGGAAGACATCACGCAGAGCATTGCAGATGCCCTGCAATATGTCTCTTACTATCATCCGCCCGATTACATCCAATATTTGGCGGGAGCGTTTCAGCGGGAAAAAAGCGTCCCGGCGAAGAATGCGATTGGCCAGATTTTGGCCAACTCCCGCATGGCAGCCTTCGGCCGGCGACCGATATGTCAGGACACAGGCCTGGTCGTCGTCTTCGCCAAAGTGGGCATGTCGGTCCTGATCGACGCCCATGTACCCTTCACGGAGCTCATCAACGAGGGTGTTCGTCGCGCCTATCTTGATCCCGACAATCCCTTGCGTCCGTCAGTCGTGTCCGACCCTTTGGCTGGCCGAGCCAACACCAAGGATAATACGCCCGCGATCGTTCACGTTGAATTGGTGTCAGGCAACGACATCACATTTACAGTTTCCGCGAAGGGCGGGGGTTCCGAAAACAAGGCCCGGTTTACGACCCTCAATCCTGCGGCTTCCGTGGCCGACTGGGTCGTCGACACTGTTGCAACGCTGGGGAGTGGATGGTGCCCGCCGGGAATGATCTCGGTCGGTATCGGCGGCAGCGCGGAAAAAGCGATGTTGTTGGCCAAGGAGGCGATGAATGAGCCGATAGATATGGCTGACCTCATCGAGCGCGGAGCGTCGTCGCCCGAAGAGGCTTTGCGACTGGAGCTTTATGAGCGGATTAACGCATTGGGAATAGGTGCCCAGGGTTTGGGTGGGCTCACCACGGTGGTCGACGTTAAAGTGGCGACCTATCCGACTCATGCCGCTTCCAAACCTGTGGCGCTGATCCCTCAATGCGCAGCGAACCGGCATGTATCGTTCGTCTTGGATGGATCTGGACGAGCAATTTTTGATCCACCGGACCTCTCCCAATGGCCAGACATCGGGTCTGATGACTTGCGTCCTATGGGCGTCCGGCGTGTCAATCTCGACACCCTGACCAAGGAAGAGGCCCGGGAGTGGCAATGTGGTGAAACGCTGCTACTCTCAGGCAAACTCTTGACGGGTCGGGACGCAGCCCACAAGCGGATGGCCGAACTGATCGATGCCGGCAAGCCGCTTCCGGTGAACTTCGCTGGCCGGGTAATCTACTATGTGGGTCCCGTGCGAGCGGTTGGCAGCGAAGTCGTCGGTCCTGCAGGACCAACCACTTCAAACCGGATGGATGGCTTTACCGAAAAAGTGCTTGCAGCCACTGGGCTCCTCGGCATGGTGGGCAAAGCCGAAAGAGGGCCTGCCGCCGTGGAAGCTATCGTCAAGCATCAGGCGCCCTATCTGGTAGCGGTCGGCGGGGCTGCCTACCTCATATCGAAATCAATAAAATCTGCCCGTGTTGTAGCTTTCGAAGACCTCGGCATGGAGGCCATTCACGAATTCGAAGTTCAGGATATGCCGGTAATCGTGGCGGTCGACGCCGCCGGCGCATCCATCCATACATCTGGTCCGGCTGAGTGGCGGAAGCGCATGGCAGCTGACAGCATAGCCAAAAGCATTGGTATTTAGGGAAATCGTTGCCTAATCATCATCTTCCGGATCCTCGATAGGCACCCCGAACGTCGCCTTGACCCGATCGACTACCACCATGGTCTTCAGGCTCTTTATGTGCGTGTTTTGATAGAAAAATTTCCGGGTGAATTGCTCATAGTCTTCCATGCTTCGAGCAGTGATATAAAGCACGAAGTCGGCCTCGCCGGTGATGTAGAATCCTGTCGCGATCTCTGGAGAGGATTTTATATCGCGCTTAAACTTGTCGATGATATCCGCACGCTCCCTCTCCAGGGTGACCATGACGATCATCTGGATCGGTCGACCAACAGCCTTTGCCGATATAATTGAGACGTCTGCTTCGATAATGCCTTCTGCCCGAAGCCTTTTGAGGCGGCGCTGGCATGCTGTAGCGGAAAGCCCGACCTTATCGGCGATGACATCGGAGGTTAAGCGGTTGTTCCGTTGAACCAATTCGAGGATGCGGGCATCAATCCGATCATATTTCATCTAATGTGATCTCGGCTACGGCTGGCTCTCCAACCTCCCATGCGACACTAACAGCCGCCGGCAGATCTTCAGCGTTTATAGAGGCTATGTTGCCGGCAATGCAACGCGGTAACGGCGCCTGTATTGGTTGCGATGCAAATCCCCGCATTGTCCCGGCTTTGAGAAACGCTGCATCATGATGACGGTACGCGCAGGAAGACTGCGGCCCCTCCCCTCATATCGGCGAAAACCAGTGTCCGCCTAACGGTACTTTATCGGCCACAACCAACCCGCCTCCGTCGCACTGTCGCGAGGAGGCTACAATAGGGTTTCAAATGGCCAGCAAACTCCCTTCACACGCCGAATATGTCATCATCGGAGGTGGCATTATCGGCCTCTCCATAGCCTATCACCTGACCCGCCTGGGCCACAGGGATGTGTTGCTGCTTGAGCGCGACCAGCTAACTTGCGGGACTACGTGGCATGCTGCAGGCCTTGTGACACAGCTCCGTGCGAATGAAACCATGGCCAAGCTCGCTCAGTACTCCGCCGAGCTGTTTCGGGATCTCGAAAACTTGACGGGGCAGGCCACAGGCTTTCGTCAAACGGGATCCATCACCGTCGCTGCGACTCGGGACCGCCTTGAAGAGCTCAAGCGCGGCTCATCGATGGGACGCTCGTTTGGGCTGGATGTGGAGATGATCAGCGCTGCGGAAGCGCAAAGCCGCGTTCCTCTCCTTGACGTCAGCGACGTTCTCGGGGCCGCTTGGATTGCATCCGACGGGATGACCAACCCGATCGATACAGCGCGCGCCTTCGCAATCGGCGCTCGCCAGGGCGGAGCGACGATCCTCGAGCGAACCCCAGTCAGCCGGATCCTGGTCGAGAACGGGCGCTTTACCGGCGTAGAGACCAGCCAATGCACCGTCCGAGCTGAAAAGGCAGTCATCAGCACCGGGCTGTGGACCCGGAATGTGGCAGCAGATCTGAATTGGTCGGTGCCCTTACAGGCTGCAGAGCATTTCTATGTGGTGACCGAAGCCATCCCCGACCTCCCTCACGACCTGCCGACCATCCGGGATATGGACGCGCGCGTATATGCCAAGGCTGACGCGGGGAAACTCCTCGTCGGCTTCTTCGAGCCGGACGGAAAGCCTTGGGGCATGAACGGCATTCCCCATGATTTCAGTTTCGACTCACTGCCAGAAGATTTCGATCACATCGAACCCTATCTCTCCGCTGCGATCGAGCGCATGCCTGTTTTGGCGAACGTCGGGCTGCAACTGAATTTTAATGGCCCGGAAAGCTTCACTCCGGACAATCGCTTCCACCTTGGTCCGGCACCCGAGATTGAGGGGCTATATGTCGCCTCCGGTTTCAATTCCTGCGGTATCGAGTCATCGGGCGGTGCAGGCAAGGTCATGGCAGAATGGATGTCGACAGGCCTGCCTGCGGGCGACTGCTGGGAAATGGACGTCCGCCGGTCGATGCCCTTCCAACGCAACAAGCGGTATCTCTACGACCGCACGGTGGAGGCGGTGGGCAACCTCTGGACGCTTCACCTGCCGCACAAATCGCCAAAGACGGCGCGCAACGTGCGGGTGTCTCCGCTCCATGACAGGTTGGCCGCTGCGGGCGCCAACTTTGGTGAAAGTGCCGGCTGGGAACGGGTCCAATGGTTCGGCGCTCCTGGATCTCCAAATGAAAATCACGCCACCTTCGGCCGTGACGAATGGTTTCACCGCAGTGGCGCCGAACACACAGCCACTCGCTCTGCCGTGACCCTTTTCGATCAGACCTCCTTTGCCCATATCCTGGTCCAGGGGCCCGACGCCCTTGCCCTGCTACAACGCCTCTCCACGAACGATGTGAATGTTCCAGTTGGCCGGGTTGTGTACACCCCGTGGCTCAACGAGCGGGGGGGTATGGAGTCTGACGTAACGATTGCGCGTACCGGCGATGAGGAATTCCTCGTCGTCACAGCAGCAGTCCAACGCACGCGGGACCTCGCCTGGTTGCGCTTGCACGCGAAGGGCGCCGGCCACGTCTCGGTGGTCGACGTGTCATCCGGATATACAACTCTCTCGGTCATGGGTCCGCGATCGCGGGAATTGCTGGAGCGGGTCAGCCCTGCCGACTTCTCCAATGAGGCATTCCCCTTTGCAACGGCCTGTGAAATCGAAGTCGGCTACAGCTTGGCACTTGCTTTCCGTATGACGTTTGTCGGTGAGCTAGGCTGGGAACTGCACATCCCGACGGAACAGACATTGGGCGTATACGACGCTTTGGTGGCCGCAGGCGCAGATCTTGGTGTTGGCCATGCCGGGTATGTCGCGCTAAACACATTGCGTCTTGAGGCGGGCTATCGCGATTGGGGCTCTGACGTCGGTGATGAGGACACCCCATTGGAATCCGGGCTTGCCTTTACAGTTGCCTGGGACAAGTCCGAAGATTTCATTGGCCGCGCGGCCCTTGAAAACCAACGTGGCAAGCCATTGCGCCGCAGATTGGTCCAGCTCGCGTCGCCCGATGCTAACGCTTTGATGTTCGGCACTGAGCCCGTTTGGCGGGATGGGAAGCTCGTGGGGTACCTGCGCTCAGCTGGTTTCGGCCACACAGTCGGATGCGGCATTGGTATGGGTTACCTCAACTCGGATACCGGGGTGACCGCGGAGTGGCTATCGTCAGGGGCATTCGAGATCGAGATCGCGGGCGAGCGCTATGCCGCAATAGCGTCCCTGCGTCCGTTCTTTGATGCCGGGCGCAGCCGCGTCAAGGGCGAGTGGCGTGATTCTGGGGAGTTGATCGCGCCCGAGCTTCTCAAAGCCTGAGCCTTCAACCCGCCTCTCTCACAAAAACGGACTCCCGCCAAATGTCTTCAGACCACTCAACGGTCCTCTCGCTTTCGTGCGCGGACCGACCAGGCATCGTGTCGGCTGTTTCAGGGCTGTTATACGCTGCCGGCTGCAACATCCTTGAGGCTCAGCAATACAGTGACCCCGAGACTGGGCTATTTTTCATGAGGGTTGTCTTTGCACGCCCCGGCGATGCACCCCCCAGCGACCAACCGGCGGCTGGGCTTGATGAGCTCGCCGGGCGACTCGCAATGACGTACACGCTGCGCCCACTGTCGCGGCCCAAGCGGGTCATGCTGCTTGTATCAAAGTTCGATCATTGCCTTGCCGATCTCCTCAATCGGTGGCGGATTGGCGAGTTCCCGATGGATGTGGTCGCTGTGGTCTCCAACCATGGCAAAGAATACCTGGCTTCAACTGACCTCAAGGATTTGCCCTTCCATCATCTGCCCGTCAGCCGCGACAGCAAGACGCAACAGGAAGGGAAGCTTGAGGCCCTGATTGAGCTCACCAACCCAGATCTTATTGTGCTTGCCCGTTATATGCAGATTTTGTCGGATGGCTTCGCAGCCAAGCTGGCAGGCCGCTGCATTAACATCCATCACTCGTTTCTGCCGGGCTTCAAGGGCGCGAAGCCTTATCATCAGGCACACCTGCGAGGTGTAAAGCTGATCGGCGCAACGGCCCACTACGTCACGTCGGATCTTGATGAAGGACCGATTATTGAACAGAACGTCGAGCGTATCTCCCACCAGGATACGCCCGACGATTTGGTCCGCAAAGGTCGGGACATCGAACGGCAGGTCTTGGCTCACGCCGTTCGTCTTCACCTTGAAGACCGGGTTATCCTCAACGGCAATAAGACTGTGGTTTTCTCTGGCTGAACGGCGGCACTCCGCAATATTGCATTCAACGAAAAAAAGGCCGGGCTGTTCATTGAACATCCCGGCCTTTCGTGCTCTCCAGGGTGACGGCCAGGCGGAACGACCCGGCCGCCAAGTCTTGGGAGACTATACCGCGCCTTCAGCCTGGAGCGCTTTATAGGTTGTTTCGACCGC
The DNA here is from genome assembly GCF_057784245.1 of Mesorhizobium sp. CNPSo 4671. Classification (NCBI taxonomy): domain Bacteria; kingdom Pseudomonadati; phylum Pseudomonadota; class Alphaproteobacteria; order Hyphomicrobiales; family Phyllobacteriaceae; genus Mesorhizobium; species Mesorhizobium sp. CNPSo 4671. The sequence goes on along the minus strand of NZ_JBWLUW010000029.1, from coordinate 7,547 downwards.
ACGCACCGTGGCGTCGACGATGATATCGATTTCTTCTCTTTTGATGATGAGCGGCGGTGCATAGCCCAAGGTATCAGCGTGCGGCATGGCCCGCGCGATCACACCGTTTTCAAGCAAGGCTGCCGCTGCGCGCACACCCACTTGCAGGCTGGTGTCAAAGGGCACCCGCTTTTTCGGGTCACGCATAAACTCAACCGCCGAGAGAATACCCACACCGCGAACCTCGCCGACTATGGGATGACCTTCAAGCTTGGACTTCATCTGTCCATGCCAGTAGGGCCCCACATCGCGCACATGGTCGAGGATATTGCGCTCCTTCAGGACCTGGATGTTCGCCAACGCCGCGGCGGCACAAAGCGTGTGACCTGAGTACGTCCAGCCGTGACCGATCGGCCCAAACTTCTCGCTGCCTTGCTCCAACACCGACCAAACCCGCCCTCCAATGATTGAGCCTGAAATCGGAAGGTAAGCTGAACTGAGGCCCTTGGCGATCGTGACCAGGTCCGGGCGCATTCCATAAAGATGCGAACCGAATTTCTCACCTGTGCGGCCAAAGCCGGTCACGACCTCGTCGGCGATCAGGAGAATATCATACTTGTTTAGAACTGCCTGAATCTCAGTCCAGTAGCCCTTCGGTGGCGGCACAATACCGCCCGTGCCGAGGACGGGCTCACCGATGAAGGCGCCCACGGTATCTGGGCCTTCCGCAATGATGAGCGCTTCGAGCTCCTTAGCGCAGCGCTTCGAAAATGCTTCCTCGGTTTCGCCGTCCTGCGCCTGGCGATACCAATGCGGGGTGGTCGTATGGCGGACGATGTCGAGCGGAAGATCGAAGTGGTTGTGAAAGAATGCCAGGCCTGTCAGGCTTCCGGTGACCAGCCCCGAGCCGTGGTAGCCACGCTGCCGCGAAATGATCTTCTTTTTTGCCGGGCGACCCAGAACGTTGTTGTAGTACCACACCAGCTTGATATTGGTTTCGTTGGCGTCCGACCCCGAAAGGCCGAAATAGACACGCCGCATGTTCTCGCCAAAATACTCGACGACGGCTTCCGCGAGGAGGGTCACCGTTTTCGTGCTCTGGCTTGCATACACGTGTGCAAACGGGAGCTCATGGGCCTGTTTGGAAATCGCTTCGGCGATTTCCTTGCAGCCGTACCCCATGTTGACGCAGTAAAGGCCGCCGAATCCGTCGAGACTTTTGCGCCCCTCAGTGTCCCAGATGTAGACCCCCTCAGCTCCTGCCATAACGCGGTTCGGGGTTTCACCTCGGCTATGCTTGGCTAAATGGGTCGAGGGATGGAAAACGTAATTCCGATCCTTCTCCTGAATTTGCGCAGTACCCAAGTTGCTCAGAGCCATTTTTTCTCTCTTTTCGAATGACAAGTGACCGGCCGTATGTCGGTCAGCTGTTCAAAATTAGCAGCAAGTCTGCGCCGGGTTTGACGCAAAATCGGGCTTTCGCGTTGAAATTCAGCGCGAAACGAGCAAAGCCGTGGACTTTCCATCGCTGTCGTCAGTGCTCATGGTGTCGGCAGTCTTTTCCTGCACTAGGCGGCCAGAGTGCCTTCGACCAGATTCACCCAATATCCAATTCCGTAAGGAATCGCGTTGTCGTCGAAGTCATAGGTCGGATTGTGCAGCCCAGCCGTAGGACCGTTGCCGAGGAATAGGAACGCGCCGGGCCGCGCCTGCAGCATGTAGGAGAAGTCTTCGGAGACCATAACCGGCTTGACCTGGTCATTGACTGCATCCCGCCCGACCAGGCTGCGCGCCGCAGCTGTTGCCCGTTCGTAAGCCTCCGTGTGGTTAAACGTCAGGGGCTCGAGGCGCCGATGGCGGAATTCGAGTGTAGCTCCGAAAGCCGCCGCGATGTTCTCTGCGCAGGTCTTGATCTGTTTTTCCGCAAAATCCCGCAATGCGGGAGATAGGCTTCTCACGGTCCCGCCGAGCGTTACGGTGTCGGGAATGATATGGTAGGATTCACTCCCCGTGAACTTCGGAACGGACACCACCAAAGCCTCCGTCGGATCGAGGTTGCGCGACACCAGGGTCTGGAGGGCCATGACGATCTGCGCCCCGACCACGACCGGATCGATCGTGTGGTGTGGCGTGGCGGCATGGCCGCCTCGTCCGGTTATCACGATGTCGAACTCATCGAGAGCCGCCATGATAGAACCGTCCCTGATGCCAAATTTGCCGACCTCAATCCCGGGCATGTTATGCATGCCATAGACCTGGGAGATGTTGAAGCGGTCCATCAGGCCTTGCTGAACCATGCGGTTTGCGCCCTGCCCGTCTTCCTCGGCGGGTTGGAAAATGAGCGCCACGGAGCCTTTGAAATTCCGCGTTGCCGCGAGATGCTTCGCCGCGCCGAGGAGCATGGCAGTATGACCGTCGTGGCCGCAGGCATGCATCTTGCCTTCGACCAATGACGTCCAGGGCTTCCCACTCTGCTCAACAATCGGCAAGGCATCCATATCTGCGCGCAGACCGATGGTCGGGCCGTCGCCGCCGGTGCCTTGGATCACAGCAACAACACCCGTCTCGGCTATACCGGTCTCAATGTGGTTGATGCCAAAAGACGCCAGCTTTTCAGCGACGAAGTTGGCCGTGTTGTGCACGCGATAATCAAGTTCAGGATTTTGATGCAGGTGATGGCGCCAGGCTATAGCCTCTTGATGAATATCCCGGAAATCATTCACGCTGCGCATTCGAGTCTCCTGTTCCAAAATGTAAGAACGCGCTTCAGACCTTGCCGCCCATCGGATCTCGCAACCCAATCGTCGAACTAGCGGACAGCTGTCGCATGCCTAGTCGGCCAAAACCTTCGAGGGTTGTCCGCTCGCAGTCAAATGCATTGTCTGTATTGACCCCATCTCACTTCGAGATATGGCCACAGGGCTCGGGTTGAGCGGTCGAAACAATTGCCGTCTCGCCCGTCTCGACGTTCGATCACGTTACGCGAGGGCGAACTTTCGCAGGCATCGGCCGGTCTAACACCGAACCGAGGCCGTTAGGTAGGAGAACCTGGCTTTTCATGATCTTTGCCGCCGTGTCGATTAAGCAGGCCACATAGTCGTCTTCCGCGTCGGCAGCGGTGCCAACCATCATCGCAAATATAGCCAGCCGAACCGTCGCAAGCAGCATTGAAATGGCCCTTTGGCGATGTGTTTCTCCCGCCGGCGCCAAAGGCTCATCAGCCGTCCGACGTCTGCCCAAATCCGGCGCGGACATCAGCGTTCGTCAATTGGTGGCTTGCTGGCGAGGCCAAGCCTGGCGCGCTGGTCATCGGCGAAATTCTCGGCGGGACACTGTGTCCTGAACCGATGAACCGTCAGCTTGCCGCCCTCCATAACATGAACGGCCCATCCCCCACCGCAACGCTTGACGCGCACGTCGTTTGGTTCGCCAGCCACCATCGCCGCCCCTCATTTTCGTCGCCGTGTATCGAGACTGGAAGTCGCCCCCTGGCACGGCGAAAAAAACGGGACCTTACGACCCGTCAAGCACAGATTTTCTGATGGCTGATGCCCTATGGATCTGACGGCGACGGGCGATTTGAGTGCGGAACGTCAGACCGCGCGGCATGATGACTTGTATCGGTTTAGACCGGCAGATTTTAATGCAGACATAAGGATCCGCAGCTAATGTGAGTGAGAACGCGTATTCAGTTCGAGTAGCCCTGCAAAAAAGCCCGCCGCTCTTGGCCTCAGGAGTGGCGGGCTTTTCGGCTTGAAATGATGGCGCGTCGGTACGGATTCGGCCACAGCATGCGCGGCAGATTCTCCTCCCCTTTCCGCCAAGGTTACGGTGCAGTCCTAGGGAAGCGCAGATCGAGGATGGAGCTGAACGCTCTTCCCGAAGGCCGCCGGGTCCTGCTGATACTGTTCGCCGCCCCTCCCCGTGAACACGCGCCTTGGCGCCCCGAGTTGGTCGGTGCAGTCGTTCCCGGTCTCGACCGGATCGTGGCTGAAGAACAGGAAAACACCTGCTGCTACGAGTGCGTTCGATTCTGCTGCTTCACCGGCGGCCAGCCCTGCTCTTAGAGACGGCAGCCACTGTGGAATTCTCCGAACGCTCGATGCCGAGCTCCGGCATAGAAGAGATCAAGAACAGCTTGGCAGCGTTTAGGATCGCTCGCTTTGCTACATCGAGCATGGATGTGCCAACAGCAGTCTGATTACCGGCGAGATGCATCGCTATTGACCTGAGCGCACGACGAGCATGGCAACGTTCTTGCTGGATCTTTTATTGCTTTCAGCGGCAACCGCCCCTATGTAGCCTCACTTCGCCGACTGTCCTTCAAGCCACCCGGAGAGTTTCATGACCGATGAAGCCGATAACACAACCGATGTCCTCATCGAGCTGACCGCCGATGTCGTCTCAGCCTATGTCTCCAACAATCCGGTCCCGGTCGGTGAACTCCCTGCCCTGATCGGCCAGGTGCACGCGGCTCTCAAAGGCACAGCCGGCGCCGGTGTTTCCGCAGAAGATCCCGAGGTTCGCAAGCCTCCCGTATCGATCAGGAAGTCGGTGACGCCGGACTATATCATCTGCCTTGAAGACGGCAAAAAATTCAAATCGCTCAAGCGCCATCTGTCGACCCACTATGGGTTGACGCCGGACGACTATCGCGCCAAATGGGGCCTGCCGGCGGATTATCCCATGGTCGCGCCGAACTACGCCGCTGCACGCTCGGCATTGGCGAAAACGATGGGGCTCGGCCGCAAACCGGCCGAACAGGAACAGCCAGCACCGGCGAAGCGGGCCCGCAAGAACGTCGCAGCTTGATTTCAGCAATCGAGCGTTGTTCTGGGCGCAGCTGCCACTGGCATAATCTGCATCTGTTCGAAATATGAAAAGGCGGGGTGGTAGCCCCGCCTAGCCAGCTCTGCTCCCCAAGAATTCGCTCGGGCTTGCAGCATTCCGCTGATCAAGCCGGACTGGTCGAGCTCTGCGCTCGCCCCCCTTGTCACGCGGCGTTCAGACCTCCCGGGATCCATGCGTTCGTGCGCTGTTGCCAGTAGGCGGGAGAAAATTCAGCCGGCTTTACTGAGGCTGCCAGCTGAGGACTTGCCGGTCCGGCGGCCCTGTTCTGGCCATCAGTGAGGGTCGAAAGAGACCCCGCTCGTTCAACGGGGGAAATGGGGGCAAAAACATCCTGACCGCCATCGCGTTAGGCGAAGCAAAAACGAGAAATTTGCAAGCTCGGTTTGACCGGCGGCTTTAACGCCTCATGGACCGTCCAGCACCCGCCCGTAGGGCTCACGCAGAGTTTCGGTTATGAATCGGGACGGCCTCACGGCCTGCCACATTGCAATGGTTACAAGGGAAAACCGACATGACGACAGGCTTTGCGGCCCCGATGCCATACTCGAGACGTCCGGGGGAAAGATGGCAAGAGTTACCAACCAGGGTTGTTTCGCTGGGGCAGACGGGGGACTGTAGACGGCGACGCTAGCGGCCGGTTCGAGACTCGCCGGTTCTAGACGAAGCTGGCCGTCGGCCTTCCCCGAGACAGGTCCACCCGGCCCAAGGGACGCGCAACTTTTCGTGGGAGCTGGTCCTATGCAAAAGCCGCACGTCCGCAGTAGATGTCCATCCGGCCGGACAGGCCAAGAGCCTCTGGGGAATCGACATTGCCGCTCCACCCGCCTTTGATCCGCCACCTCAAATCTCCTGACCTGTTTTGCAGCCTTGACCGCCTGCCGGCGCTTGGCAAACCAGTCAGTCAGCGCACATTTGTGGTCCTCAACCCATCGACGGGCGAAGCTCTGGCAGAGCTTCCCGACATGGGCACCGAGGAGACGCGCGCGGCGATCGCCAAAGCCCATGGCGCGCAGCCTGGATGGGCCGCATTGACAGCCCGTGAACGCAGCGACGTTCTGTGGCGCTGGCATCAGTTGATTATAGACCACGCCGATGACCTTGCCGCGATATTGACCGCGGAAATGGGCAAGCCCCTGCCCGAGGCCAAATCGGAAGTGGCGCATGCGGCTGCCTACCTGCAATGGTACGCCGAAGAGGCCAACCGCATCTATGGCGAGACGATCTCCGCGCCATCGAGAGACCGTCGCTTGCTGGTGATCAAGCAGCCGATCGGCGTCGTCGGCACGATCACGCCATGGAATTTTCCGGCGTCCATGGTGGCGCGCAAGATCTCGCCGGCTTTGGCAGCGGGCTGCACGATAGTACTGAAACCCGCAGAACAGACGCCACTCGTGGCGGGTGCAATGTTCGTCCTTGCGCATCAGGCTGGCTTTCCCGAAGGCGTGGTCAACCTGATCTACGCTTCCGAGGGCGATGCCGTCGGACGCGAGCTCTGCACAAACCCCAAGGTGCGCAAGATCAGCTTCACCGGCTCGACCGAGGTTGGCCGGCTCCTCATGCGCCAGTGCTCTGACCAGATCAAGAAAGTCAGTCTCGAGCTCGGCGGCAATGCGCCTTTCATCGTTTTCGATGATGCCGACGTCGATGCCGCGGTCGACGGTGCGATCCAAGCCAAGTTCCGCAACGCCGGCCAGACCTGCGTTTCCGCGAACCGCCTTTACGTTCAATCGGGCGTTCACGATGAATTTGTCGACAAATTCGGGGAGCGGGTTCGCCAGCTTCAGGTTGGTGACGGCTTCGATCCAGGTGTCGCCGTCGGCCCGCTGATCGACAGGCATGCGCTGACCAAGATAGAATCGCATATCGCCGATGCCGTCGCAAAAGGCGGTGCAATTCGCTGCGGGGGTGCACGCGTTGGGAAGGAGGGTACATTCTTCCAACCTACAGTGCTCACTGAAGTTTCCAGCGAGATGACGATTGCGCAGGAAGAGACATTCGGGCCGCTGGCCCCGATCATCCGCTTCCACGATGCGGATCAGGTCGTGCACGAGGCAAATGACACGATCTATGGCCTCGCCGCCTACTTCTATGCCTCGAACCTACAGCGTGTCTGGCGCGTGGCCGAAGCCTTGGAGTATGGCATGGTGGGCATCAACACCGGACGCATGTCATCGGAAGCGGCCCCCTTCGGCGGGGTGAAGCAGTCTGGCATCGGCCGGGAGGGTTCGCGCCATGGGCTTGAGGACTACCTAGAAATGAAATACCTCTGCATGGGTTCTATCTGAAGAGGAGCGGCTTCTCCGGACCCCGCTGAAAGCGTTCGTCACCTGAGGTCAGCTTCGCGCCGATGTCCGCCGTTTTGCAGCAGTCGGGGCAAGGTGGTGAGCCGACCCGGTCCAGCCATCTCCACGATCGCCATGATGATTGCAGCTGTCCTGGCGATGGTCAGTCAGCAGTTCCCGAGCCTCTCCGATTTATTAATCGCTGCGCAGAATCTTTGCTTCGAGCGCGGCTGCCACGAAAGCTCTTCGAGCAATTGCCGGGTAAGCCTCACCGCGCAATACCTGCAGTAATCAGCAGCAGTTCATAATGTGAAGGAACGCGCCGAACACGCGATTTTCCCAGCAGGCAGGCCCGATCGGCCTTCGGCGTGCTGCGCATTATTTTTCGACATGAGATCTTTGGCTGTCGTTCAAAACGCAGTCGAGGAGATTTTC
>NZ_JBWLUW010000028.1:0-41738 GCF_057784245.1 Mesorhizobium sp. CNPSo 4671 | reverse complement strand
GGCGCGACCTTCGGTTACAACGCCCAGACCGGCGAGTATGGCGACATGATCGCCATGGGCATCGTCGACCCGGTCAAGGTCGTGCGCACCGCTCTCCAGGACGCGGCCTCGGTCGCCGGCCTGCTCGTCACCACCGAAGCCATGATCGCCGAAGCCCCGAAGAAGGAATCTGCCGGCGGTATGCCGGGCGGCATGCCTGGCGGCGGCATGGGTGGCATGGGTGGTGGGATGGGCTTTTAAAGCTCCACGCATCTCGACAATTTCGAAAGGGCGGCAAGCAAAGCCGCCCTTTCGTCGTGTCCATTGCGCCGGTTGTCGGCGACCCGCAAGCGGGGATATAGGCCCGACAAGGGTTAAGCTTATGTTTGGAGCAACTGCCCGACAACGCGGGACTCTGCTATTGATGATAATGCAAATTTGCATTATCTAATCGTGTCGATGAATTGGAGCTGTAAGATGACGACATTGACGGTGACGGCACGGGGACAGGTGACCTTTCGCAAGGACGTTCTGCAGCATCTGGGAATCAGACCGGGCGAGAAGATCGAACTTGATCTGCTCCCCGACGGCCGGGCGGAATTGAAGGCGGCGCGGGCGAAGGGATCATTCAGGGAGCTCTCCGGTTTTCTCAAGGGCAAGACGAATGGCCGCGTGTTGAGCATTGAAGAGATCAACGAGGCTATTGCGGAAGCGGGCACTGCAGCTGGATCGAGCAAGGAATGAAAGTCACGGCCGACACCAACGTTCTGCTGCGTGCCTATGTCGCCGACGATGAACAACAAGCGGAAGCAGCCGTCGATCTCCTGGCGAAGGCAGACATCGTGGCCGTTAGCCTTCAGGCCTTGTGCGAGTTCGCATGGGTTTTGGCCCGACAATATCAAACCGCACGCTTAGATATAGTGGCGGCAATCAGGGCCTTGTCGAACACCGCGAATGTCGTCGTCAACCGGCCAGCTGTCGAGGCAGGGCTTGCAGTGCTTGAGGCCGGCGGTGATTTTGCGGACGGCGTGATTGCCTTCGACGGCGACTGGCTGGGCGGGGAGACATTCGTCTCCTTCGACCGCAAGGCGGTTAAACTTCTGTCTGCGCAAGGACATCCTGTTCGACTTCTTTCGTAGCCGTCTTCAGGAGTGTCGCATGACCGCGCTTGGCGGTTCCGCGGTGACCACAGTTAACCATTGCGCGCCGATGGTCGCGCGCCGCCATCGGGCTGCGCAAGCCGAACGCCCGGGCCGCCGCCATTTTGCGCAATGAACTCGATGCCTGCCACCTCAAAGGCCGCGGTCGCCGTCGGCACCCCTAACCGGGAACGTGATGCCATGCTCCGACACCATGTTCCCTCGCTTCACCAAAGAACGTGCGCACGGCCTTGTCCGATAGGTCGATCTCCTTCCAAGCAACCAATGTCACAGCACGCAGCCCATGGCGAAGCACGGGATCGATGTCGAAAAAACCTTCTCGACGTAGCGTTTCACCCAGTCAGGCGAATAGGTGGTCACATAGAATGGCTTGCGCGGTTCCTCATAAACCGGCCTGACGGTAAGAAAGGCCGCCGTCTCAAGGCCGTAGACGGAGGCGATGGCCAAGTCGCCGAGGTTGGACACCCGGAGAGTAAACGGTAGCGAAACTGCTGATGGGCGCGCCACGCAAATGGGGCGCGATTGCAGACATCGCGTGACTACTCTATTCTGCGCTTTTGTGCGATTTGTCTGACTAAGAGGAAAAACGTTGGCCGAGGGTGAAACGAGCAACGCGTTTATTGAACTAACCGCCGAAATTGTTTCGGCATACGTATCCAACAACCCGGTTCCAATGGGAGAACTTGCCTCTGTGATCGACCGGGTATACCGATCGTTGAACTCGTTGCCGTTTGGTGCCCAGTCCCAACCAGAGGCAGAGCCGCTGAGGCCGGCGGTTCCGATCAGAAAATCTGTGACGCCGGATTTCATCATTTCGTTGGAAGACGGCAAAAAGTTCAAGTCTCTCAAGCGTCACCTGGCTACGAGCTATGGCATGACACCTGCCGACTATCGTGCGAGATGGAGCCTGCCTTCCGATTACCCTATGGTTGCACCGAACTACGCGGCAACTCGCTCGTCTTTGGCGAAAAAGGCGGGCTTAGGGCGAAAACCACCCCAGCAGGCTGCAAAAGGATCGTCGGTTCAGAAATCTGGCAAGCAGAAGCCCAAAGCCTGATCGAACGTTTCCAGCAAAGATCGCTCCTTCACTCAGGGAAGCTCTGCACCGAGGACTGGCACGCGTTCTACAGTGCTGCTCTCTTCAGTAGTGGTTTCCTTGTTCAATTGGCATGTAATCAAGGAAGAAGTTATGACGCGGCAAACCCGACCGTTTATCGTGGAAGTCAAGCAAAGGCGCGGCTATCAAAAACGCGACAATTCCATTTGGGGCGACATGGATCTCTCAGCCGCTTTCGCCGAGACGACACGGCAACTCGAGGAGATGGACATGTCAAACCGTAAGTTTGTTGATTCCAATATCGTGACCTTTAATGCTGAACGTTTGGACCAGGAAAAAGTGGAGCATCACATGGCAGAGACCGAGCATACTGAATCGTTAAACGCCGCCACGAAAGGCGCTGCGAACATCGAGGCTCCAGAGACGAAGAAGAAGAGCCGCCCGCCGCGAAACACAAAGACGGATTTGAAATCACCTGCTCCTAAGAACGGCGCCTCATCCGAGGCCAGTAAGGGGGTCGGATCAGTACGGCTCGGCCGCAAAATGTACTCCGAAGAGGAGCGCGTCAAAAAGCTCAGTCAAATCGAAAAGTTGCTTGGTGGCGGCGCCACTCTAAAGAGCGCCGTTAAGCAGGCCGGCACAACGGAGCAGACCTATTATCAATGGAAGAAGAGGGCCGCGGTGACCGCGGAGGCCGCGCCAGCGAGTGACGATCTCAAAGATCTTCTGGCGCTGGAGGAAGAAAACAAGCGGTTGAAGAACCTGCTTGCTGAACGTCTGCGCGCGGAGAACGCGGAACTGAAGAGGCGGCTGGGGCTGTAACATGGCAGTCCAACCCCCACGGGTTCGAATGGGAGCGGCGCCGTCGCCGCGTAGCCTTTGCGCCATGCAGAAAAAAATCGGATATCGCCGGCTCCTGAAAGGCGCGGAAGTCAATGCGGCAGCTCGTACATCCGCCTGTTCAGCCGATCGGCCGATCGGGCGAACCCGCTAGCAAATTGCGCACTCGGAGTGCCCTCACCCTCCGGGCCACTTCTAACGTATCTGGTGCTCGCCCCTTGCTGCCAAAGGCATAAGCCTGATCAGTCGCCAGGTGGTCCTCGCTTGCCAACAGGGTCAGATCCGGTGTCGATCGGCTGCTTGCCTCCATCACTCCAACACTCGGATCCGGCTCGCGCTTTCGCCAGAGGGGCAAGCACAACCTACCTTCGTAAACTGCCTCTTTCGCGGCTTAAGATCGACCGATCTTTTGTCCAGGATCTGCTGACCGATGCCGACTGCGCCGCGATTGTAAGATCATTGATTGAGCTAGCGCATGAGCTTCGAATTGAGGCAACAGCCGAAGGCGTGGAAACTCCCGAACAACTCGCCTGTCTGCGCCCACGTCAGATGCGACGAAGCTCAAGGCAATCTGATCTGGAACCTGTGGTGATAGATGACATCCTGGCATTGCCGCGAAGCCGTTTGGTCAGGAGCTAAGACCTTGAATAACAGGACCGGCGCTTTGGCGGCGTGGTCTTGGTTGGGCATGCCGCGGTCGCCCTCAAGACGTGGCTTATGGCTCGCTCAGCCCATTGCTATTCTCGGCCGATAGGTCAATGACGAGGAAAGTAAGGGTTGGCCGTGCCACGTTACGTTTGAGGAGAGGGGTCGCAAGCAATCTGATCTTGGAACAGAAATGTCGTGGGATCCAGACATAGCGACTTCGCGATGCCAGCAATTGTATTGACACTGATATTTCCAGCGCCGCGTTCCAACTTCGCTAACGTCATCTCCGAGACGCCGATCAACTTTGCCATCTGATAGCACAGAAGATTCCGGCGCTCGCGCTCGCTGTTGATAATGGTGCCAAGACGCCTCCGGATTGATTGGTCTCCAAGCTCATGAATCCAGGGCTCGATATCGGTTTTAGCTGTCAACAACGTGGCAATCGAGATCCGAAGCGAACGGGCCATCATGTCTAAGGTACGCAAGGTGACATTGTTCCTACGCTGAGCAGTTTTGATATACGTCCGGTAGGCGAGACCCTTACCAGGCGACGTATGAAACAACTGCGCCATGTCCTGGAGACGAAGCCGCCTTTGTCGGCGTTCGGCCTCGAGGACCGTCGTATGTTGACGCGAAGCGGGTTGTCCACTTCGCCCTTTCCATTTCGCTTCATAAATCGATGCGTGCGCACAACCTGCCTGTCGCTCGGCCCTTTTTGCCCTGACGATATAGCCCATAGTAAAATGACAGACAAGATAGCCCGAACGCCTGTCATTTTCCCACCCCGGCGTTCATTCGGCAACTTTAGCGATTGCGGCTCACCGGGGATGTCAGCGTCGATGGTAGTGCACCAAAATTTCTATGCAATGTCGCTCGTCGGATGCCGCGTAGACCACGGTTCCAGCCAACTGGATAATGACGCGTCTGGCGTTATCTCGCCCTAACATGTCCCCTGAGAGTCAGGGTGTCGCATGTCTTTGTCGTAAGTGGTAATTGTCTTTGCGACAGGAAACCCCCACCATGATGATTGGCTATGCCCGGGTCTCGGCCCAGGGCCAGGACCTCGACCAGCAGCGCGCGGCGCTTGGCGCGGCCGGCTGCATTCGCCTGTTTGAGGAAAAGGTTTCCGGCAAAGCGTGATCGGCCCGAGCTGGCGAAGCTCCTCGATCATTTGCGTCCAGGCGATGTCGTGGAGCGCACCAGCGCCGGCCGGATCGCGACCAGGGCGCATGGTGTGCGGTTCGGTCCTTCCCCTGCCCTATCGGCCGAGCAGATCACACACGCCCGCCAGCTCTTCGCCCAGGACAAGCCCGTCATCGAGGTTGCACGGCTCCTGAAGGTGCATCGAGCAACCCTCTATAGGGCGCTCGAACAGCGGCTTCGAGAAGCTCGCAGCGGTACCAGGCAAGGCTACCCCCGAAGCCGCTGAGTTCGTCCAGTCGGATGCCGCTGCGGCATAGCGCGCTTTCAGCTTGCGATTGCCCCATGGTCCAGCCTTGCCGAAATCCAGCAAGTCAGGACCGCCCAGCGTCAACTCGACACTGAGGCCCCTCCCTGGCCCATCGGGCACCGGTCCGGATACGAGCACCCTCCCCTCCCACATCGTATGATGTCAGAGGCACTTGCACAGCGATTTGCAAGATAGTTTATTGACTCAATGACTCTGGAGAGGGCGATTCATGGGAACCAGTAATCAACTTTGCGTCGTGCACCTACGGCGGCATCGTCGGCTGCGACCTGGGCCAGACCGCGACGCTGGGAAAGCAGACGTGGCCTTATGGCGTTGTCGCCATGGCATGGCCCGCTCCACCGGAAATCCTCGCCTGCAATGACCCCCGATCCAGATATGCGTTCTTGTCGTCACATCCTCCACCTCGTCGCATCCGCGGCCCTGCTCGCCGGTTGCGCCGGGCGAGTGCCGGATGCTTCACATTCGGCCGGCCCCGTTTCGGTTACGGACTCCTATTGGAAGCCCGATCGGGTCAGTCGCAGCCGGCAAGAATATGCGCCCGATTTGGGCCGCTTCCCACCGGTCATTACCCAGCGAACCGGCTACCCCACCGAAGCTCAGGCGAATAGCGCCTTGCGCCGCTCGCATTGGAGCTCCGTGCCTGTGCGCACGCTCGTTACCAAGGAAGGCATCCAGACGATCTCCGTCCCTGCGGAAGCCCCGCACACGATCGCCGCAGGCGTTCGTGTCTTTGCGTGCCGGCCCGGAGCGCTCAACGGCTATACCGGCCGCGTGCAACACTACGACGGCCCCGTCGTCGTCTGCGCTTCCGACCTCCTGTCTGCCGATCGTCGCGTGCTCGCCCGAGTACCTCTCAACTTCTACTACTGGCAGAAGGCTTGGCGCGTCCAAGACCCGAGGCCCTCCTACACGTCCGTACCGTGGGCTGATCAGGAACCCTCGCCACCCAAGAGCAAGGGCTGGTTCGGCAACCGCTATTGAGCAGCGGCCGTCACACTGACGCGTGTCGGCTGGCCAGATGCGCACAGAAGCCGACGGCCAAACCAATGGCAAGGCGCCACGGAGGCCGCATCGCTCACCTCCAGCCGAAAAACCGTGCTCCCGTAATTTTTCTTTTAGGCACAAGCCCGGCGAGCGACGTTTTCGCAAGGCTTTCGCTCAATCCCTTTACGTAGTGAAATCAGTGTCAGTGCTCGGCATTGCTGACGGTCGCCCAACTCTCAGGGTATCGCGCATTCGGCATTTCGGGGATCAAGCGGCGGGCTGCCCAGCCTCCCAACATCGTAGCTACTTCACGGTCCTATCGGTTAGGTTCTGCTCTTCTGCTGGGGGCTCGCTTCGTACGAAAATGTCCAGCACTTGAGCGATATCGACTCCTGACGGCGATCCGTTGCGCACCATACCCCTCGATACCGCCGAGCGCATGGCTCCAATGACGCAGCAGGCCGCCACGAGCGCTGCCACGGCATCGCCATCGGTCTCGGTCAATAGCTGCTCCGCCAGCGCCCTCGCTCCTCGCGGAATTTGATCGACATCTCCACCACAAAGCGACCACTGACGATTTTTTTCCGTCACGGCGACAACTCCCCGACTGTTCGATTTGACCATTGGCGGCCGAGCTGGCGGAGCGGATCTCCGATCGCCGCTGTCAGCACATGAGACAGCCCGATCGCAATCGCGATCGAGAGCGTTGCCGTCGCCGGAGCGCCCAGGAATTGGCCAAGGGACCATTTGAACAGCCCCAGCACCGGTAGATGGATCAGATAGAGAGCATAAGAGATGTCTCCCAAGTGCCGCAGAATCCGCCTTGGCCAGTTCACAGAACCATTCCGCAAGGTCGCCCTTGTCACGACCCATCCGCACATCAGCGCCAGTGCGGCAGTCGCCACGCCATGTGTCGCCGGCGGCAAGATCGCCAGCATGAAGGCCCCGACCGTCATCCAGAACGCCGCTTCCATGTTGCCGATCTCCCGAAGGTGTTCCGCTAGCCGTGGCCATGCGCTCGTCCCGATGATGGCGCCGCTCGCCAGCCCGACCGCGATTGCATCGATGCGGAACGTCCAGAGCGTCCCGCCCCATGGCCGCGGCGTGAACGCCCCGGCCACGAGAACGAGCCCGGCCAGCGCGACGAGCGCCCGCCGCGGTAGCAAGAACACCAAGAGCGGAGCCAGTAGATAAAATTGCATCTCGGCGGCGACCGACCAGAATGGCCCAAACGCAAAGGCGTTACCGCATCCTGTGGCGCCCCCGAAACAGGGCGCCCAATGCGCATTCGAAATGAAGGCGAATGCCGCCTTCGCGTCTGCAGGCTCAACGCCGCTTCCCGGGATGATTAACCCGATCGAGAGAATGGCGCCGACGCACCAGGCCAGCGGCACGATCCGCATGGCACGCCTGATATAGAAGGCGGAGGCCGCATCGAGCGCTCCGCGCTCGAGGCGAAGGCTTCGCAATGAGCGTTCCACCACCAAGCCGGAAATCACAAATAACAAGTCGACCCCGACGCTCCACGCTGGCGCAAGCAGCAAAGCGGCGACCGTCCCGCCTTCTCCGAAGACCGGCCCGACATGCGAAAGCACCACCAGCCCAATCGCCAGGCCTCGCAATTCATCCAGCCCGAATAGGCGGGCTTCTTGTTTCATTCAAATATCACGCTCGACAATCACTACGACATTGATTTAATCATAGGGCATGAGAGCGAGGAAAGGAATGCATGGACGGCCTGACATTTGTCGCAGTCGCGACTGCCCTTACATTAGCGCCCCACGCTTCGGCTCAGTCGCTCACGCATGATCCGAACGCCTGGCGCGCCGTCGCGTACGCCGATCTCGAGCTCCCGAATTCGGAAGCCGTGCCCTACGCCTCCCTATGGGCGGATCGACTGAAGAAAAACAACGACGCCTATGTGGCTAAAGGCGATATGCGCTTTGCGGTCGCCAATGCGCCAGCTTCCGAGAGTCACATCGTCGTTCGCAGCCCGACCAAAACCGTCGTCCTCTCGGTCCTGCACACGCTCACCGGCTGCTCGCCCATTCGCACCGATCCGGTCGGCAAAGCCACGCTGAAACGGTGTCCCATGCGCTTGGCGATTTATCAGAACGGCCGATCCACGGTCGCTGACGCTGGCTCCGGCTGTTTCATCGAATATGGCGCGCAACCGAATAGCGTCCGCCCTGACCTCGCTCGGAATGGTGCAATGGGTGCGTATGACGTTCAGGCCAAAAGCATTCGCGCCGGCATCGTATTCCAAGGTGAAATCGCCCCGGAATGCCAATTCCGGGTCCCTATCCCGCAACCCTAGGGGAAGCCGCGATGCCTGGTTTGATTCCGGCAACCTCGATATTCGGAAGGAGCGCAACCATGATCGACGTGGAAAACCTGACCTTATTCGGTACACCAGCGTGCCACGGGCCATCGCCAGCGGATCAAGGCTTCTTTCACAACGCGCGATGCGCGGCATTGACCGCGGCTCCCGCCGGCGGTCACGGCGGGATGATGTTGGGGAGATTTGGCATGGCCAGCCCGACAATCTTCGCGACTCTAGCCGTCTTGATCTCGCCGGCGATCGCGCAAGCGCTTGATCCGCTGAAGGCTCCGCAGGGATCATATGTAGTTTCCACGCACACATGTGCCGATCTCGACCAAGGCGTCGGCGCTCTCGAACTTGCGGAGTTCGACGGCTCCGCAATCACCGTCGGCCCGAGTACCTGCAAGATAGCAGGCACCCGTCATGCAGACGATGCGTTCCAAGCCTCATGTACCGAACGTGGCAGCAGCTCCCCGGTTATCACGCCGATGAAGATTACGCGCCCATCCAGCGACGCGCTCTCCATCAATGGCGCCATCTATAATTTCTGCCCGGGGAAGTAAGATGCTGCGTCCCTTCCCGTTACTCCTCTCCGCGCTCCTGGTCGTTGGACAAGCGCCTGTCGCGCAAGCGAATTCCTTCGATCAGGATGCAAGTTCTTGCGACCTCCATGACAAAACAACATTGCGTTCGCTTTGTACGAACGGAGCGGGTCTGCCGAGCTATCCGTCCACACAGGAGATGATCGAGCGCAGCCCGAACATCGCCAATATGATTGTAGACGCCGCCAACAAGTATGGCGTTGATCCCAAGCTCGCTCTTGCCGTATCGGCTCACGAAGGCGCGATGTCAGCATGTGCCGGCTCTTTCAGTGGCGTTCTTGGGCCGATGCAGCTTACGGGGGCGACCGGCCGGACCTACGGAATGGATCGGGGTATCTTGTCCGAAAACATTGAAGGCGGCGTAATGACGCTTCGCGATGCCGTCAAATCCTGCGGCGGCACGTCAAGTATTCGCTGCCTCGCCGATCGCTACAACGGAAGCACTGAAAGCCAGCGCCGTAACTGGACGAACGACGTAAACCGCCGCTATGCCGCCCTCAATTCGGCTGGCCAATCCATTCCTCAGGGATGCGGCGCGCAAGCGGTCTGCCAAATGGGACCAGGCGACTTTCCGACGCCCAATGGCGGTGACACAAAACTCGCTTCATCCGCTCCCGGTCCCGCCGGCAGCGACATCAACGTTGCCCCTGGTCAGGTGTAACCCCGCCTATTGAGGGCCACGCCGCCGGCCCGCGGCCTTCAATGCGAGAGATTTCGCGACGAGAGCTTTCCAACCCCCCGTTTCAGATGGCTTGCCAGCTCCTGGCGCACATCATCAGGCCATTGCTCCATCTCAACGCAGTTCACTTCGGCGGCAACCAGCGACCAGTACAGCAGATCCGCGTGTCGTCCTTCGAACAGAGCCGCCACAATGAACTGTCCGATCACCAACGTGATCGTCTCGGGCTTGCCTTTCTGCCGTAGAAAATCCGAAACCTCTTCCACCCATGGTTTCGGGTGGCAATCGACGAACGCGGCCGCTTCTTTATAAAGCGCATCGTCTCCTGTGACTTGCCAGATATTCGCTCGCATCGTGAACCCTTCAGCAAAATAAGGCCATTGCATCGACGCTGGCGGATTTCTTGGCGCGAGTCAAAGAAATATAAAATAGATTTCCTGCCAATCGTAGCAAATGAATCTACGCTCGTTGTTTAGCGTCTCCTACTTTACTTGTATCTACTGGTTTGCCCTGCGTCCCTTTTTGGCCGGAGGCAGCCGCTTCTTCTCAGAGGTTGCCCCAGCGGGGTTGGCTGCCTCTTTCAAAGAAGGAACACCACTGAAATCCGTCATCGAGCGCTTCACAGCCCGCGTGGCCTCAATATGCCGCGCAATCTCGGTGAAGCTGAAGCCGAACGTCTCGATGTCCCGCTTCACGCTGTCGTCGTCACCAGTCCGACCAATGAGCGTCCACACCGGAACCTTCAGGTGCCGCGCCAGCCGCTCCAGGGTGACGAATGTCGGGTTCCCCTTCCCCGTCCGCAACTGGTAGAGAGTGCCGCGCGATAGCCCCGTAGCGTCGGCAAAACTCGCATAGTCCGGGTACTCGTTCTCGATTTGCCGAAGTCGCAGCGCCAGCAGGATCGAAAGCCAACCATCGCTGTCTTCTGTCTTGTTTTTAAATATCGGCACAGCTGCCCCCCTTGCTATCGGTCGGAATATGACGGCCATTTTTTGCAGAATGTCTAGTGCTCAGGGCTTGTAGCCCAAACGATAGCTCATTGCCCTATTAAAGTGTCTCGGCATTCTCCCCGTCGGAAAGTGACGGTGCGCGGCTTTTGACCCGCTAAATCGTTCGAGATGCACGACGGCATTTGACAATCCGCATGCCTTTTTGAAAGCAAATAATTAAATGAATCCAGCTTGGATGTCCGGGAATCCCTACACTATCAATTTGTCATGTGCCACCTCATCTGGAGGGACAACCCTGATCTCTGCCCTTGCGGTAGGGAGCCCTGCAATCGTTGCCAAAATCCCTCGAAAGGCCCGGTTCAGGTCGACCAGACGCGAGACCTCGGCGCCGCTGGATTTGGCGATTGCGAAAAGCGCTTGATCCAACGGGGGCCATCCTATCTCCATGATCATTATAATGACGGTCAATCTGTGATATTATAATGATCAACATCGAAAATAGGAGACTCTCCGTCATGTTCATGAGGTTGGCGTTCGCAATTTTCTCCGGCGGCGTGCTCGCTTTCTTCGCCCTGCCCGATCAGGAAGCCGGCCTTCGCATGCTCAGCTTTTCCACTGCTTTCTTGATCCTGTCCCTCGCCGCCGTCTGTGTCATCGAATTGGTAAGCCGCAGTATCGGACATTTTCGTCTTCGGCCGTCGTCACAATCGCCGCGCTGTGATGACGATCTTCCTTTGCAAGACGCTGCAGAGGTTGAGCGCTCCGCCTGGTCAACGTCCGGCGTCAACCCCAAGGATTCGAAACTGGCCTGGCAGTACCGCGTCAACGATCAGCGTCTTGGCCGCTTCAAACTCTAACAGGCTCTGCGTGCCAGGATCTGCCCAACACGCACACAGACGATCCTGCCGGTCCGTCAGGTCTGCGAGCTCTAGATACGGTAGTCCCAAATGATTCGAGGGTTTCGCAACGCAGCGTCCCGAATTCCCAAAAGGCCCCGACCGAGCCGGCCAGGAACGCCACAAATGTGCCGATCGTCTAAAGGGTTCCGCGCCCGCGCGCAGTCACAAGGCGTTCCTGCGCAGACACCACCATGCGGTTCACGCGCAAATGGTTCTCTTAACTACCTCATGCAACGGCTCCTGATCGCAAATCTCGAGTGATGGCGCTCTCAGCGATGCAGGGCTTGGGCTACCTGCCCGAGGCGATCCTGCCGTCAGGACGGCTAAGTCCTGGCCCTTGAACCGCCGCGGCTATTTCACCGGCAATGTTCATCTCGCTATTAAGTCATTCTATTGATCCGAAAGCGGGTTGGCGGCATTATCAGGTCCATGACAAAGGTGTCGTGGCCAAGCGCTGCGCAGGTATATAGCGCTTTAGGAGGGTACCCGGCGCGCGGGAGCTACTTGTGCCGTTGCCCAGTACCAAGTCACGGGCAGGGGAAAGGCGACCGCCATCCCTCCCTCTCTGTTCGTGACGGGGATTATCGTCTTATGCTCTACTGCTTTGCGGGCTGCGATCCCGTCGACATTGAGACCGCCATTGCGGACCTGGATTTGTCGAAGCGCGCGGCCGAGCCTCTGCGTCGTGTTCGTCCGGCGGCGCCCAAAACCACGGCGACGGACGCGCTCGCGCTGTGGTCGAGAGCGATTGCGCTCGCCGGCACGCACGCCGAAGCTTATCTTGCCTCTCGCCGTCTGCCGGCGACATTGCCAACGTTGCGCTATCTGCCGGATTATCGGTTGGGGAAGAATCGCTTTCCCGCGCTGGTGGCTGCTCTGCAGGCCCCAGACCGTTCAATCTGTTCGGTGCAGCTCACTCTCTTGCACCCGACACGGCCAGAAAAGGCAAGGCTGGACGAGCCGCGCCGCATCATCGGCCCGAGCCGGGGCTTTGCCTTGCGGCTCGCCCCAGCGGCCGCCGTCCTTGGTATTGCCGAAGGCTATGAGACCGGCCATGCTGTAATGCTGCGATACGGCCTGCCCGTCTGGTGCTCACTGGGAGCACCACGTTTGCCGTTTCTTCAGCTGCCCGAATGCGTACAGCGGATCGTCGTCTTCGCCGATCCGGACAAGCCCGGCCTCAGCGCGGCCGAGCGCGTTCGCGAAGCCAACCCTGAGCGCCAGGTCCTCATTCACAGACCGCCCGACGATCGGGATTTCGCGGAACTGTGGGAGAACGATCCGACGCCCGAGACCTTACCCTTGGATCTTCTGCTGCGCGAAACACTCGGCGAAGACACCTGAACCTCTCGGCGAACCAGCTTGCCATCAACTTTGATCACAAATTGGCACCACTTGTTCTGGCGAAGGGCGCCTTCGCTCAGTCGCTCAATGAGGACTCACATCGCCAAAGTGGAGGAAGGGAATTTTACAAGCGGACACAAATACGCAATTCTCTTTCTCTATAGATTTTATATACAAAGTTATCCTGCCCTCGTTGTCGCTGCTGCGGCCGCATTTTCAAGGAGAGGGACAGGACCGAATGACCAGACCCGCAATCGTCGGATTTTCCGGCAGCTTCAGTTCTCCTTCCCGAACCCGCGCTTTGGTCGAAGAGATCGTGAGGCGAACGGCGCAACAATACGACAGGAGCTTCGAGGTCATCGAGATTGGCCAGTTCCTGCCTTCGCTGGGCGCCGCGTCCCGCCTTTCTGATCTGGACACGAAGGCACGGAGACTTGTTGACCATCTCCTGCAGGCCGAAGCACTGATCGTCGCAAGCCCGGTCTACAAAGGCAGCTACGCTGGCCTGTTCAAGCATTTCATCGACCTGTTGGAGCCCACCGCTTTCCTAGGCAAGCCGGTACTTCTGGCCGCGACCGGCGGCGGAGACCGACACGCGTTGATTGTCGAGCATCAGCTGCGGCCGCTCTTCGGGTTCTTCGAGGCGCGAACGCTGGCGACAGGCATCTATGCTTCAGAACGCGACTTCCTCGACCAGACCTCCGTCTCTCCGACACTCGCCGATCGGCTCGATCGGCTCGATCGAGCGATCGGGCAATTCGCGCCGTATCTGGCGTCAAGAACTCGAGACCAGTTGGTTGCACATTCAGACCTTCCTCAGGCGGACATCGCTATCGCCCGCGGCCAATGGCGCGCTTCGAACCGGGTTTCAAACGCAAATCTCGGCTGAAGCGCCTTCTCCAGCCCTGTCTGGATCTTCGAGAAATCGTCAGCCGCAGCCACAAAACTCAATCCGCCTGGAGACTAGCCATGACCAAGCCTGCTTTCATTGGTGCAACCATTCCGGAAGCCGATGTTGCTCCACTCACATCACGCGTCGGCGCAGAGATCCGCAACGTGCGTCTATCCGGTGATCTGCCCCATGCTGTCGTGGTGGCGATCAACGGGCTTCTGCTGCGCCACAAGGTCGTGTTCTTCCGCGACCAGGGACACCTGGACGATGCCGAGCAGGAGCGTTTCGCCCAACGGCTCGGCGATTTGGTAGCGCATCCGACGCAAGGGCCAATCGTGGGAACGGCCTCGATCCTCGAACTCGATTCAAGCCGCGGTGGAGGGCGCGCCGATCAGTGGCACACCGACGTTACGTTCGTCGACGCCTATCCAAAATTCTCGGTCCTGCGCGGCGTGGTCATTCCGCCGGCCGGCGGCGACACGATCTGGTCGAATACCGCGGCCGCCTATGAGAGTTTGCCGCCAACGCTCAAGCGCCTCGCCGACGATCTTTGGGCGGTCCACAGCAACGCCTACGACTACGCGGCGGTGCGACCGCGGGCGACAGAGGCGGAAACAAAACACTTCGACGAGGTGTTCACTTCGACGATCTACGAGACCGAACACCCGGTTGTGCGGGTTCATCCGGAGACCGGTGAGCGCACCCTCCTGCTCGGCAATTTCGTGCAGCGGTTCGTCGGCCTGTCCAGAAGCGACTTCCACCGGGTCTACGAATTGTTCCAATCCTACGTTACCGCACCGGAAAACACCGTTCGCTGGCGTTGGCAGCAGGGTGATGTGGCGATCTGGGACAACCGCGCCACGCAGCACTACGCCGTCAACGACTACGGCGATCACCACCGGGTCGTCCACCGCGCCACTGTCGACGGTGACGTGCCGGTCGCGGTTGACGGGCGGCGCAGCGTCTCGCGCACCAAGGCAGCCAAGCCGGCGAGGATCAAGGCGGCCTGAACACCAGGGGACGTCTCTTCAACTGATGCGACAAGAGGGAATTTGATAATGCCCAGACAGATCAAGCTCGGCGCCTTCCTGCCCGGTGGCGGACAGCATATCGCCGCCTGGCGCCATCCCGATGCGCCGGCCGATGGCGCCACCAATTTCGAGTTCCACAAGCAACTTGCGCGGACCGCCGAGCGTGGGCTGTTCGATGCTTATTTCCTTGCCGACAATCTGACCGTAGGTCTCGGCGCCCGCGAAGCCGGCAACGGCAAGATCGCGGGCTTCGAGCCGGTGACCCTGTTTGCGGCGCTGGCGCCGCTCACCAAGCATCTCGGCTTCATCGCCACCGCCTCCACCACCTATGAGGAGCCCTACACGCTGGCGCGCAAATTCGCCTCGCTCGATCTGTTGTCGAATGGCCGCGCCGGCTGGAACGTCGTGACCTCGGCCGGCGACGAGACCGCCAAGAACTTCAACCGCGACGTCCAGCCCAACCATGCCGACCGCTATGCCCGAGCGCATGAACATGTCGAGACGGTCAAGGCGCTGTGGGACAGCTGGGAAGACGACGCCTTCATTCGCGATAAGAAGACGGGCCGCTTCTACGACAAGGATAAGCTGCACGACATCGACCACAAGGGCGAGCATTTCAGCGTCAAGGGTCCGCTCAACGTGCCGCGCCCCGTGCAAGGTCATCCGGTGGTGGTGCAGGCAGGACAGTCCGAGGATGGGCGTGGGCTCGCGGCGGCCTCGGCCGAGGTGATCTTCACCGCGCATCAGAACCTGGCCTCGGCGCAGGAATTCTATCGCGACATCAAGGCGCGTGTGGCGCAGGCCGGCCGCGATCCCGAACAGGTGCTGATCATGCCGGGCGTTGCGCCCTTCGTCGGTCGCACCGAGGAAGAGGCCCGCGCCAAATACCAAGAGCTCAACGATTTGATCCTGCCCGAGGACGGTGTCGCTCTGCTCAACGCGCTCGCCGGTCAGACGCTCGACATAAGAGGCTATCCGCTCGACGGGCCGCTGCCGCCGAGCAAGGAAACCGAGGGCATGAAGAGCCGTCAGGCGCTGATCCGCCAGATCGCGGACGAGCATAACTTCACCATCCGCGAGCTCTATCAATGGGTGGCGACCGCGCGCGGCCATTACACGGTGATCGGCAGCGCCGTTCAGGTCGCCGACCAACTGGAAGAGTGGTTCAGCAACGGGTCCGCCGACGGCTTCAACATCCTGCCGCCATGGCTGCCCGGCGCGCTCGACGATTTCGTCGATCTGGTCATCCCGGAGTTGCAGCGGCGCGGCCTGTTCCGCACCGCCTATGAAGGCCGGACGCTGCGCGAGAATCTCGGTCTCAGGCGACCGCAGAATCCCTGGACGGCAGCACGTTCGACCGTGCTTGCCGCCGAATGATATCCTGAGGCCGGAGGCACGACGATGACCTTACAGCATATCGAAAGGACGTCCGGCATCGGCCGGCACGAGGGTGGCAGCAATTTCGGCACGGAGACGCTGCGTCTCCTGGCGCGGACTTCGGCGCGCATCCTGTCGCGTTATGGCGTGCTGCTGGGCTTCCTGGCGCTCTGGCAGGTCGCGGCGAGCAGCGGCTGGGTCAACGCAGCCGTGCTGCC
The DNA here is from genome assembly GCF_057784245.1 of Mesorhizobium sp. CNPSo 4671. Classification (NCBI taxonomy): domain Bacteria; kingdom Pseudomonadati; phylum Pseudomonadota; class Alphaproteobacteria; order Hyphomicrobiales; family Phyllobacteriaceae; genus Mesorhizobium; species Mesorhizobium sp. CNPSo 4671. Next base: position 25,284 of record NZ_JBWLUW010000028.1, on the reverse strand, counting down.
GCCGGTCGATGCGATCGTCGTCGCGCTCTGGAAAGGCCTTGCCGGCGGCAGCCTGCTCGGCGACATCGCCATCAGCCTGCAGCGCGCCGGCCTTGCCTTCAGCGCGGCGGTCATCGTCGCCATCCCGCTCGGCCTGGTCATGGGCCAGACGCGCGCGGTGGAGACCGCGCTCGACCCTATCCTGCAGCTGTTCCGCCAGACCTCAGCGCTGGCGCTGTATCCGGTGTTCATCCTGCTGCTGGGACTGGGCGAAGCCTCGAAAGTGTTCGTCATCTTCTGGGCAACGCTGTTTCCGCTGCTGCTCAACACGATCAGCGGCGTGAAGGAGGTCGACCCGAAGCTGCTCGAGATGGCGCGCGCCTATGGCGCCCGGCGGCTCACGATTTTCCACCGCGTCGTGCTGCCGGGTGCGGTGCCCTCGATTTTCGTCGGCCTGAGGTTAGGGGCCACCACCGCGCTGCTGCTCCTGATCGCCTCCGAGATGATCGGCGCCAACAAGGGCATCGGCTTCCAGGTGATGAATGCGCAGTACAATTTCCAGATCCCGCTGATGTTTGCAGCGATCGTCATCCTGGCCGCACTTGGCCTGATCGCCAACCAGGCGCTGGTCAGCCTGCAGCGGAGGCTTTGCCGCTGGAGCAACCCAGCCGCCTGAGCCGCCACCCCAACATCGTTGTCTAAAGGAAGGCCCTGATCATGAGCATCACACGCCGTTCGCTTCTTCTGCGCGTACCGATTGCCGCCGGCCTCTTCGCCGCCGGCCTGCCATCGATAGCGCGTTCGCAAGCTGCATCCGTCAAAATCCGTTATCTCGCCAGCCGCGGCGGCATCTCGCCGCACGAGCTTGCCTATGAGCTCGGCTATTTCAAAGGCCTCGGCATCGAGCTCGAAAATGTCGGTTATGTCGGCGGTGGCCCTGAGTCACTGTTTGCGCTCGCTTCCGGCAGCGTCGACCTCGGTTCGGCCGCAACGCCGGCGGTGATCAACTCGATTGCCGGCGGCAACGACTTCGTCGCCGCTTATCCGAGCAACGGCATCAACAAGGATGTGAAAAGCGTCTTCTACGTGCTTGAGGACAGCCCGATCAAATCGATCGCAGACATTGCCGGCAAGACGATCTCGGTCAACACGCTGGGCGCTCATCTCGACTATACGGTGCGCGAGGCGCTGCACAGCGTCGGCCTGCCGCCGGATGCGGCAAAGCTGGTGGTGGTGCCGGGACCGCAGCTCGAGCAGACCTTGCGCTCCAATCAGGTCGACATGGCCGGTCTCGGCTATTGGCAGGCGACTTTTGCCGGCCAACTGGTCGCCAATGGCGGCGTGCGCGGCGTCTTCAACGACACCGATGTGCTGGGTGAGATCGCCGGCGGTTTCGTCGTGCTGCGGCGCGACTTCATCGCCCACAACCCGGATGCCGCGCGCAACTTCGTCGAGCAGTCGGCGCGCGCATCCGACTGGTCCAGGCAGAACCCCGACCAAACGCGCAAGCTGCTTGCCGACATCCTCAACAGGCGCGGCGAGAACGGCGACCTGGCGCGCTACTGGACCGGCTTCGGTCTGCGCGAGAAGGCCGCCGTGACGGATCGCGACATCGACTTCTGGGTGAGCATCCTGGAGCGCGACGGTCGCGTGCCGAAGGGCAAGATCAAGGCAACCGACATTCTCTACCGTCCCGGCGAAACCAAGATCAACTGAGCACGGAGGCCGGCGGCATGGCTACGTCACGCGGCGGCGAGGTCACGGTCCGCGACCTGTCGAAGTCCTTCAGCATTGCCGGGCGGAAGCTTGCCGTGCTGCGATCGCTCAACCTCGACATCCGCTCCGGCGAATGCCTGGTCATCGTCGGCGCCAGCGGCTCCGGCAAGACCACACTGCTGCGCATTCTTGCCGGACTGGAAAGCGCCAACAACGGCACGGTGGCGATCGACGGCAGAAAGGTCGATGGCGTCGGCGAGGAACGGGCGGTGATCTTCCAGGAGCCGAGGCTGCTGCCCTGGTTGACAGTGCTCGGCAACGTCGCCTTCGGCCTCGAGGTGCGCGGCGTGGCGAAAGCGCAAGCCGAGGAGCGGGCGCGCTTCTACATCGCGCTGGTTGGCCTTGCCGAGTTCAGCGACGCGTATCCGCGGCAGCTCTCCGGCGGCATGGCGCAACGCGTCGGCATCGCGCGGGCGTTGACAGTGCAGCCCGAAATCCTGCTGCTCGACGAACCCCTAGGTGCGCTCGACGCCATGACAAAGATCTCCATGCAGGAGGAACTGGCGCGCATCTGGAGCGAGGAGAACGTCACTATGGTCATGGTCACCCATGACCTCGAGGAGGCGATCTATCTCGCCGACAGGGTGCTGATCCTGCCCAGGGAGAAGGGCGGCACGGCACGGCTGATCGATATCGACCTGCCTCGTCCGCGCGAGCGCAGCGAAAGCCGCTTCGTGCGCTACCGTGAAGAGTTGCTGCGCGAGTTCGGCCTGCACTGACGGAAGCGAACAGATCGGTACCACGCATGAAACGGCAATACGCTTTGAGCCATATGCGATTGCTCTGGAGTAGCAGGGGAGGACAGAAAGCCCCTCCCCTTACGCGCCAAACAGCCGCCGGTCCCAGTAGACAGGCTGATGGAGACTCGTCTGGATCCTTGAAAAATCCGGATGCGCCGGATTGATCAGCACATTGCTATCGAGACGCGCCACGACGCTCGGCACCAGCAGGATGACACTGCGCCGCTCAAAACACCAGGTTTCGCCAAATCCCTTGCTTACCGTCGCCGGCATCGTGTCCCAGCCGGGCAGCGACGGCTGCGAAAAAACCTCGTAGCTCAGTCCGCGCGGAATTGTGATTTCGATGTAGTGTTGGTTGGGCGGCAGTCGGCCACTGCCATGCACCAGCTTTTCCAACAGGGCCGTCGAATAATGCTCGCTGGTGTATATGATAGGACTTCCGGGCGTGTTCCATCGCCCTGGCGCGATTGTCGAGCCGGTTGCGTCGAAGATCGGGTAGGTGCCGGCCGGATCGCCGATGCGAAAGGACGATAGCGTGCGATCGAGAGTCTGCGCCGTCACGCAGCACTGCCGTACTTCAGACTTGCGAGGATATCGACCACCATTTCGGCGCCGAACTCGCTGAGGATAACGATATCGATCGGTCGCTTGTCCTCAATCATCGGATGCGGCCTAAACAGGAAATCGCGTGCCTCCTCTTCGTTCTGCCAGACATCGACAGCAAGCCCCCAGACGCGCGCCACACGGGCCAGTCGTGTGCCCTCATCCGACGACAGGCGATGTGCCGTCTTGCGCCGCTCGTAGGTTGCTTTGGGGATCAGCCGGTATTTGAAATGAGCATCTCCCGGGGCAACGAGATGGGCGACGCGCTCGACCACCCCAATGGGAAGTCCGCTCTCGATGCGGGAGATCAGTCCGAATGGCGACCGCGCCGCCACCTCCTTAGCAGGCAGACCCAACACGTCGGCTACATTTCCGAACGCAAGCATTCCACTCTCCATTTCATGTGAGGCACAATATAGCCTCACATGATGCGCCCTGCAAGCGCAAACCGATCCGATCACCCTGCGATCCTTGCTGTCACGCGTCAGCCTTTGGCGCCCGCCAGCAGCATCAGTCCCACGACACCTCCCCTGCATAGCCTTGGAAAAGCGCAGAGGCGGCGAGTGCCAACCGCCCGGGTCGCGAAGGATTGACACCAGGAAAACGCGTTTGCGCCCGCGCTAACAAGCAAGCCCGGAAGAAAGAATGGCCGGGCTCGGATACGGCCCGGCCAAAGAAGGTTAAAGCCTTCAGGGAGGAACACCGTCCGGTGGAAATGGGAACCCATCGAACGATTTTACCTGTTTGGCCTTATTTCTACGCGTTGGCGACGAATGGGATTCCAAAAAACAGATAAGACGGCACAAATTCTTGCGCCACCCTACAGAAGGTCGCAAGCGCGCGGTTCGGGTCTGGAGAGGTCACACCAAAGTGGCGTAGCTTCCGGCACGAGTACATGGCCGCGTGCTCTTGATGCGCGCCATCCATGAAACATGTCGAGGATCGGATTGTCATCATGCCACACCATCCCGGGGGATCACGCCGCGGACGGCTACATCGCCGCCACAGCCGCTGTTTGCGGCTCCATGGTCGCCCACCTGAAACATCAGCCTATTCGAGTCAACCGGGTTAACCACTGTCAATCCATGGGAAGCATGGTTGACCAAATGGGTTGAACGAGACATCGGTTCAATGATTTAATCATAAGGCGAACGATCTAAGTCGGATGGCACCTTATGAGTGACTTTGCTATTCTGGGTCGCACGATTGGCCCCCAGCACCCGGAAATTCAGACGCTCTTGCGTCAGGCGCGGGATCAGCAGGCTCGCGTCTTGTGTTTGTGTCGGCATCCCGGAGTGCCGATGTACATCGCCGCCGTCGGCGAGGAATTGATCATCAAGCGCATGCCGAACACCGGCAAGGACCATGCGGTAGACTGTGATCGCTATGAACTGCCCCTCGCACTGTCGGGAAAGGCGGAGGTCCTAGGTCAAGCAATCGTCGAGGATCCAGCATCGGAGACGGCGCGGCTGAAGCTGGCCTTCGCACTGACACAAGGCAAGGCGCGACAGGGACCATCCGGCGAGGGGCCTACCCACCACACTGTGAAGGCCGATCCGAAGAAGCTCACGCTGCGAGGCTTGCTCGACTATCTCTGGGAAGAGGCGGAGCTGACATTAATGGCACCCGGCTTCGTGGGAAAAAGAAATTGGTGGTTGGTCCGGAAATTTCTTTGGGGCGCGGCCGATGCGAAGTCGAGCCAGAAGTTCCAGTTGCGCGAGCTGCTGTTCATGCCGGCAATGTACTCCCCTGAGCACAGGGATCGGCTAGCGGCGGATCGGGAGCAGGCTTTCGCGGCGGCAGCTAAGGCGGGTCACAAGAAGATCGTGATCGGCATTGTGAAATCGCTCGATCCTGCCCGGTTTGGCGGCAAGCTATCGATCAAGCATATGCCCGACGCGCCGCTCTTCATGGATGAGAAAATGTTCAAGGCAGTGCCGAAGCGTTTTGGAGCAGAATTCGACCTGTGGCGACTGCACGAAAATTCGCACCTGATCCTCATCGCAACGGTCACGCAGACGCCGTCCGGCATCCTGTCGATCGACGAAATCGGCTTTATGAACGTGACACAGAATTGGATCCCGTTTCAGCACAATGACGAAAAGGAATTGATCGAGGTCCTGACCGGGGAGCATCGGCGGTTTGTGAAAACGTTGCGCTATAACGTCCTGCCAGCGGTGCCCATGGCGTTCGGTCTTCTGACCGACGTTGACCAGCAGGGAACGGCACTTTTTGTCGTGCCGCATGATGCCAAGGAGGCGGTACGGTCGGAATTCGACCGTCTGGTCTCTAGCTGCGAGCTTGAGACCTGGTGCTGGGACGCTAGCGGTCCCCGGCCGGCGCTGCCGGGCAAACAGGAGCGGGTTCCCGGGCCGGACAGCAGACCGGCCTTGGAATATCAACGCAACACGTGAAAAGCAAAAGTCCGTGCGAGGGCCGTGACCGCAGTGCGAAAGGAGAATGCCATGCTGAAAAAATTCGAGATGGATCCGGGAACGGGCATCGTCATCGCAACAGTCTTGATTTTAGTGCTGTCCGGCGCCCGGCTTTTGAATCAGTGGGACAGCCTATCGTTTTGGCGAGAGCCGGGGCTGATCGCGACTATTGTTCTCGGCTTGATTTCGGCGATTGCGCTTGCCGTGGCGTTCGTGATGTGGCGGTGGACTCAGCGGGATGTCAGGCATGATCCAGCCCGCCAGGGACCGGTTATCGACTTGCAGGCGGATTCGAAGACTGACCAGCCGCGTTAGATGCGTTGCGGATGTTCTGGAGAATGATGGCATTGGGATCAGGAACGTCGGCGAACTGCCACAGGCCAAGGTGCTGCTTTTTAGCGACCTCCTGCGCGACAATATAGGGAGCATGAACCGGAGTGCCGTTTGGAGTGACGGCCGCAAAGGCCCAGCCGGTTGAGATCAGCGCCGTGCCGAGATCGATGCGAGAACCGGCCGCGGATCCTGAGACAGGCTGTGCGACGCAAACGACGAAGCGCGTTTTGGTCGCGTCCTGCCAGGCGGCCGTGTAGCACTGGGGTTTGAGATCCCGGATGAGAGCGACGAGCATGGCGAGGCTGGCCTCGCCGCAATCGACACGCCCCCCTGCCGCATTTGTGAAATAAGTGCCTCGCAGGCAGGCTTGAACGCCGTAGAGGCGGTGGGTCTCGCCGGCATAGGTCCAGGTGTCGCCGGTGCTGAAAGATGCTGCGGCAGGGATCTGAAACCAGGGATTGGGTTTGTCCTCGGCCCGTGCCGGAACACTGGCGAGGACGGCCGCGAGAAGGCCAACAACGGCTGAGAAGCCAGGCTTCATTATTGATACCTGCTCAGATCGAACCAGAAGCGCTGTTTGCCGTCTGTGGTCGTGAGATCGAGATAGTTTGGCTCCGTCCTCTTCTCGCGCGGCGTCACGGCGGATGTTGGAGGCGCACCGGAACCGGAACCTCTCGAGTAAGTGCCCCATGAGGCATTCGTTGCATTGCGCGGCGCGCAGAAAGCGCCGTTGCTGTTGGGCTTGTAGACAGTTTGTGATCGAGAACTGTTGTCGCTTCCGCCCGATTCCGTCTCGGGCGAAACGGCGATCGTGCCGTCCGGGCAGGGTTTGAATTTCTCATATCCGATACGACCGGAACTGCCTGCCTCGGGGCACTGAGGCCAGGGGTCCCCATGCGCGACCATACGGAAAGCGCGCTCGACCGGAGGCACACATTCCCCGACGCTCGCCCAACCCTGCGGGTTGAGGATGCACAGCAAAACCTTGCAGCCAAAATCATCAGCATGGGCCGGCGCCACCGACAGAGCCGACGAGGTCGGCAAAAACGCCACAACGGAAAGAACCCTGCTCATTTTCATTGCGCCAGCCTCATTTTCGCGATTGCGGTTCATCGATTCATTGTATTAATTCAGCATTTCAGAATCGGCAACGGCGCAGGATTATTTTAATGATTCGATCCCGCAAAACAGTACTGGCCGTGGGTGCGATCCTGGCGACGTGCCAGGCAGCGTCTGCACAGGAAGCTTCCGGGAACTTCCAGGGCAACGTCACGGCAACTACCGGTCGCATTGTCAACGCTGCTGTCGACGCAAAGGGCCGGGTGATGCCGGCCGTTGAGGTTGGCAGCCATGACGTGCAGCGGATCGGTTCGGCGGGAAGCGCTGACAGCGCGGCTGCTACGGTGACATCGACCAAGGCCGACAACCCCTGCCCCGGCGTCGCTGCCCTGTCGAAGGAAGACGGACAGCGTATCGTCGAAACGGTCGCGCGCCAGCAAGGCTTTGCCCCACCGCTCGTCCTCGCGGTTGCCCGGGCCGAAAGCCGCTTCAATTCCGGCGCGCTATCGCCCAAAGGTGCCTATGGCCTGATGCAGCTTCTGCCGTCCACGGCAGCAAGCTACGGGGTCGATATCTGCGACCCCGCGGATAATGTGAAAGGTGGGATCGGCTTTCTGCGGGATCTGCATCGCAGATTTCCGAACCCGATATACATGCTCGCCGCCTACAATGCCGGCGAGGTCGCGGTTCTCAAATACAAGGGCGTGCCGCCCTACCCCGAGACGGTTGGCTACGTCGCCAACGTCATCAACGATTTCTACCAATGGCCATCGGTCGGGTCCGAGGCAGTGATGCCAGGTGGGGCGGTGAGCCTTGACCTAGCCGGCGTTCAACCGGCTGCGGCCGGCGCGGCGGATCAACAAAATGTTCCGACATCCCGCACCAACGCCCGCAATGGCGGCACCACGACGTCTCGCGAAGCGACGGCGCCGGTCTGGCAGGGCGGGATGGTGCAAAACTTTGACTGAGGAGAAGCTTTGATGACCATGTGGAAGATGATTGCGACACGCAGTGCTGGTGTGGCGATGCCGCTCATGCTCTTGGCAACGCAGGCGATGGCCGGAGGCGGAAATCTCCAGCCTGTGCAAAGCACGCTGCAGACGTTGGTGCAGACCCTGACAGGGCCGATCGCGACGGCTTTGGCAGTTCTGTTCTGCATTTTCATGGGCTTCATGGCCTGGGCGGCACGCCTGTCATGGTTTGTGGCTGGAAGCTGGGTCTTGGGTATCGTGCTGGTCTTCGGCTCGGCACAGATCGTCGAATTCTTTCAATCCGCGGTCGGGAGGTGATCGGCATGGCAGACGGCCGGATCGATCCTGGCGAGCCCAGATTGTTGATCACTCCTCTCGTCAAGGGCCTGACCCGAGCGCCGACGGTGCTCGGCATCCCCTACGAGCTGGCGGGGTTCATCGGCGTGCTGACCGCCGTCGTGTTCCTTGCAACCCATAATCTGATCATGCTCTGTATCTGCGTGCCGCTCTATGCGGTTGCCAGGATCGCGATCATGCGCGATCCCATGTTCATCGAGATCATGTTCATCCGTTCGCGAAAGATGCCGCCCCGGAGCGCCAGCTTCTGGGGGGCGCGCAGTTACCGGGTGTGACGTGGCGATCGCACGGGCTCTGCGCGATGAACTGAGTTTCGGGGCCGTGTCTCGTCGGGAGAACCCGGTTTCAGCCCACATACCCTATTCGCGGCATGTGTCCGACGAGGTGATCAAGACGCAGGACGGCATGTTGATGTCCTTCGTTCACATGAGCGGGCTGTGCTTCGAGACGATCGACATCGCCGAGATCAATTCGCGCCTGCTCGGTCGCAACGATCTCATTCGGGGGTTGGCGAATTCCCGCTATGCGATCTACTCGCATATCCTGCGCCGCGAGGTGAAGCCGGCGATCGAGTCGAGCTTCGAGAATAAGTTCTGCCAAGAGCTGGATCAGCGCTATACGGCGGCCCTGCGCACCCAGCGCATGTTTGTGAACGACATCTACCTGACGATCGTGCGGCGCGAATTGCAGGGAACCGTCGGGACAGCGGATCTTGTGATCCGCAAGCTTTTGGGACGCAGGGCGGCGGACGGTCGCTCTTCGAGCGAGGAGCGGTCGCTGATCGAACTCACGGACGTGATGAAAGCCGTCCGAGAGAGCCTGCAGGCATATGGAGCGCGGGTTCTGACGGTCGTCAAGCGCAACGACGTTTGGCATTCCGAGCCGCTGGAATTCCTGGTGCAGCTTGTCAATGGCGGGTTTCCGCGGCCGATGGCACTGCCGCGCATGAAGCTCGCGGAGGCGCTGGCGACCAAGCGGCTGTTCTTCGGCCCGAATGCGCTGGAAATTCGCGGGGCGTTCCCTGGCGAAACGCGATACGGCGCCATCATTTCGGTAGGCGAGTACCCTTCCATTACGGGACCGGGTATGCTCAACCCAATGCTGAAGGTGCCGCACGAATTCATCGTGACGCAATCCTTCGCGATCATCGACAAGCCCCAGGCGCTGACCCAGATGGAGCGGGTCGGGCGCAAGATCGACATGTCGGATGAAGCCGGCTCGATTGTCGCCGATCAACTCGGCGAAGCGCGCGACGAGCTTTTATCTTCCGAAGCGCTTTATGGTTTGCATCATCTGACGGTGCTGTGCCTTGGGAAGACCATGGACGACGTGGCGCGCTGCGTGACCGACGTCGGCACCGCGCTGACGGAGGTGTCCGCCCTGTGGGTTCGCGAGGACCTCAATTGTGAACCAGCGTTCTGGGCCACCCTGCCCGGCAATTTCGCCTATGTGGCGCGCAAGTCGATGATCTCATCGAAGAACATGGCAGGCTTCTCGGCCTTCCATAACTATCCGAGCGGCCGGGCTGGCGGGGTGCATTGGGGAACGCCGATAAGCGTCCTCGAGACGACGTCGCAAACGGCCTACTTCTTCAACTTCCATGTTCGAGATCTCGGCAACTTCACCCTGAACGGTCCCTCGGGCTCGGGCAAGACGGTGCTGCTCGGCTTTCTCGCGGCACAGGCGCAGCGCATCACGCCGCGCCCCAAGTTGGTGATGATCGACAAGGATCGCGGCCTCGATATCTTCGTACGGTCGCTTGGCGGCCGCTATGAGGTTCTCAAGGCCGGCGAGCCTTCCGGCTTCAATCCGTTGCGCCTGCCCGATACGCCGCACAACCGGGAATTTCTCTTCCAGCTTTTCAGTTTCATGCTGCGTCGCGCCGACGGACACGCCCACTCGACGCGCGAGGAGCAAGTCATCCGCAACGCGATCGCCCAGGTGGCAAGCGCGCCGCCCGAAGGTCGAACAATGGAGGAGTTCGCCGAGCTGTTGCGTGGTGCGATGCGCGCCGGCGACGACGATCTTTATTCGCGCCTTCAGCCATGGATGAGGCCCGATCAGCGTGGTTGGTTGTTCAACAACGCCGAAGATTCGTTCTCGATGTCGTCCATTTTCGGCTTCGACATGACGAGCGTGTTGAGCGACGCGACGACCAGCACGGCCGCCCTGCTCTATATCTTCCATCGCATTGAGGAGCTGCTTGACGGGCAACCGGTCATGATCTTCCTCGATGAGGGCTGGAAGCTCCTGGACAATGATATTTTCAGCTACTTCATCAAGGACAAGCTGAAAACCATTCGAAAATTGAATGGCATCATTGGCTTCGGCACGCAGTCCGCGGCGGATATCGTGAAATCGTCGATCGCCAACACGCTGATCGAACAGACGCCGACCAATATCTTTTTCCCCAACCCGAAGGCAGATGAGGAGTCGCACAGGGCGTTCGGGCTGTCCGAGCGCGAGATCAAATGGATCCGCGAAACCCCGCCGGAAGCCCGCAAATTCCTGATCAAGCATGACCAGGACAGCGTCATTGCGCGCCTCAATCTGGGCGCGATGCCTGACGCGATCAAGATCCTCTCTGGTCGAATTGAGACGGTCCAGGAGCTCGACGCGCTGCGCGCGCGGGTCGGTGACGATCCGCAGGTTTGGTTGCCAATCTTTCTTGGGAGGGACCCGGAATGAATGCCATCGTTGGCGCGACGGCCGCCGTTGTGATGATTTTCGCCGGATCGATGGCGATGGCGGCCGTGCCGGTTTCTGACAGCTCTATTCTGTCGCGGCGGAGCGAGGACAAGGCCGACAAGGTTGAGATCAAGCTGATCCAGGAGGACACGAAGTCCGCAACGCAGGGCGTCAAATGCTCGGTGACGACCCCCAAAAAGGCGCAGAACGTGACGAGCCCCAAGCCTTCGCTTGATCCCGCGAGTGGCCGGGCCTCCCTGGAACAGGCCAATCCCGACATCAAGGGCTCAACGGCGTTCGCTTCGACAGGAACGGGATCAGGCGCTGTCGGCGGCAATGCCGGCGAACGAAGCCTTTTGGACAGCACCGGCCAGGTAGTCGGCGGCATGAATGGCAGCATGTCGACCGTGGGTCCCAACAAGCAGGTCTTCGAGACCATGGGCCAGGATATCGGGACCGATAAAACGGCCATGGAAGCCTTCGACCGCAACAGCGCAATCCGAGCCCAAGGCGGACTGACCTTCAACGAGGTGATTCAGGCAACTGGGTTCTTCGCCCAAGCTTTCAACGTGCGAAACATCGGCACGGCCGCACTGACAAGCCGGGGATCCTCCGGCCTCGTGGTGCCCAATCCCCCGCCCGCGCCGCCTGGCCCGGGCGGCTCGACGAGCTGTCCCGGACGGACGAGCGGCGGCACGGCCGCCAATACGTGCTGCCCCTCGACGGACAGCGCATGCCCGGTGCCGCGCACGACCGACACGGTTGAAAACGTGTCGCCCAGGCTTTCGCAAATCCAACGGGACGCCAACAGCGCTCCCGTCACCATGACGACCGACGAACTGATGTCGGCCGTCAAGCAATATCAGGCTCAATAGGAGAAAGCGCTATGCGTGGAATTCCGTTAACAGCGGCACTCTTGCTTGGCTTTGGCGGCATCGCCATTGCCCAGGTGCCTACGATCGACGAGGCCAATCTGGAACAGGCTCGGCAGATTGCATCGGCAACGAGCGAGATCCTCAGCACCGACCGCAACATCATGAACTATACGCAAGCGACACTGCAGGCCGTCACGGGCGACCGGTCGGGCGAGGCTGGTCAGCTCGCGCAGATCGCCTTGGGCAATGGCGGCTTCTCCATGGGAAGCGCGCCTTCGCTTGGCAGCGTGATCTCGGGCGGCTCGTTGTCGTTTGCCGGCCTCGGCAACGGATCGCAGGGAATGGTTTCAAACCTGATCAACGGCCTGCAGCTGGTGAAAACCATTTCGGGTCTGATCAATGGTCAGACGACGCAGATGGACAAGAACTACAGCGCCCTGGTGAACGTCGCGGCCACGGTCACCGGGCTGGTGGACTCCTCGCAAAATGGGGTGAAGACCCGTTCCAGCGCTTTTCAGTCGGGCGCTCAGCGGATCGGCACGGCGCAGGACATCAAGGGCTCGATCGATCAGAATAGCCAGATCATGGTGCAAACCGGTCTGACCGTGAACGAACTGATCGGCGCGGTGAACACCGCCACGGCGGCCGCCAACCAGGAAAACATCGATCGTATGAACCTGATCACCCAGGCCACGCGGGGGCTCGAATACAAGTCCGGCCAATGACGGTGCGCTTGCTTCTATCAGTGGCCGCCCTCATTGGCGCTCTCGTGACCTCGGGGTGCGGCCACAAGCCACTCAAGGCTCCATGCGCGCGCGATGAGGGACCGATGCAGCCGATGGCGTTCGCGGCGCCCGAACCAAGAACAGAAGCGAAGAAGCCATTCGAGTGTGGTCCGATGAAGGCACTCAATAGCGATCCATCGCTGTTTACAGGCGGGACGGCGAACAAATGAATTTCAATATCACGACGCTTCTGCAACAGGTCGACAAGTTCGGCAATAACTATGTATCGCAAGCCTACCAGAACCTCGCGTCGGCGCTGACCGGCGGGGGACAGGTGGGTGTCGCGGGCCTGATGCTGACGCTGTACGTGATATTTTGGGCCATCAGCATCTGGCAGGGAACCTCGACGGGATCGGGAAAAGAGATGGTCTGGCGCCTGTTTCGCGCCTTCGTCATCTACGCTCTGGCGACCAGCTGGGGGGACTTTCAAACATATGCGTATTCGTTCGCGAATGACACACCTTCCGCGATCGGGAACAGCCTTCTCACGAGTGTTTCGGCCAATGTGACCGGGACATCAGCCGGGCTGAACTCCGTCAACTCCGTGCAGACGGCCCTGCAGAATATCTGGGATTCGCTCGCCAACTCCACGTCCGCTTTTATCAAGAGCCTTGGGGTGTTGAACTTCGGCGGCTACGTGCTGGCGGCGATCATCCTTGTCGTTGGCGCGCTGCTCATCGGTTATGCGATCTTCCTCATCATCCTGTCGAAGATCTTTCTTTGGCTTTTGCTGGCGCTCGCCCCCGTGTTCATCATTCTCATGCTGTTCGGCTACACAACCCGGTTCTTCGCCGGCTGGATAACCGCGATCGTGCAGTACATGTGTGTGCAGATTCTGGTCTACGCCTTCTGCGCCTTCTTCATCTCGATCACCCAGACCTATTTCGACGCGGTCAACCGGTCGAATGGTGCTGCGACCACGACCTTGACCGAAGCCGCGCCGCTAATCCTGATCTGCCTCGTCGGCGTGCTGCTGCTGTCACAAATCACCAACGTTGCCGCCTCGCTAGCAGGCGGAATTGGTATTGGAACGCCTTCGTTTGGGCGCTTCTACGGCGGCGCCTTCGCGGCGATGGGCCAAGCCGGTCAGCGCAGGCTGATGGGACGCTTGGGCTGGAGCACGCGGCAGGAACGCCTGGCGGGTCGCGAGCGGGCGCGCGTCAGCCTCGCACAAAGAAGGTACGAGGATTCAGCGGAATATGCGCGGCTTTCCCGAAAGCTGACGGATCCCGCATAGTCTTGGGGCGCACCAATGAGCGATGTGAAGGAAAACGCTGGGGCACCGGCGAAGGAAATCCAGTCTCCCTTGCCGTACTATGTGGATGCGGCAATCTGGGAAAAAGATATCGCGCGGCGCAATCGTTGGTCGCGATCCCTGGCGTGGTGTGTGGCGAGCGTCGCCTCGGTCATTGCCGTAGCAGCGGTGGGCGCGCTGATCCTTGCGCTGCCGCTCAAGACTTATGAGCCCTATATGGTGGTGGTCGACAAATCCACCGGGTTTGTCGAGGTCAAGCGGCCGCTGGCCGACGGGCCTTTGCAGCAGGACGAGTCGATGGGGATGTTCGATATCGTCCGTTATGTGAAGGCTCGCGAGACCTACGATCCGAAGGCGCTGAAGGACAACTTCGATCTGGCGCAATTGCTGAGCGCCGGCGATGCCTCGAGGGAGCTCGTCGAGCTTTTCAGTCCGGCGAACAAGGTGACGAACCCCGTGGTGTTGTACGGGCGAAACACCGTCGTGGCGGTGACTGTGAAGTCGGTGACATTTCCTAACCAAAGGACCGCCCTGGTCCGTTTCATGACGGAGGAAAAGAGCCAGGCGAACACGGTGCAGCGGCATTGGGTATCGTTGATCCGGTTCCGCTACACCGGTGTGCCGGCCAAAAACGAGATCCGCTTTCAAAATCCGCTTGGCTTCCAGGTGCTCGAATATCGGCGCGATCAGGAGACGGCGCCGGCACCCACGGCGGAGACACCGCAATGAAGGTCGCCGGCATCCTGATGGCAATCGGGCTCGGCGTTTGCGCGGTTCAGCCGGCCCTTGCCGAACAGACCCCTCGGGCGGGATCTCGTGACAGTCGTATTCGCTTCGTCTGGTATCAGAAGGACGATGTGGTGTCGGTGCCGGCCAGCTACGGCGCCTCGACCATGATCGAATTCGGCGATGACGAGAAAATCGAAACCCTGGGCGCTGGAGACGTCCCGGCCTGGAGCATTGAGCCCAACAAGAAGGGCAATGTGCTGTTTGTGAAGCCGATCGAGAAGAATGCGGGCGGGAATCTCAATGTCCTGACCAACAAGCGCAGCTATGTGTTCTTCCTCAACGGCGAGTTTCGGCCGGTTGCACAACAAGTCTACGCGATCAAGTTCCGCTATCCCGAAGAGGCATCGGACGCGGCGCTGATGGATGAAGCCCAGGCCCGGGCGGCCCAGCCGAACCGGCAGGCATTCAAGGCCGAAAACGCCAACTCGTCCTATGCCTATAAGGGGGCGTCGGCAAATAAGCCGCTCGTGATCTACGACGATGGCGTGAAGACCTGGTTCCGCTTCGATCCGGCAAGGGAAGTGCCGGCGATCTATGTCGTCGACAGCGAGCGCAATGAGACCCTTGTGAACTATCGCCGCGAGGGCGCGTACATCGTCGTCGACAAGGTCAACTACCAATGGACCCTACGCAACGGCAACGACGCGACCTGCGTCTTCAATCTGAGGCTGAACAATGTGAACGAACCGACCGGGCTTGAACCTTACGAGCCGCAGCGTGTCGGCGGTGGGACTGTTCGGAAAGTGAGGGGACCCTATGCCATCTCCCAATGAGTACAGAATGCTCGCTGAGGAAGGCACAGCCGTCGCCGCGCCAAAATTCGGGGCGACCACATTCTTCAAGATCGCGGTGCCGCTGGGCGCGGTGGTGTTCGCCGGCTGGATGATCTATGCGGCGACGCGTGCGCCAGACAAGCCGCTGTTGACGGCGTCGGATGGCGAGGAGTTTCACACCACGCAGTTTCCCGCACCGGGGCTCGATACGCCGCGCCCCCAGCTTGATAACGGCACCCTGAAAATACCGACGGCTCCCGAGGAGCCGCCGGCAGCGCCGGCACAGCCGCCGTCGGCGGTCGAGGCGCCGCCGCCCCCTCCACCGGCCCTGCAACCGCCCGCAGCTCCACCACAGGTGCAGGATGATTCCGAAGCCCGTCGTCTGGCTGAGGAAGAACGGCGCAGGCAGGAAGAAGAGGAGCGGCGCAAATGGGAGCGCTTGCGCGCCAAGCAGCTCGTCGTCGATAGCGGCGACGCGCCTGGCAGTGCATCAGCACTGGCCGCCAATGGAGCGGATGCCGCGGCGCTCGGAAATGCAGGCGAGGGCGAGGAGGATCCCAACCGGCGTTTTTTGGCAAGGGCGAGCCAGAGCGGAGCGGATACATCGAAGGCCACGATGAACCCGCGCACGGACGCTCTGGTCGCCCAAGGGACGATGATCAAGGGCGTGCTCGAGACCGCCATCCAGAGCGATCTTGCAGGCATGGTTCGGGCCGTGGTCTCGGAGGATGTGTGGTCGTTCGACGGCCGCAGGGTTTTGATCCCCGCTGGCTCCCGCCTTATCGGTGAATATCGCAGTGGCCTCGCAACCGGCCAAACGCGGGTGTTCATTGTGTGGACACGCCTGCTTCGATCGGACGGCATGTCGGTGCAGCTCGGCTCGACCGGCACCGACGAGCTCGGTCGGAGCGGTATGCCGGGCGAGGTCGACAACCACTATTTCGAGCGCTTCGGCTCGGCGATCCTTCTGAGTGTCGTGGGCGGCGCGACGCAGTTCATCGCCAACCTTGGCAACGACCAGAACGGGTCGAACACCAACCAGACCTACACGGACCCGCAGACCGGACAGACGGTGACAATCCAGACGCAACCCAACCAGTACATGCAGAGCGCGCGCCAGATCGGCGCGCAACAGATTTCGCAAAGCCTCAACCGCATTGCCGAAGAGGCGCTTCGCAACTCGATCAATATCGCGCCCACGATCCATGTCGATCAGGGGTCGCGCATCATGGTGTTCGTCCGCCGCGACCTCGATTTTTCCGAATTCTATCCGGACCCGGTGCGCGAGGCGTTGAGGGAGATCCGACGTGAGCGGGCAGCAAAGAACCGTCTTTCTAAATAAGGCGCTGGAGCCCGTGCGGCGCTGGCTCGACGACGATCGCGTGGTGGAAATCTGTGCAAACGGGCCTGGACTTGTGTGGGTCGAAATCGTCGGCTCGACACATATGGAGCCCTTCGACGTGCCCGAGCTCGACCGCGCCGCGATCACCTACCTCATGGAACGTATAGCCGCATCATCCTCGCAGTCCGTCAGCGAGGAAAATCCCTTGCTTTCGGCCGCCCTGCCCGGCGGCGAACGCTTTCAGGGCGTGCTTGCGCCGGCGACACCGGCAGGAGGCGCCTTCGCAATCCGCAAGCAGGTCGTGAAGGAAATGCGCCTTGAGGATTATCGCAAACGTGGGTCCTTCGATACGATCTCCGTCCAGGATCTCGGCGAACTGAGCGACACCGACAGCGCCCTTTGCGAATATCTCGACGCCGGCAAGATCGAGGATTTCCTGCGCCTGGCAGTGCGGGAACGGTATTCGATCTTGCTTTCAGGAGGCACGTCGTCGGGCAAAACGACCTTTCTGAACGCGATTTTGCATGAGGTACCTTCGGATGAAAGGATCCTCACCATTGAGGACACGCGAGAGGTCAAACCACACCAGCCCAACTATCTGCCGCTGGTGGCGTCAAAGGGCGACCAGGGCCTGGCGCGCGTGACCGTTGAAACGCTGCTGCAGGCGGCAATGCGCCTGCGGCCGGATCGAATCTTCCTGGGCGAGATCCGGGGAGCCGAAGCCTATTCGTTCTTGCGCGCCGTCAACACGGGTCATCCCGGATCGATCACGACGATCCATGCGGACAGCCCGGCCGGTGCGTTTGAGCAGCTGGCATTAATGGTCATGCAGGCTGGGCTCGGTCTGAGCAAGGCGGAGATCATCGATTACGTGCGGTCGGTTTTGCCGATTGTGATCCAACAGACGCGCCGGGGCGGCTGGCGCGGCACTTCGGCGATCTGGTTCAACCGCATGACTGAATGGAGAGCCGCCAGAAAGGTTCCCCAGGATGTCTCGCGTATTGGCCTATAGACTTTTCCTCGGCCTCATCGGTCTCGCCGCTTTCTTTGCCCTTTGGAGCCTGGCTTACGAGCTGGTGGCGACATGGCGGTGGAATCCCGCCCTGCCTTCTGAAGGAGCCTCGCGCTGGGGGCTTTTGCGGTACCAGAACGCGCAACGCAGCCTGAGCGGCCTGTTCGTTGCCTGGCAGCACTTCAGTCAGCGCTTGGCCTATCATCCCACGCAAAGCGAGACGATCATCCGCGGCGCGGTCGCGGTCGCAATTGTCGTGGCGATCGGCGTCGGCTTGATCTTTGCAAGCCTGATCAACCGCAAGCCAAAGCACTACGGCGATGCGCGGTTCGGCACAATCATGGACGCCGAAAGGAAAAACCTGCTGGCAAAGCAAGGCTTGATCCTCGGCAAGATGGGCGGGGCGACGATCCGCTCGGACGATCCCGCGCACGTCCTCGTGGTCGGGCCGACCCGATCCGGCAAGGGCGTCAGCTTTGTCATACCGAACGGGTATATGTGGCGAGGATCCTCGGTGTGGTTCGATCCGAAGCGGGAGAACTTCGAGGCGTTCGGTGCACACCGGCAGGCTCTCGGTGACAAGGTCTTTTTCTTTTCGCCCGGCGAGCAGGATTCGCATCGCTATAATCCGCTGGATTTCATCCGGAGCGATGCGCGCATGCCGACGGACTGCGCGGTGGTCTCCTCCTTCATCATCCCGGAGGCGACAGGGAGTTCCGAGATCTGGGCGCGCGCCGGCCGGCAGCTGCTTTCGGCCATGATAGGTTATGTGCTGACGTCACCACGCTATGAGGGGCAGCGTCATTTGCGCGCCGTCGCGATGCTCCTTTCGACCGGTGTGGATTTTCTCAGGGTGCTGACGAATATCCGCAATGACGAGGAAAAATATCTGCCTTCGTGGGTCGTGCACGGGCTCAACCAGTTCATTGCGCTGGAAAAGGAAACGCGAAACTCGGCCTACTTCAACCTGACGGCGGCTCTCAACCCCTGGACCAATGATCTCGTTGCAGCCGCTACGGCGTCGACCGATTTCGATATCTCGAAGTTTCGCAAGGACCCGACGGCGCTCTTCATCGGCTGCTCGGTGGCGCAGCTCGACGTGTTCCGGCCCATCATCAAACTCCTGGTTCAGCAAATCCATGATGTGCTGATGGCTTCCTCGCCAGGTCCTGACGAGCCATATCAGGTCCTGGTGATGATCGACGAGTTTCGCCAGCTCGGCAAAATGGAGTCTATCGTTTCCAAGCTGGCGATCAACGCGGGCTATGGCTTTCGCATGGTCCTGATCCTGCAGGATCTTGCCCAGCTTGACGAAGTCTATGGAAAAGCGACGCGGCAGACCACGGTGACGGCGTGTCAGGTGAAGCTTTTCATCCGCATGAACGACGTTGAGACCTCGGAACATGTCTCTGAAATGCTGGGGCCGACCACGATCGAGGTCGCCACACCGATCATCAGGGCCGGGCAAGGTATATTTGGGGGCCGAGACAAGAGCTTAAGTTATCAGGAAAGACCGTTCCGGACGGCGGCGGAGCTTCGGCAGATGCCGGCGAACCAGGCCGTGGTTCTGGGCTCGAGCCCCCCTGGTTTTATGGTGCGCAAGATCACCTATTATAAGGACGCTCCCTATAAGGCTACCTACCAGCAATTTCGGCACCGGCGCTTGAAGGTTCCGCCTCTCTCACGATGGCAGGATCTTCCGCTGCGCTCCATGGCGGAGGTCGAAGCGGCGGCCAACAACGCGCCGGCGGCACCTTTCGAGTTGGGGGAACCCGATACCGTCGAAGCGCCGGTTTCGAGCGATACAGCCTATGCCGATGCGGTGCCGCCTGCGACTGGTGCGGCGGCTGAAAGGGCTGGTCCCGTCGAGTTAAAGCCGAAAGTAAAGAGCGACAGCGCGGACGCACCACAGGCGCTGCCAAGCTCAGGCCTTCCAACGGGCGGTGAGGCTGAAGCAAGGAGCGAGGTCGCCGCCGAGGTTCCGGAGTTGAAGCCGAAGCGGACCGATCAGACAGCCGATGATGCGCCGCGGCCGCTTCCCACCCTTGGCCGGCGATCGGCGCCGGCAGCATCAAAGGCGTCCGACCCGAGTGCGTCTGAAGGCAAGGCGAGTATCTTGCAATTCCAAGTCCGGCCGGGAAACAAGTCCACGTCGATCGCCGCGCTGCTCGCATCGCTCGATCAGGAAGTGGAGGCCGGCGCTCGTTCCCTGTCACCGTCAGTGGATAGCGGAGATGTCGACGGGGTACCGTCAGCCGCTCTTGAGGCGCTGCAGGATCAAATTAGACGTCACGGCGATCGCTAGGACGTGAAATTCAGTTGAATACAAATGAGCGATTTGTGCCTTCGGTGCCTATGTCGAGTGTGAGAACCAGACGAAACGTCCCTAATCCGATGGCGGGCGAATCGAGCCGGTTCGCGCGCCTCCCGGTTCTTGGTCGGGACGTGAGCTGATTTGCTCGTCCGTAAAATGCGATTGATTTTCACCCTAGGCAGCCTGTATCAAAACCGATACAGTGCACCGCGATGAAGGTGATTGAGTGGCTTGGAAGCAGTAGGCCGGATGTTCGAGCTTTTCCTGACGATGCGCGGATAGATGCCGGCTGGCAGCTTGAACTTGTCCAGCGCGGCGACGATCCCGACGACTGGAAGCCTATGCAGATCGTTGGGGCCGGCGTCAGGGAAATCAGAGTCCGGGAGGCATCGGGAGCGTTCCGTGTCATCTATCTGGCAACCCTGGAGGACCGCGTTTTGGTGCTTCATGCGTTCCAAAAGAAGACACAGGCCGCATCCAAGAAAGACCTCGATCTGGCGGCTCAACGGCTAAGACGATGGAAGGCAGAACGATGAACGTAGAAACCTATGAGAACGTCTGGGACGCCCTGGCGGACACCGAACAGGAGGCAGCAAACCTTAAAGCGCGCTCGGCGCTGCTCTACGAAATCCGTAAGGCAGTCCAGCGTTGGGGCATTCCCCAGGAGGAAGCCGCCAAGCGGCTCGGCCTGACGCGCCCTCGTATCAATGATCTGCTGCGCGGTAAGCTCGCCAAGTTCTCGCTTGACGCGCTCGTCAACATCGCCGCCTCCGCTCACCTGGATATAGAAATCCGGGTGAAGGAGGTTGCATAATCACGAGGTGTCTAATCCTCGTCTTTCCTCGGAGTACATCCGCGTTGGACGCGAGCGTGTGCCGAACGGAGCCGCTGCCAGAGCCCGGCTTAGGGAACAACGAGCCCACACAGTGGTGCATGGCGAGGCAACTACTGCTTTTGCGGCTTTTGTGAATCCGGAACTTCGCCTTCGACTGGAGCGATGTTGATGCTTCTCGACTGCAGGCGCTGCAGTTCTTCGAGCCGTTCGCCTTTGACGATCTCGGGATCAAGCGGCTCGTGAGGATTGTGCGCCAATGAACGCGCGGCTTCACTTGCGGCTTGTGCCTCGCGGGCTTCCTTCGCAGCAATGCTTTCGGCATTGCGCACCATTTCGCGGTCTTGCGCGACCTGCTCAAGCGAGGTCGGATCAGCCGATCCGGCGCGTTCGTCGCGGACCTCCTGCTCCATGGCGCGATTGCGTATTTCACGAGCCCGATCGGCCTCAAGCCGCTCAGCCGCCTCGATCTCCTGGGCGCGATGAATCAAAGCTTCGGCGCGCGCACCGGCAATCCGATGGGCCTGGTCTTCGCTGACATGCGTGACGCCACCTTCCTCCATCGATTTGAGATCCGTCCGGATCGCCAATAGCTCCATGGTGGGCGCTGCGCGCCGTAAGAACTCCGCTTTCGTCTGGCCGTTCATCATGGCCGCTGTCTTGTTAACGGTCTCGTTGATCTGTTTTAGGTTTTCCCGCATCTGGTCCGCGGTGGCATCTGAACTCATTTGAACACCCTTTCCATCTCGAATAGCGACCACAACAGTACCGGATCGGAAAGCTCGCGTCATCCGATCAATAAATTGACTCGCTATCGCGTTATTCGGCTGAGAAGCAGCAACCGAGTGCCAGTCCCGAAGGCTTGCCTGGGTGGCCTGCAGCTGGCGCGCCGAAATCGGAATCTTGATCGGGTTGGCCCTCGCGTAGTCGATCCGCTGGCGGGCTTTCTCAATGACGTTCGGGTTTGCACGGGCGTAGGCGCGATCACGCGCCTCCCTGCCCGGTCGCGGCTTTTCGGCCGTGGCCACAATCGCCCTGTCGCGCGGGCCATAGCTTTGTGATGATGCTCGATAGGCCGCGGAAGTCGCGACGATTTTCATGCCCTGCGCTTGTGCGTGCTGGGCATAGAGCGCGCGCCATTCGCGAAGCTGGGCCGGACCTGGTCGCAATCGCTGACCATCCTCGCCCTTCACCGCGACGATGGCATGGACATGAATATGGCCGCCCTCCTCGGCCATGTCGGCATGCATCCCAAAAGCGAATTTGTGATTGGGGAACTGTTCATGCAGGAATCCACGTGCCGCCCTCACCAGGGCTTGTCCGTCCTCACCTGCCTTGGCCGACAGGATCATATGCATGGTGTCGCGAGGCTTATAGGAATTCAGCGTCTTGTCCCAGGATTGCGCGGTCTGCCGGACCGCCTCCTCAGACGCAATCGTGACGCCGTCGGCGCCGATCACCGCTCCGTCATGGGTAAGGCGCGAGAGCTGGAACACGACACCAGCTTTGCCGTGGCTGGGTTCCCCAATTGGCTTGACCGAAACAGTATCCTCCTTGACCCCAAGCGTCTCGGCGATCCGCGAGGCGATCATGGCCCGGGTCGGTGCCGAGAACTGGCGATCCTGCTGGCGCCGATCGGAAAGGTGAAACCGATGCTTCTTCTTCTCGTCTCCATTCTCGCCCCGCACGACGCTGTGTCCGGCCATGGTCGCGACGACACGCGCAACGCTCGATCCGTCCTGCAGCTTGTCGATACGATAGGCGAAACCGTGGCCGGCAAAGCCAGCCTGAACCGCCAATGAAAGGCGCTCGGCATTCTCCTCTCCTGCCACCGAAAGCCGGAACGTCGCGACATCGTCGCTTTCCCGCCGCTTGTCGAAGCCCTTGCCCCACTGTTTCATTTCCTCGGCAACGGCGGCCTGCGTCGCGAGGATGCGGGCGTCGTGAGTTTCGAGCGCGACGCCCTCCTTCTGGATATATTGACTGATGGCGGCTGCTCTTGTGACGCCATGCCCATAGGAAATCACCTTCAGAACCGCCGGCTGATACCCGGCCGCCAGCCGGTCGGCAGCCGCTCTCGGCGTAGGTCCGCCGGCGAGCTTCCGCCGCTTCGTTGGCAGGGCGAAGTTTAGTCGCCCGGCTTTACCGCGCGGCGGCTCCAACTCCCGGGCAGACGAGCGCGGCACGGCCGGTTCCGGGGGCTGACTTCCATCGAAACCGCCCTCCCCCGGCCGGCCGCGAACCGTCTTGAACAACCAATCATCGTCATTTCCAGCAAAGGACAAAAGGGCCCGACGCCGGCGCTTGCGGTTCTCTTCTTCAAAAGCTGCGCTCGCTCGAATCCGATCGGCTATGGCCTGTATGGACGGCGGGTCTAGGTTCACGCGTCCTCACCATCCAGCAGATGCGCCGCCTTCCGAAGTTTCAGGCCATGGGCGATCGTCATTGCCGTCAATTCGGCGTCGACAGCTTTCACCCTGACATCCAGTGCGTGCCATATTGGCAACGTCGCCTCCATTGGGACGGCGTGGCCGGAATGAATGGCATGCAGAAGCTGGCTGAGGTTTCGGCCGACCATCCGGAATTGCGAGGCCAAGGCCGCGACATTGCGTGAATTCTCTGCCGACAGAGCGGGGCCGATATCCAGGCTGGCCCGGATGATGCGCCGCAACGTCTCCGCTCGGTCAAGCTGGAACACCTTGCAGGCCTCGTCCAGGAGTGCGCCCGCCTCCGGCCCGATATCGATCCGGGAGCGCTTTCGAGTGTCATTTTGGGCGGGTCTGGTGTCGAAAATTCTCGCCATGGCGGATGGGCCTCACGTCGAAGACGGTCCAGGTCGAAGCGAAGCGACGACCTGCTCAGCCAATTTGGACCCAAATTGCGTATCTTGTCAATTAAATACGCAACATTATACTAACTCACTGATGCACCAATCCTGAGTCGCATTTGCACACTCGAACATTGCACTAAATGCCGGAATTCATATTATAATACAGTCGCTTATGCGCCTTTGCACTTTGTCGCATCGGCGCATTGGCACAATGAAAGAAGGTCACTTTGGTGCCAGTTCGCCTCTGCGCTTTGGCGTCAAGGTGGCACACGAACATTGGGAGAAAAAATGCCGGAACAACGCGCGGTTCAAATCACAGTGGCCTCGCCCAAAGGCGGGGTCGGCAAGACCATGACCACCATTCTGCTCGCTGGCGAATTCGCCGCCGCCGGTCACCGGGTGACGGTGCTCGACACCGATCCGCAATTGTCCGCGGTGGAGTGGAGCAAAAACAGTCACCGCGCCGGGTACGCTCTTTCGAACATCAACGTCATCCCTATCAGCTCGACCGACGAACTGATCGACCGCCTGGCGCAATCTGACGGCGAGGACCTTCTGCTGGTCGACGTCCAGGGCACGGCCGTGGCTGCCCTCGGCCCGGCCGTCGCCAACGCTGACTTCGTGCTGATCCCAACGAAAGCGCACGTCTTCGATGTCAAGCAGTGCCTCGGCCTGATCCGGCACATCCGCTCGCTTGGCGGACGCCACCGCGACAAGGCGGTGCAGGACGCTCGCGACCAGACGAATGCCCTGACCGCCGAGATCATCCGCAAACTGAACGGAGCCACCTCGCAATGAACGAGAAAAGCGATCGGACCGCAAACCAGCTGCCGCTGCCTGCCTTGAAACCGCGTGCCCGTTCGGATGATCCGTTCTCGCGCAACATGGCTGCCATAGTGGAATCCAGCATCAGCGAAACGGACAACCTGGAGCAGCAGACGAGAACCCAGTCTGCCAGAACGGCGAATGCGAAGCTCGAAAAGCCAAAGGCAGCCGGCGAGACAGCCCGGGTGCACACGCGCATTCCGGTCTCGCAGATGATCGAGCTGCAGGTCCATTGCGCGCGCAATAGGACAACCATGCAGGAGGTGGTTCAGGGTCTGATAACGGAATTCCTTGCCCGGCAGCCGAAGTAGCCGGACGTGGTGATCAGCGTCGATCGTTACGACCGACCGCGCACGACCCGGCCCCGACAAGGGATTGGCTGCATCTCTGCGGAAAGGGTCATGAGTCGAACGACTGACGTTCGGTTCCACCCATCACCAGAGTGAATCGATCCGCGTCTGCTGATTCAAACCATTCATTGGACGCGCGCGCCCGGCTGCGCGATTCTGTGCGCAATGATCGCGCAGCTCTATCGCCTCTGTATCGAACGTCGCGACGCGCGTCGGAACATGGCGCGCTTCTATGCACTGTCGATCGAGGAGACCCTGTTCGGCCAGACCTGCCTGGTCCGGCGTTGGGGCCGGATTGGAACCACCGGCCGCACGATACAGCACTCCTTTGATACCGAGGGTGAAGCCGTCGCCCTTTTCC
>NZ_JBWLUW010000027.1:0-43115 GCF_057784245.1 Mesorhizobium sp. CNPSo 4671 | reverse complement strand
GCGGCGTCTTTGTGGTGGACGGCACGCGCGAGCTGGTTAGGCGATTGGCGCAACCAGGGCAGCCAGTCCAGCTGGACCTCGA
The DNA here is from genome assembly GCF_057784245.1 of Mesorhizobium sp. CNPSo 4671. Classification (NCBI taxonomy): domain Bacteria; kingdom Pseudomonadati; phylum Pseudomonadota; class Alphaproteobacteria; order Hyphomicrobiales; family Phyllobacteriaceae; genus Mesorhizobium; species Mesorhizobium sp. CNPSo 4671. Next base: position 43,033 of record NZ_JBWLUW010000027.1, on the reverse strand, counting down.
CGGGCTCCGTGCCGATCGGCAGGCACTGCAAAACCGACTGAGGGGCTGAAGCTTCGCCATGGCGGGATAGCTTAGATTTAGATTGGAGCACCTCACGCCTACGGCTTGGGGTTCGGGTCCGATAGGTGGGCGGCGCACGGCCTGCGAAGGAGCATTCCCACCCGACCTGAAAAAGCAGCTGACTCATTTCTTGTGACTGCCTTTGGCCAGAAAATTCCGACGCAGGGGACCATCAAAAATTACACTTTGATTCAAGGGGAAAATTGCAAAAAATATCTTTGAGGTTATGCGAACTATTGGACCAGTCGGGCGGGCTCGCCAGCGGCTGAGAGTGGCACCTGCTCGCGCGATATGGATCGAGTGACGGAACTTTTTGCGGGAGTCGGATATGTCGTCGCCTGGTGTCGCAGCCATTACGTCGTTCACCGCTAGTGGAGCTGACCTCGATCTTTCCCGCCCCATGAAGAGCCACGGAAAATCGACGCTTCCTCCTCGATACCAACATGATCAGCAATGTCGTAAAATAGCAGCCGTCGGAATCGCACCTGGCATGAATGTCGAGACAGCGTCGTGCGCCTCGTCGACGACGATGAAGGCCTCATGCCGATCGCCAAGCGCGATCAGGCTCTCCATCGGCGCGCGCGATCGCCATCCATGCCGTAAGAACTTTCGACTGCGATCCAGATGCGCCCGGTGCCGCCTTCGGCTCGCCAGCGCGTGATCGCATCCTCGAAAGGATCGACGCCGTGATGCTCGGAGAACTTGAGACCGGCGCGTGCCCCTCAAGTATGCTGGTATGGGCCAGCTCGTCGAGGATCAAAATGTCCCCTCCTGCGACAGGGCGGCCAGCAGAGCGAAGTTGGCGATGTAGCCGCTGCCGAAGAACAGCGCGCGTTCAGCTCGGAAGAACGCCGCGGCGCCCGCCTCCAGAGCCTCGCATTCCGGCGCATTGCCGCGCAGCAGCCGCGAACCGGTGGCGACCGGGGCACCCCGCGCGATCGCCGCCTCAACCGCGTCGCTTCAATCCCTTCCGGCAGTTTGCCTTTCCGTACAAGAAGATCCAGCAAGCCGACCAAACAAGCCTATGTCGTCAAATTGCCAAAGCGACACAAATTGTCGGACACCGTCCAAGTCTGCAGAACTCATCCGCTTCGACGAGAGCAGCGTCAGCTTCCGTTATAAAGACAATTCCCGCCTGGCGCCAACCCGTGGCAAGCCATGACGTCCAGACAGTTGGTCCGACATTCCTAATCCCTCCATGTCCTGCCACCCGGCTTCGGAAGTCGTCTGGTATTCCGGGGTGGTCATCGGGCGGCAGACATTCACCAATTACGGGCGAGTGGGGGCTTGATAATGCTGCGCCGGACACATGGGCGTCATCGAGTTGTTCGCCTGCCGTGGGGCAGTCGCGAGCGCCGCCGCACAGCTTTCCAGCAGCACGCAGGGCCGCGATTGGTCGGACCCAAGCCGCTCTTGCGCTGTATGCCTGCCAGGTTGCCTTCATTTTCTAGCGGCATCGTACAATCGGTATGAATTTTGCTGCTTCCATTGAGAGGCGGCGGAGTTGCTTGCCAGGTAAGAGCGAAGCGATCGCTCGGTAAATTGCAAGGACTGGAGCAAGTGAGTTTGTTGAGATCGATCGCGTTCTCTGCTGGCAGGCATGCGTCTGCGGCTACGGCCGCTGCCGCGCTTGAACACGTGCCCAGGGATATCGTGTGCCTGTCGAGGCCCGATGGTTTGGAGGCGGCTCCACCTATGGGCGTTGCAGATGGGCATTAGGTTACAGGCGAGTTTCGTCCTATTTGGGATGACATTTCCCCTCAGCGTGATCACTGCGAACGGACAGGAGACCTGTCTCGTCGACATTCAGCAGGGGTCAGAGCTAACCGCGGTCGCCAGCCGCCTGGGGAAGGGAGGATATGAGCTGTCGGATGGCACCCAGGTGTCTTTTGACAAGTGGTACCGTAGCAAATGGATCGACATGCGATTTGAAATGTTAACAAAGCTGTCGGACGATTTCGGTCTCCTGTGGGGAGCCAGTTCCGGCCAGCACGCCAAAAAGGTTCGTATCGACCCGGGCATAAAACTGGGCTTTATTGTGCAAAAGCGCCCGACACCCTCGACGGCGCTTTCTCTCATCGTCAGTTCGATTTTGGGCGGGAACCTGACTGAACAACCCTGCACCGCTAATTATGGCGACATCGGCGGGGTCCAGACCGTGAATTGCCGTCTAGCGGCGTCCCGGCTTCCGCCCGCCGATACGTTGAAGCATTTGGTAAACGTCCATCCGAGCCGATTGAGACTCAGTCTCTGGTTCAAAGGTCAGTTCTAAGTGATGGTGAATGGTTCATTTCGTTGATGTACAACCGCAGACAGGAGTTTGATTTGCGCAGAAAGCAATTGTTGCAGGCAGGGTTTGTTGCCGGTTTTGCCGTGTGCCTGTGGGCACCAAGCGGTTTCGCCGGTGACCTCGATTCCGGAGTGACCGGCAAATGGAGTGCCGGAACCCCAACCATGGAAGGCAGTAGCTCGGGCTGCGCACAAAATCCCGACGGCACCTTTTGCTGGATGAGTCCGGATATTGGTGAAGCATGGGCATCGGGCTATACCGGTTCTGGGGTATCTGTGACTATCGTGGACGACTTCAAAGGTGAAATCCAAGAGGGGGATCTCGGCCATGGCCCCCAATGGCGACACCATGGGCAGTGGAGTGCTGAAGTAGCCGGCATGGTGGCACCTGGCGCAAAGATAATCGAGGTTGACTATTCTGAATCCGTTCCGCTCACGCTGGAGGACGGGCTCAATGTCGTCAATCTGAGCTTTGCCCTTGAGGGTCCCGTGAGCGAATTTCCGCTTGAGCAATCGATTGCCGCTGCGGCTCGGGCGGGTGATGCGGTCTTCACAAAGGTAGCCGGCAACGAGGCTGTAGCGGTAGGGACCCCGATCGAGGGGACTGTGGACTACCTAGCTCTCGACCTGATTGGGGCGCCATCGACCATCTTTGTGGGTGCGCTCGAGCACAATGGCACTCCCGAAAACAAGGCAAAGCTCGCCTCCTATTCGAATTATGCCGGTTCAGATTCGGAGGTGCAGAGCCACTTCCTGACGGTGGGGGTCGAAAGTGACAAGACCGGGCTATCCGGAACTTCTGTCGCGGCACCTGTGGTTGCGGGCTATGCCGCCATCCTTGGCAGCAAGTTCACGTCTGCAACACCGACACAGATTACCAATCAGTTGCTGGATACAGCCAGGACCGACACGCTCGTCAACTATGATGCGGCGACTTACGGCCGCGGCGAGGCCAGCCTCTCGAGGGCACTGGCACCCGTTTCGATCGAGTAAAGGAGCTCATAGACCGGAAGAGCAAACGTGTTGCGAGGCGTTGATAAGCCACAAGAACGCCTCGCAATCCGCCTTGGGAACTGTGCTGTTTCGTGCAACAGCTCTTTGTGAACGACGAAAGTTCAACGATTGGCTCCGAAAAATGGGCAGGGAGAGCATCGGGAGTCGTGCATTCTGACTGCGAACCTCCTCGGTGCGAACAGACAGCCTTTTCAGCGGCCCCGGCGACGACGCCTCCGCGGGTGACGTTTGAGACTATCTGACGGGGGTGCCGGTCGGAATACCTTTGGGATCCAGTTCCACAACCGGCAGGGCGGGGTCGATGAAAGCTCTGAGCCAAACGCTGACCCCACCATCATTGTGGATATCGACCCAACCCAGGACACTTTCAGTTTCGATGCTGTAGGTCTCACTTGCCGCGCGCGCCCCGGGGCGCTCATTCATGGCGATCCCCATTCCAGGGAAGTGCTCGTTCCCGCGGGAGCGAGCACTTCCCCTTCAATTTGATCAAAAGTCCATGCCGCCGCCGCCCGGAATCGCCGGAGCGGGGGTGTCCTTCTTCGGCCTCTCGGCCACCATCGCCTCGGTGGTGACAAGCAGGCCGGCTACGGAAGCGGCATCCTGCAGCGCCGTGCGCACGACCTTGGCAGGATCAATAACGCCTTGGCCGAAGAGATCGCCGAATTCGTTGGTCTGCGCGTTCCAGCCATAGCCAAAATCGGGCTTTTCGCGAACCCTGCCCACGATGATGGAGCCTTCCGCGCCGCTGTTTTCGGCGATCTGGCGAGCGGGAGCCTCGATCGCGCGCCGCACGATGTCGACCCCGGTCTTCTGGTCCGGGTTGTCTACAGCGACATTCTCGAGCGCCCTTGCTGCCCTGAGTAGTGCCACGCCGCCGCCCGGCAAGACACCTTCCTCGACAGCTGCGCGGGTGGCGTGCAGCGCGTCGTCGACGCGGTCCTTACGCTCCTTGACCTCGACTTCCGTCGAGCCGCCGACGCGGATCACGGCGACACCGCCGGCGAGCTTGGCCAGGCGCTCCTGCAGCTTCTCGCGGTCATAGTCGGAAGTGGTCTCCTCAATCTGCACCCGAATTTGAGCCACGCGGCTGTTGATTTCGTCCTTATGGCCGGCACCATCGACGATGGTGGTGTTCTCCCTGTCGATGTCCACCTTGCGAGCGCGGCCGAGCATTTCCAGTGTCACATTCTCGAGCTTGACGCCGAGATCCTCGCTGATGGCCGTGCCGCCGGTCAGGATGGCAATATCCTCCAGCATCGCTTTGCGGCGGTCGCCGAAACCCGGGGCCTTGACGGCGGCGACCTTCAGTCCGCCGCGCAGCTTGTTGACCACGAGCGTAGCCAGTGCCTCGCCTTCGACGTCCTCGGCGATGATTAGCAGCGGCTTGGCGGACTGAACCACGGCCTCCAGCAACGGTACCAAGGCTTGCAGATTGGCCAGCTTCTTCTCGTGAATCAGCACGTAGGGCTCTTCGAGCTCGACGCGCATCTTGTCTTGGTTGGTGATGAAATAGGGGCTGAGATAACCGCGGTCGAACTGCATGCCTTCGACCACTTCCAGCTCTGTCTCGGCGGTCTTGGCTTCCTCGACGGTGATGACGCCCTCATTGCCGACCTTGTCCATCGCTTCGGCCAGGAAGCGGCCGATCTCTGCATCGCCATTGGCCGAAATCGTGCCGACCTGGGCGATCTCGTCGTTCTTCGTTACCTTGCGGGCATTGGCCTTTAAATCGCCGAGGATCGCTTCCACCGCCTTGTCAATGCCACGCTTCAAATCCATCGGGTTCATGCCAGCGGCGACTGCCTTGGCGCCCTCGGTCACGATCGACTGCGCCAGCACCGTGGCGGTGGTGGTGCCGTCGCCGGCGATGTCGCTGGTCTTCGAAGCAACTTCGCGGACCATCTGCGCGCCCATGTTCTCGAACTTGTCCTCAAGCTCGATCTCCTTGGCGACGGTGACGCCATCCTTGGTGATGCGCGGGGAGCCGAAGCTCTTGTCGATTACCACATTACGGCCTTTGGGACCGAGCGTCACCTTCACCGCATTGGCGAGAATGTCGACGCCGCGCAGCATGCGGTCGCGGGCATCAGCATGAAATTTCACTTCCTTGGCAGCCATTGGTTCACTCCAGCAAGTAGGCAGTTCTTGTTGACTCCTTGTGTCATGCGTCTCGGTTACGCGGCCTGGCTGGCCGAGCTCGAAACCTCGATGACGCCCAGGACGTCGCTTTCCTTCATGATGAGCAGGTCTTCGCCATTGAGCTTGATCTCGGTGCCCGACCACTTGCCGAACAGAACGCGGTCGTTGACCCTCACGTCGAGGGGGCTGAGCTTCCCGCTCTCGTCGCGAGCGCCGGCGCCGACGGCGATGACTTCGCCTTCCTGCGGCTTTTCCTTGGCTGTGTCGGGGATGATGATGCCGCCGGCCGTCTTCTCATCGGCCTCGATGCGGCGGACGAGTATACGGTCATGCAATGGACGGAACGTCATGTTGTTCTCCTTCAGGATAAACAGATTGCGAGAGCCTCCCCCGATCCTGGCTATCAGGACCAGAACGGGGTTCGCGCGACCTTTGCGGGGTCGCGCGCATGCCGAACGAGTTTTGCTCCTTTCGTTTCAAGGGGTGGACTGATTGAGGAAATTCCGATGGCCTCCGGTGATTGCGCCAGGGGACGATCGACGTCGATCGCCTGCGCGCGAGATCAACGTTCGCCCTTGGTCATCCTGGGTGTTGCGCGCATTGGGTCTGCAAGCCGAGGCGTCAGATGCACATCATATCAGGCTGATGAGTTCAACTTGCAGCATTGATATGAAAAGAGAGAAGTTTCCTCTTGCCATTGGCTGAGGCGACAGGTGACTTTTTTCGTGTTGATATAGCCAGCAATGCGAAACCTCGATGCTCGGCCACGTTGGCTTCATATAATTCCAATGCGAAGCCCAAGGTGGAAACAATCAGCAAAGCCGTTTCCGCCATTGTATAGGTCATCTGTTTTCTCCACTTCTGGTACACAACCTTCATTTGTTTTAGCCCTGAATAAATCGCATCAATCAGGCATCATGTCTGTTAAACGTTGGCGCACGAAAAACGACTGTTCGATAGTGTTAGAGGCGAGACAGCAAACGCCATGCCAGATGCAGCGATCTTGATTTTCAATGGGTTACGCCAATTGCCGTGCCGCTATTTTGTCGGATTCCTTGCAGAATTTTGAAGGGCACCGGTAGCTCCCGATATTTTGGGATCGGTTGAGGTCTTTCACCGTTACCGCCCTGCCCTGACGTACTGAACGGTGCCGCATAAGGGGTCAATGTCGAGGCTCAAACAATTCCCGTCACCATTCCACGAAACCTGTCGCGCATCGAACATAACAACAGTACCCAAAACGTCTGCGTTTCGTGTGCTCGGCTTGTCTCAAAGCAACGGCAAACCAAGGTTGGCCGGGAAACTGGATTTAACGCGGAACTGCGTTAGCGAATGGCACGTCAATTGCGTAGGAAAATTGGAAACTGTGGCGGCAGTGTGCACGACTAGGGACATAACTATGGCGATTGGCTCACACAATGGCTGAATTCTCTACCTTAATTGCGGTCAGTACAGTCTATAAACACCTATTACTGAGAGGACGCTATAGGTTTCGCCGCCTTTGTTCTTGACTGTTGGTCACCCGGCGCAAGTCGCCGCGCATTGCGCCTCACTTTTCCATCGTGGGGATAGCGGAAGGGTCCGCTCTTGACGTCCTTCCGCTTTTTTATCTTTGAACGGAGATCAAGAATGAACATCATGAGCCTTCTTGTCGGCTCAGCTGCGGCCCTGATTGCAGTTTCCGATGCCGGCGCCGTCGACGCGATCGTCGCCGAACCAGACTCGACCAAATACGTCAAGATCTGCGACGTCTATGGGGCGGGCTATTACTATATCCCAGGCACCGAAACCTGCCTGCGCATCGGCGGCTATGTCCGCTACGAAACCGGCTTTGGTGACGTTGGGTCATTCGATGGCGCGAAGGCAACCGACCGCAAAGACGGCAGCACCAACGCCACCTTGCAGAACAATGCCCGCTTCACGCTAAAGACCTGGACCAATCAGGAAACCGAGTTCGGCACGTTGAAGACCTATACCGAAACCCGCGTGAACTTTGGCAACCGTACCGCACATTCCGATCCGGACAGCCGTCAAGGTTTTGCTTCCAACAGAGACCTCGGCCTGACTTTCGCTTGGATTCAGCTTGGTGAGCTGCGAGTTGGCAAGGACTGGTCGGCCTTCGACATGTTTATCGGCTATCCTGCCAACGTGCTCAATCTGATGCTTGTTCCCTACGGTGATCTCGATACCAACGTAGTCCAGTACTATTTTGATGCCGCTAACGGCTTCTCGGCCGTAGTCTCGCTTGAAGAAGGCGAAGGCGCGGTCGGCACCATCGACAGCTACGTTCCGCACGTGGTCAGTGGCCTGAAATACACACAACAATGGGGCGCGATCGCCGGCGTAGCTGCCTATGCTAGCAGCTACAAATCGGTGGCCGGAAAGCTTCGCGTTGACATCAATGTCACCACCGAACTGTCGCTGTTCGGAATGTTCGGCTACGGCTCCAATGGCAAGCTCAACGATAATTCCACCAACGCAATTGACGCTCGCGGCCGCGGCTTCTACAAAATTTGGGGCGGCAACTGGGCTTTTTGGGCAGGTTCCACTTACAGGTTCAACGAGACAACTTCGTTCAACCTTCAGCTCTCGGGTGATCAGCTCAAGAACTATGGTATCGCTATCAATGTCGCCTATACTATCGTCCCTGATTTCACGATTACAGCCGAAATGGATTATAACCGCTACGGCGACTTCGCCGTCGACGTGGCTGACCCTTCCATCGTGAACAGGACCAACGCCGACAAAAAGAACAGCGTCGGCGGCATCCTGCGTTTCCAACGCTCATTTTAAGGGGATGAAATGCTGCATTTGGCTGGAGTGGCCCAATCCGAACGTCGCGTGGAAGCCAGGCGACATTCGTCGCCCGGTGCATAGCGGCGATACCATGGGCTTGTTTCGGTGCTGCAAGGAAGTCTCACGGTCGCCCTAAGCTCAGAGACAATGTCGTTGCATCCAGGCCGGGACTTCGGGTTCGTCACCGGTATGCGGCACCCTATGCCGAGACCGCATCGCCGGCAAATGCGCTTGATGCCGATCGGCGCTTTGACGCCGCTGTATCCTTTGGGAGTGACGCGGGGATTTTCCGGACCACCGACAAGCTGGATCAAGATCTACAGCCTAAATGCTTCGGAGTACCTATCCAGACGATACAGGTCGGATATGCGAACGTTGGTCAGCGCATCAGCCGCCTATGAAGCAAGCCCAGCGACAGGATGAACGGAATTACTATGTAGATGCAAAGCGCGCCGATGTGCAGGCCGACGCTTTCAACCGAGCGTCCAAGCAGCGTCGGACGAATGAGATCGATGGAATGTGACAGCGGCAAGAAACGCGACAGCCGCTGAATTGAGTCGGGTTGTTGCGTGAGCGGAAAGAGCGCGCCGGACAAGAACAGCATCGGGGTGACGACAAGGGTCTGGTAGAATATGAAATAGTCGTAGCTGGGTGCAAGGGCCGTGACAATCATGGCTAAGCTCGCGAAGGCAAAGCCCGTAAGCGCGATAAATGGCAAGGCACAGAGGACGGACGCCCATTGCGCATAGCCTAGCATGGCAGCAACAACAGTAATTCCTATACCGGCCACAAGGGCCTTGGTGGCTGCCCACGCCAATTCACCTAGAACGATATCGCCAAGAGAAAGTTGTGTACACAGGATCGCTTCCCAGGTTCCGCCCATACGACCGTAGACCGCATAAAGCGTTTCGAAGGTCGACGCAGTCATCGCGCTTGCGGCGACCATGCCCGCTGCCAGAAAGGCGATGTACGATGTACCCTCAACATGCCCTACCATTATTCCGAAGCCGGTGCCCAGGCCAAAGAAGTAGATCATTGGATCGGCAAGGCTGCCGAGAATTGAAGCAAGTGCAACCTTCTTCCACGCCAGATAATTGCGACGCCATACCGCAATCCAGTTCCACCCATTGGCGGGCAGAGCCGTCGCATAACGTTCCCACATCCGTCTAATCCCTCATTTCCCGACCAGTCAGCCGCAAAAAGACATCCTCAAGATTGGGCGGCCGCTCTAGAAGCCGCAGGCCGGGCCGCTCACGAAGTTGTGCGCGGACCTGATCCGGATTGGTCGCATAGCAGAAGAGGGTCTCTCCGCTCACCTCCAAGCGCCGAACATAAGGCCTGACCAGCGTACTCAGCTCACCCGGGTTACCACCGTATATCTCAACTACCTGACAGCCGATCTGCTCCTCAATCAGCACATGAGGCCGACCTTCAATAATCTTGCGCCCTTCTTCAAGGATGCACAATCGATCGCACAGCCGCTCTGCCTCATCCATGAAATGGGTCGTCAGGAGAATCGTTTTGCCGCGTGCCAACAGGTGCCGTAACCGTTCCCAGATCAAGTGGCGCGCGTGCGTGTCGAGACCAGTAGTCGGCTCGTCCAGTATCAGGAGCTGTGGGTCATTGATGAGTGCACGCGCAAGCATCAGGCGCCGCTTCATGCCGCCAGACAGATCCGCAACGCGCGAGTTCGCTTTGCTCTCGAGGCGCGCGAAATCGAGCAGAGATGGGATGACTGCTTCGATCTCGCGCGTGCTCATGCCGAAGTAACGACCGAACATCATCAGGTTCTCGCGCACCGTGAATTCCAGATCAAGGTTGTCGAACTGCGCTACCACGCCGATGCCGCTGCGTGCCAGGCGAGCCCTTTCTGGCACAGGTACTCCGAGCACAGCGATGCTGCCTGCGTGAGGCGGTGTCATGCCGAGGACCATACGCACGATTGTGCTTTTCCCCGCCCCGTTCGGCCCCAGCAGACCGAAGCACTCCCCGGCCGCAACCGTGAACGAGAGCCCGTCGACAACGGACCTGCCGCCATATGACTTTCTTACCCCCGCAAGATTAATCGCCGGGACTGAAACACAGTCAGCTGGAGAATGTTCTGCATCTATACGCCCGTCGTTCTCCTGCTCGAGCCGATTGGGACCGCACCGGGACCGACCATCCGCGATCGATTTCTGATGCAGTAAATTCATGCCCCGACTCAAGCTCGTCCATCTAGAGTAACGCAAGTATCACCCGTCACTTCGAGGGCCCTGAGGCACCGCCAGCCTTTGCGTTTGAAGGACGTTCAGTTTCTCATCACTATCGGCTACGCTGGTCGCGGGTCCGCGCGACAACCAATCGCTGTTGCTCAATGTACACAACGCATAGGCTTTCAAGGGAAGTAAGAGAAAGATGTTGATGAGTGTGTGCAGCGAGAACGCGAGAAATCGAAGTTGGCCCGCTCGCAGGGCCACTACGCTGCAGCGTATCGCGGTCATGGATCCAATCATGAGGATTGTCGACCAGGGAACCGTGGCGGTCAGTGCCAATTGTGCGAGCCCCGTCAGCACCGAGAGGGCGAGAAGCAGCGGACCAAGGTTCTGTCCGATCACGTCCAGCGTCAGATAGCGATCGAGACCAGATAGCAGACGCAGCCCAAGCAAGGTGTCCCGGAACGTACTCCTTGCCCAGCGCAGTTGTTGGCGCAGATACGGTTTTAGCCTATTTGGAACAACGGTGGCCGCGATGGCGTCGGGGACGTACTCCGTTTGAAAGCCTGCCTTCAGCATAAGGATCGTGAGATGGCGATCCTCGCCGAAGTCGCTTGGCTTGCCCCTAAAGAATTGCGTCTCGTATTGATCGAGCAGCAAAAGGAGCGCGGACCGGCGGTACATGGCACAGGGGCCACAGCAACACATTACAGCGCCGAAGCGAGCCTGCGCCGCACGCTCCTCGTTGCAAGCAAGCCAATACTCCATATCGATCAATCGTGTCAGCCAAGTGTCGCTGCGATTGCTAGCCACGAGCTGACCCATTGCCGCGCCTATCGCGGGATCCTTCATCTTCAGGACAAGTCTGGAAACGACGTCGGACGCGATTGTGGTATCCGAGTCCACGTTGAGCACCAAATCTCCCGACGAACGTCGTATCGCGGCAATCTGCGCTTTACGCTTTCCGACGTTCTTTGGCAGTAAAATGAAGTGAAACTTCGGGTTATGCGCATAATGCGCCTGCACGGATACGACGGCATCCCGATTGGCAGAACCGTCATCGACTACATAGACCCGCACCTCTCCCTTATAATCTTGATCCGCAATGGAGGCCAAGCAAGCACAAAGCGTCCGCGGCTCCTCATTGTAGCTCGGCACAATGACATCCACGCTCGGCAGCATGTCGGAAGCGGCGGCACTCCCAGGCGCAGATGACAAGTTCGGTGGCAAGGCATAAATGGCTTGCATGCCTTTGTAAGCAGTCGAGAGCAGCGCATATAAAGCAATGGCCACACTGCTGGTGGTGCCGAGCAGATCCATGGAATACCGTTCGTTAATGATGCTGAGCAAGCGAGCGGATTGAAAATCCGCGAAGCTGCAACGCTGGGATTATGCGAGATAGCGCCTCGACCGTCTGATCGCGTAGGCTGCCATGAGTGCCCGGCTCCGACTCGCCGGGAGGGCATCCGTCGTGCAGAAGGACGATCGCGCCGGGGCGGACCGACGCCAAGACTGAATCGACAATGGCATCGACCCCGGGGCGAGACCAGTCGCGAGGATCCACCGACCAGTGCACGGGCGCCATTTCGGCCTTGGCCGAGGCAGCAAGTACTTCTTCTGTCCAGGCTCCAAATGGCGCTCGCATGTGTCGGACCGAGGCGCGGGGGCATGCCATCCGGATCGCACTGTTTGCCTCAAGTATTTCGTGTTCTATTTCACCGAGACCGCATGTAGACAGGTCCAAATGAGTCATCGTGTGGTTAGCGACCTCGTGCCCTTCGGCAACCATACGTCGGATGAGTTCCGGTCGGTCTTTCGCGTAAGCACCAATGACAAAGAAAGTCGCCGACACACGGTGTTTCGCCAGCAGGTCCAGAATCTCAGGAGTGGAGAGCGGATCTGGGCCATCGTCGAACGTCAGGTAAACGCTACGATCTTCGGCGCCATCGACGGAGAGAAGCGGCATTTCGGATTTGCAATTCGGTTGTTTCACAGCTCTGGACCATTCCTGTCAATGAACGTTCCGGTGGGCCACTCGCTCATTGGACGTCCGATCGGAAAAACAACAACGAGTTGCTCCTCGAACCGCGTGGGGGGCAGGTCGAGGTACACATCTGCGAGGGTGGAGCGGACGCGAACGTCCGGAAGGATGGTCGCCAGACCGTCTTGGCAGAGCCTAGCAACACGCTTGAAGAGAGCGTGCCGCACAGTGCCGAACAGAAATGGAACGCCAAGCTGCCGAAGTGAAGGGACCAACGCCCGCATCGAATGAGCGAGTCCACGCCCTTCCAGGTCTGGGCGGACTCCCCACAGTCCTAGTTCGCCCACCAATAGGTCAGTCTCACCAACTTTGATAAAGCGGCGTAATACTCCAATGTGAGCCGCCACACCGCGCGAGTCGTAGCCGACGATACGCAGCTCGGGCCGTGCTCCGGCCCAGCTGCGACCATTCTCAAATGGTTTTGCGTTAAAGGCACCCGTCGGCCCATAGGTCGCTCGAAAAAACTCACAAAGCTCTGTGTGGTCGGAGAGTTCTAACTCGCTCTCCCAGCACCGTGTCCACCGGACCTGCATATGCGTGCTCCTGGCACCGCCCCGACTTTGGGGCCGGTGCAATCAGACTAATTCAGCATCTTCTAATAGCTCTCCACGCGGCCGGTAAAATTGATTCTTTGGATCATTTTTATCCAAACCGTGAATGTCTCGTGACTCGGAGCAAGTCGCGGGAATGCAGGGTTAGCCCGTCGTCAAAGGCATTTCCGATGGTATCCACCACATGGATAAAACCCATACACACAATCAATTTTACAAATTCCGCCTAGGCCCATTAGAACACGCTAAATTTGTCCGGAAGCGAGTGCATCGGCGTCAATATCTGCGAGCGGCGCGATAAGGGCGGGCAGAGCTGAGGAAGCTCTTCCGCTTACGTCGCAGTACAACGGGGACTCACAGGTGCCCGAGGTCGCGGTCGACCTGTGATCGGAAACGTCAGATGCAACTTCGTTTTCTTCTCTGAAACGAGACTATGAACAATGCAGGTCAGCGGATTGAAGCGCCGGTTTGTCGTCTCTCGCAGGCGTACGGGTTTCGGTGACTGTTTGTGGTCGCTGGCCGCGGCCTGGCACTACGCTCGGCGGTCGGGACGAACGCTAGCCATCGACTGGCGCGGATCCTGCTATCTCAATCAACCCTTCACAAATGCCTTTCCGGTGTTCTTCCAGCCGATCAAAGACATCGCTGGCGTATCGGTTGTTTGCGACGACGGGATCAATGATTTTTCCTTCCCGGGACCATTCTTCCCAGCCTCGTGGAATAGGTCATCGCTCGACTGCGTTTACCGTCCAGATGAGCTGATTTTCCAAGAGCGCGAGGAATTAAGCGATCTCTTCAAGGCTGAGCAGGATGTCGAAGCGAACACGGTCGTGTGTGACGCTTGTTTGATGTGGCGTTGTGATGAGGATGCCGAGCGGCAGGTGTTCCAGAGTGTCAAGCTCCGGCCCGAAATTCAATCACGTATAGACGACATCTATCAGGAGCGTTTTGAGGGACACAGCATAATCGGAGTTCATGTTCGGCATGGTAACGGTGAAGACATAATGGACCATGCCCCCTACTGGGGTGACCCGGAGCTCGCCGTTCGCCAAGTGTGCACTGCGATTGATGAAGCTAAAGCGTTACCGCACTCAAGGCCGGTCCGGGTGTTCTTGTGCACGGACAGCGAGCAGGTCCTGGATCAGGTGTCGGCAAGGTTTCCCGATCTTCTCACCGTCTCCAAACGTTTCCGATCCGACCAGGCGGGCCCTTTACACACTGCAGCACAAGGCGTTGACGGCGGAATTTCCGCCCTCGTTGAGATGTATCTTCTCGGGCGCTGCGACACCGTCATTCGTTTTCCCCCGACCAGCGCGTTTAGCCGATATGCGCGCCTTTTCGTCCCCCGGGTAATTGAGTTCGATCTGAAGGACCCAAGACGTCTGATTTTGATAGAAAACAGTCAAATCTCTGGTCCCAGCCGAGACGCGCCATGGCGGCCATTCAGCGAATGCAAGGAACCGGCATGGGGCCATTAGGTGCGTTCCACGGGATGCGGGCCCAAGTCATAATGTTCGGCCGCCGACGTCAAAACGCACCAAGCGCGACAGTGTGGCGGCACTCCCATTGCGCATGGCGTACCGCTGGCGCCGTCTGATGATCTGCGCCAACGAGGGATGATCTCGCTGGAGAACCCGGGCAGTCACCCAAACGCCTCGCGCCAAGCAAACACATCGGAGATTTCGAAGGTGGCAAACCAAAAAACAGCTTTGATAACGGGCATAACGGGACAGGATGGGGCATACCTTGCGGAACTGCTGTTGGACAAAGGCTACATAGTCCACGGCATAAAGCGTCGTTCATCATCATTCAACACCGGACGAATTGAGCACATTTATCAGGATCCGCACGACCCTGAGGCCAGACTTTTTCTCCACTATGGAGATATGACGGATGCAACCAATTTGCTGCGCATTATTCAGCAAGCCCAACCGGATGAAATCTACAACCTTGCCGCGCAAAGCCACGTCCAGGTAAGCTTCGAGACGCCTGAATACACCGCAAACGCGGATGCGCTAGGTACATTGCGCATGCTGGAAGCTATCCGAATTCTTGGATTGAGCAATCGGACGCGGTTTTACCAGGCGTCATCTTCAGAGTTATATGGGTTGGTTCAACAGGTCCCCCAAAACGAAAAAACACCGTTCTACCCACGTTCACCTTACGCTGCCGCTAAACTCTACGCATACTGGACTGTCGTAAATTATAGAGAGGCTTACGGCATCCACGCATCCAACGGTATTCTTTTCAATCACGAAAGCCCACTTCGTGGTGAAACATTTGTCACGCGCAAGATTACGCGGGCCGCGGCAGCAATCAGCGTGGGCAAACAGGAAGTGCTTTACCTCGGCAATCTCGACGCTCAACGTGATTGGGGCCACGCTCGCGAGTATGTGCGCGGCATGTGGATGATGTGTCAGCAAGATAGCCCTGACGACTATGTCCTGGCCACGGGCGTGACGACATCTGTCCGCACGTTTGTGGAATGGGCATTCGACGAAGTCGGAATGACGATTGAATGGCTGGGAGAAGGCATCGAGGAACGAGGTATTGATGCCGCCACAGGCAAGTGCATCGTGGCGGTGGATCCGCGTTATTTCAGACCGACAGAGGTAGATCTTCTCCTAGGCGATCCGACCAAAGCCCAGCAGGTCCTGGGCTGGAGACACGAGACGAGCGTAAGGGAGCTTGTCCGCGAAATGGCCAGGGAAGATCTGAAGTTAATGAACGGCACGTCACACTCTGGGGGTCGGATTTGATGTACTCGCTGAGCGGGAAACGAGTTTGGGTTGCAGGACACCGAGGTATGGTCGGCAGCGCCATAGTACAGTCGCTTGCTTCAGAAGATTGCGACGTCATTGTTGCGGATAGACAAACCCTTGATCTAACGCGGCAAGAGGCCGTTCTGCAATTTCTGTCAAAAGAAAAACCGGACGCCGTCGTAATGGCTGCGGCGAGGGTTGGCGGTATCCTGGCAAACTCGACCATGCCCGCCGATTTCATCTACCAGAACCTGATAATGGAGGCCAATGTCATCGACGCCTCGTTTCGAAATGGCGTTGAGAAGCTTGTTTTTCTGGGATCGAGTTGCATTTATCCGAAGTACGCCTCGCAACCCATCAAAGAAGACGCGCTCCTGACTGGTCCGCTTGAGCCGACGAACGAATGGTACGCAATCGCAAAGATCGCCGGCATTAAGTTGTGTCAGGCCTACCGCATACAATATGGCGTGGACTTCATCTCGGCCATGCCGACGAACCTCTATGGTCCTCGCGATAATTTCGATCTTAGCTTAGGACATGTTCTGCCGGCATTAATACGCAAGGCACACGATGCAAAGGTCAAAAACCTAGATCGGATGTGTGTATGGGGAAGCGGAACACCCCGTCGGGAGTTCTTGTACTGTGAAGATTGTGCCGACGCCTTGATTTTCCTGCTTAAACATTACTCTGAGGCAGAGCACATTAACGTAGGGTTCGGCAGCGACATGACTATTCTTGAGCTTGTGCGAGTCGTTTGCGATGTCGTCGGCTTTCAAGGCGAGATAGAACTTGATGTCTCCAAGCCGGACGGAACGCCGAGAAAGCTTATATCCAGCGAAAAACTGCTAGGGATGGGGTGGCGCCCTAAAACATCCATCGAGGTGGGAATTGCCAAAACTTATGACTGGTTTATCCGAAATGTAGCGGACAGACAGACTGCGATGAGCGGGCTGAGAGTACCTCCCGCAGCAGAACCGCCGGCTTCGGAGTTCACCCGTCAAATCCGGACGTATCTCACCTAGCGTCCGGCGGCTGGAAAACGCAACAGCGGATTGAGCGCCGGAACGAAGACGGCCGTGAGGATCAGTCCATCGGCAATGATGAACCGGCCGCGAAGCTCCCATGCACGACCTCTGGCCGGCCGGAATGTGTGAGGGAGGCGAGCACGAAATTTGCCTTCGTCGGGCATGATAGCGACCACGGCATCCTCGAAGCCCAGCCATTCACGTGTGAGCGGGAACCATGCCTTGAAGATGCTTTCCTTGGCACTGAAAAGCAACCGGTCCCACTTGAGGCGGCCGGATGCGTTGGCCAGCCAATTTCGTTCCTCGTCAACCGAGACGAGCTCCAATACGCCCGACGGCAACTCCTCGTCGACTTCTGCATCAATTCCAAGCGCAGCGCAGTCTTCATGGCGAGCGACGGCGGCAGCATAGAATCCAGCACAATGTGTTATGCTGCCAACCACACCAGGTGGCCAAAGCGGCTCACGGTCAGGTCCCCTTGGGATTGCGCAAGGAGGAACGCCGAGCTTGGACAATGCCGCTCTGGCGCAGGCGCGCCCGAGCGAGAATTCACGTCTTCTGCTTTCGGCCGCGGTGGCGATTGCACTCTCTTCTTCGGCCATCACCGGCACACTGCCGACATTCGCTGCTCGACAGGTTTGCACAGCAACATATGGGGGGAGCAACGTATCCAGATGTCCTCGCTTTCTCGACCATGACTCCGTTGTTTGGCGGCTTAGCGCGCTGCGGTCCACTTCCGTGCTTTGTCCTCGCCCTGTTGACGGAGTGATCATTGGCGTGCCCGTACGGAGCGGTCTTGTACTGGATCAGGTTCTTCAACCACCATTTGAGGCAGAACCGATATGATCGCTCTTCATGTCAGCCCTTTAGCCTCGACCCGATCCTCCAGCTCAGCGAGGGCATTCTTCAGAACGCCGATCTGACCGCGAATTACAAACAGAGCAATCAGCCCCGCCAGCAACTCGGCAACCGCCTGGCTCGCCAGCAGTCCGTCAAAGCCCCAAACAGCTGGAAACAGCAGTATGGCAGGTATGAAAAGATAGCCTTGCCTGGCTAGGGAAACGACGGCGCCAAGCCGCACTCTCCCCAATGACTGAAGCAGGGTGATCGTAACGTGCTGAACGCCAAAGAGGCCGAAGAAAAGGTGAAAAACAACACAGGCAGAGGCGGCGATATCGATTACATCCACGTTATCGCTGAAAAGCGAAACCACTGGTCGAGCAAAAATCAGGACCACGGCGGAAAAGCTGACTGAAAATGCGACGGCTATGGAAAGCATGAACTTGGCGGCCTTCTCAACCCGGGCGAAATCCTGTGCTCCCCAACCGAAACCAAGCACCGCCTGAGAGCCCATGCAGAAGCCTATAATTGGGAGCGCCCCGATCGTTGACAATCGCGTGGCTATTCCCACAGCGGCAACTGAAGCGTCACCAAATGGCGCGGCGGCGCGGTAGAAGAGCATGAATGCAACGGCAGACAAAATACTGGTGATGGTTGCCGGCGCTCCAACGGCCGCGATCTGTTTGATGCGACCCATCCTAAAGCTAACGTAAGAAGTTCCGACACGGACACGCCCACGCCTCTTCAGAAAATACGCCACGTAGAGGCTGATGGCGGCGATCTGGGACAACAGCGTCGCGAACGCCGCTCCTCGAACGCCCAGACCGAGCGAAAAAATGAAGATGGGGTCGAGCACGGCATTCAGCGCGAAGGCCGTGATCATGGTCCACATGCTGAAACGTGTATTGCCCTCGGCCCTTACGATGAACCCATTGACCACGTTCAGCAGCATGAGAGTGTAGCCTAACAGCAGCGTCGAAGCGTACTCGAGCGCGGCCGGCATGATTGTCGCACTGGTGCCCAGCAAAGCGAGAAGCTCGCGCAGATTCAGGAGCAGACCGACAGTAAGCGCCAATCCGATCGGAATCGCGAGAGCGAGTGCCAAGCTCGCGCCTCGGTTCGCCTCAAGCGACCTGCCCGCGCCAAGATTACTAGACACGAATGACGCCGTGCCAACGCCGATACCCTGTCCGATTGCCAAGAGGAGGACAACTATCGGAAAAGTCATGCTGACGGCGGCGATAGCCTGGGCCCCAAGCGTGCCTACAAAGATCGCGTTGACGAACTGCTGCAGCGCATTGATCGACAAGCCAATAATTGAAGGAATGGCGAGTCGGACGATGAGGCGGGAAAGTTTTTCGTCCGACAGATCAATGCGCTTTTCCGGTGCGGCCATGCTTCCGATTGCCCTGTTCATCACCTCGCACCGGCTTATAGTCGGCCGAACGACCGGCTACTGCAGATGTGTTGATTATCTGGAGCAGTTCCTGGTGCAAGATTGTGCACAGGTTGCGGGTCGTTCCATAGCCAACCTGTCTTGGATCGTATCTCACTTCAATCTGCAGCTCGCCAGCTTCGTATCCGACATTGAACCAGAAGAGGTAGTTCATGGCGGATTGTTTCATATTTTCGCCGATCCAAAGCGAGTGCGGATCTCTGTCTAACAGACGCCGTCGATAATGGTGTTGCAGTCGTGCTCGATAGTTCAGTCCGATCCTAGGCAACGGCAATTGGTCGATGCGCTTGCGCACTGCCGGATCCCGGTTCAAGAACTTCATCGCCCGAAAACCGATCCCCCGGCGCGGCAGCGCGTTGCGCTGCCGATATATCGAACGAGCGCGATCTTGAGGGGTGTCCTTCCCTGTCAGATATAAGGGAAGCGGAACCAGTTCGCCGACAAATCCGATGATCTGAGATGGATCGATGTCGTCGAACAATTCACCTCTGGTCGATGTGAGGCTGTCGATCCAAAGCGAGTAATTCCCGAATGCGCGGCCAAATGCCCCTGACAGGGCCGAAAGGACTATATCAAAATCCTCGCATTGTGCAGACGTCGCCGAGACATTGAGAAGTCTGGCCGTCTCCTTCTCGCCGAGCGTTACGCAATATTTGGCCTGATCCTGCCAAAATGGCCTGCAATATTCTTCATTTAACAACCCCTCCAGCCGTGCATAATGGAGCCTTCTGGCAGTTTCATCCAAAAATTCCGCTGTGCCCGATCCGCTATCGCTCACATGCAGATCGAGCAGATCATATCGAATCCCCTCCCAATATTCGAGTTCGGTTGGCGCCTCGCTATCTGCGTAATGGCCCAATCGCTCCAGCCAGTGAGAGAGAGACGTCGTCCCTTGATCCGCAATGGGGCCGCCTGCGGCTAGCGTATTGTAGGCTGTTTCCAGTGCATTGAGGAACAGTCGGTATCCAGTCCCGTCCACCACGAAGTGATGCATCAAAACAAGCAGATAGTAATCGCCGCGCTCTGATGTCCGGAAGGCTGAAAGCCTGACAAGAAGGGATTCGCCATCAAACCGAAAGCTGGTTTGACGCTCTGCGCAGGCGCCTTCCATGATCGTCAGCTGTTCTGCCGTGGTCATGCCGACCAGATCTATTTCTTCCACGAGCGGATTTGGTACCGGTCCGATTGCCTGCGACAGGCCGTTCTCGGTTTGGACTATTCGAAGTCTCAGTCCTTCGTTCCGGCCAATGACATGAGCAAGGGCGCCTTCGAGGATTGATAGATTCAAAAGACCGGCGGGCAGGAAGAAGAGGTCGCCTATGTTGTAGTGCTCGCCTAAACCGACAAGGCTATTCCAAGAGGAGACGCCAGGAGTCACTCGCATCGGCCCAGCGGGGAGCTCATTGGCAGAGTTCGTCGTGGCCGCTGCGATCTCCTTGGCCAATTCCCGAATGGTCGGTGTTCTGTACAGTTGGGCGACGGTCAAGCTCAGCCCGGCTTTACGCGCTAATGTAACGCAACGCACGCTCAGAAGAGAGTTTCCGCCAATATCAAAGAAACTGTCATCGATCCCGATGGATTTGACGCTCAACAATTCCTGCCAAATCCCGGCGAGAAGTCGCTCCCGTTGCGTGCTCGGCTCAGGGGATTGCACACCCCGAAGCTCGCGCGACCGGACAGATGAGAGACGGCAACGATCTATTTTCCCGCTCGCCGTGAGTGGCATGTGGTCCACGGTGCGAAACTCGGATGGTATCATGTAAGGTGGCAATTCCTGCCGTAGGTGATTCACCACATCTAGCGAGGTAAGGCTGTCGTCGGTTAGGACCACGATGGCCACCAGTCGCCGATTTTCGTCCGCTCCCCGAACGATTGCCGTGGCCCTCGCAATTCCAGGATGCGCTTCAAGGGCGGTTTCGATTTCCTCCAACTCGATTCGGAAACCACGGAGCTTGATTTGGTTGTCCGACCGACCGCAAATCTCCAGAAGACCTTCGGCTGTGACACGAGCGACATCGCCACTGCGATAAAGAAGGCCGTATTGGCCGTCATCGAATGGATTGGCCACGAAACTTTGCTTCGTTCGCTTGCGGTCCCGCCAGTACCCGGTGCTTAGGCAGCGTCCCGCGACGCAGAGTTCGCCTGCTACCCCGACGGGGACCCGCTCAAGCTGCGCATTGAGCACGTAGATTTTCACATTGTCGATTGGGCGCCCCACAGGCACAACTTTAGAGCCATCGTCGGTCCCCGATGTTGCATAGACTGCCGCATTAGACGCGCATTCCGTTGCGCCATAAAAATTCCATAACGGCACATCCGGAAAGCACTCTCGCCAACGAGAAGGAAGCGATGGCGGCATTGGTTCAGCACTGCTTGTGACCAGGCGCAAGCTGGTCGCCTGCGCATGTCGCTTTTGGGAGGCGATCAGACCGGACAGAATGGGTGGGGAGGCGAACAATCGGGTTACGCGATGCTTCGTCAAGGCGCTCAACAAGAGGTCGGGGTCGAGCAAATATTCATCGGTCAGGATCAGCGTCGGGATGCCTCTCAGGAGGCCTCCAAGATACTCCCATGCTGCTGCAACAAGTGCCCCCGACTTCTGAACGACTGCCACCTCGGCGTCATCAAACGGAAAGCATCGCCACATCCAGTTCAGTCGATTGAGTATTGCTGTCTCGGGTATGAGCACGCCTTTCGCTTTACCCGTGGAGGATGACGTGTAAATCAGGCTCGCTGCGTCCTTATCAGGCCGCACCACCTCGCGGTGCGACGCCCGAGTGGGGCAGGATCTGGCCTGCAGGGAAGACACGCTAACGGACGGGACACCGAAATCGATCTCTTCATCCGCGCGGGCGTGGATCAGCAGCTTGGCACGGCTATCTCTGATGATGTGGCTGATCCGTTCCTTCGGGTAATCTGGCGATATAGGCACGACAGTCGCCTGCACGGCTCGGATGGCCAAAGTTGTAGCGGCCACATCTGGTGACCGATCGATCAGCATGGCGACCATGTCGCCCTGCCCTACCTCGCAGGTACGCAGAGCGGACTGGATCGCCGCCATGCGCTCGCGCAGTTGGCCGAACGTGACTTCTCCGAACTCGCCGAAATACGCCACCCGGTCGTTCTTTGCGCTGACGTGATTGAAGGCCTGCACGAGCGAAGGCTCGTTCTCGTATACCTGTTCGGGGCCCTTGAGCGCGTCCAGCATGGCGACCTCCGAGGGGCACAGGCAGTCCAGGGCGACTATCGGCTCAGCAGGACTATCGACACAGGCAGCAATAAGCTGGCGAAGGTTGGCGGCCATGCGAGCGATCAGCTCACCTGAAAAAATGTCTTCTGCATATGCCAGTTGCAGCGCGATCTCATCGCCCTGGTCTTGCGCATATAGGGTAAGGTCGAACTTTACATAACCTGTGTCATACTCACGAAACGTCAGATCCAAATCGCGTCCGGCCGGCGGCTCCTGGGGTTCGGAGTACATATTGAACATGACCTGGAAGATCGGAGATCGACCAGCTTCGCGGTACAATCGGGCGTCCCTCACCATCCAACTGAAAGGATACGCCGAATTCGCGATGGCATCGCTGACAAGGGTTTGCACACGCGTCACGTGAGCCACAAAGGACTTGTTGACATCGATCGTGGTTCGGATTGGCAGCATATTGAGGAAGAAACCAACGATCTCCTCGGTGCCTGTTTGGTCACGCACGACGTGCGGTATACCGACAATGACATCGTCCTGACCGCTATACATCCGCAACAGCAGCTTAAAGCATGCCAACAGCATCGTGGATGTGGTGCACCTGTGCCGATGAGCAAAACGCCTCACTTGATCCGACAGTTCTTCACCAAGCGGAGCCGCATGCGAGGCCCCGCGGTAGGAATTTCCTTTCGGCCGGGGTCGATCGCTCCCTAGCAAAAGCGCGGGCGGGTTGTCGCCAATCTGCCCACGCCAATAGCGCTGCTGCTCGACCAGCGATTCCGGTGTAACGTGTACAGCTTCCCAGTGCGCATAGGCCGAGAGTGACACACGATGCTGCGGAGAAAACGGGGAAGCATTGGAGTATCTCGTTCGCAGGTCTCTGAGCAGGATCGAGATTGACCAGGCATCTATAATGATTTCGTGCGCGGTTATCAGTATTAGATGATCATCTGGGGCAAAGCGGATCATGCGCGCACGAAACAAACGGCCCTGGCTGAGATCAAAGGCGTCATTGAGCTCGGTCTGCCGCATCTCCGCCACAAGCGCCTCAGCCTCTTTTGGCGTAAGGTGATCAGCGTGAACCAATTCTAAGTTGGGGTGCGGATTGTCAAAAATCTGGACAGGCCCGTCGTCGTCGCTGAAACGAGCCGAGAGCGCGTCGTGAGCCCCGACGACATCGATCCAAGCTTCATTGAAGGCAGTGGGATCGATTGCTCCTCGTATGCGCAGGCCGCCTTGAATGATGTAGTTCCTCGCGTCCGGATCGAGCTGCCAGAGGAACCACAGGTGTTCCTGCACCCGTGTCAGCGTTGACCGTCCGTGCTTCTGGCCCGCGGGAGGCATGTTGTGCGTGGTTTCCGATCGACTTGACAGCGATGCTGCCAGCGACCTGACGGTCCCATTTAGCACCAGCCTGAAATCCATCTTCGCCCCGAACTGCCTCTGCAGCCGGGCTAGTACAAGCATCGCCCGCAGTGAATCCCCGCCAAGGTCCATAAACCGGTCGTTCACGCCGATACCTTTGATGCGAAGAACGCTGGACCAGATATCTCGCAGCTTGGTTTCGAGTTCCGTCTTTGGTTCCTCGAAGGAACTCAGCAGCTGAGGGCGAATAGTTGTGGCGTCCGGCAAAGCTGCAAAGTCGACTTTCCCGTTTCTGGTAATTGGAATGCGATCGACATGAATGATTCGGTCCGGGACCATGTAGGCAGGAAGCATTTCGGCAACAAAGCTTCGGAGTTCGCTTTCCAAGACTTCGGGAGAGGCCGACACGTAGGCCACTATCCGTCTTGGCCTGTTGCTTCCGTCGGCCTTGGTTATGTCTCTTGCTGTAAGCTTCACGCCTTTATTGACGGGTGCTATGGCGACGGCGCCACTAACCGAAGGATGGGCGCAGAGACGAGACTCGATCTCTCCAAGCTCGACCCGGTGCCCGCGAATCTTGACCTGGCGATCTCGTCTGCCAAGACATTCCAGCAGCCCGTCAGCTCTGAAGCGTCCGAGATCACCAGTTTTATAAAGGCGCCGATGGGATGGATGGCTGGAGAACGGGTTTGGAAAAAAAGCATCTTTGGTACGCGCGCTATCGTTGATGTAGCCAGCAGCGACACCGACTCCGCTGACACAGATCTCGCCGACTTCGCCCGTCCTGCACGGCCGCCATCCATCGGCGACATAGACTTCAAGATTGGAGATCGACCGACCGATCGGTACATAGGCGTCAGCTGTACCCGGCGGGATAGAAACCACATGGTGTGTAACCCCGTCAGCACATTCTGTCGGGCCATAGTGATTGAGAATTGGGACTTGGGGATACAGTGCCAACCACGCGCGCGCCAAGGCAGGCGTCAGCGGCTCGCCGACCGTGGAGATCATGCGCAAGGCACTGAGGGGTCGCTCGTCGACCGGGAGTGTCTGCAGAGAGTCAACAAATATGGCAAGCACCGATGGGACAAATTGAACAATTGTGACGCCCTGTTCCCCGAGCGCCTTGAGAAGAGCGATCGGAGATCTAAGCGTCGCATCGTCGATAATCGCGACGCGGCTTCCAACGCATAGGCCTGCCAAGAGCTGCCACAGCGAGATGTCAAAGCAATGCGAAGCAGTTTGAGCGATGCAGTCCTTTTCGGTCAGCTCGAGCGCATCGATCTTGGCCGTCAAATGGTTGTTTAGTCCAGCGCGCTCGACCATCACACCTTTTGGCCAACCCGTCGAACCGGACGTAAACAAGATGTAAGCCAGGCCGCGTTCAGCCGATGAGGGCATCACGGAAGCGGCACTGTCCCCTGTTAACGCGGTCTGCACCGCCATGAATTCTCGATTGCCATGGCTGTTTTGTTGAAGCACGCCAAGGGTCTCCGGTCGCTCTTTCCCGATAATCAGAGTGCATCCACTCTGCTCGAGAATGAATGAAGTGCGTGAGGCGGGTAAAGATGGATCGAGCGGCAAGTATGTCGAGCCGGCCTTCAGGATTGCGATTACTATAGCTGCCCAATTGGGATCTCGTTCACCCCAATAGCCCACGATCGCTCCCACCGCGCAGCGCTCTCGTAGAGTGCTCGCGATGCTGGCCGACATGACGCGCAGCTCACCATAGGTGAGTTCCGCCGCGCCATGCGTAATCGCGATTCTGTCCGGAAACGCTGCTCCGATCTTATCGATAGCCGCGATCACATCGGTGAACCGACGGCCGACCAGATTGTACTTCTCACGTGGATTTTCGTTAAACATGCGCATCCAGCTCTGCGCCGCTACTTGCGCCGCACTCGAAACCTACAATTTTTAGGGTATGCCCCGTTCTGGGAGTCCAAGTTGCGCCGGCGGTCCCGGTCAACCACGAACAAGGTCGGAATTTCCCACAGCCTCGGGCCCTCCAAAGCTTGTTCATTTCGCCTGCGCGGTCGAGCGCGATCCGATGCATCAGACTCGGACCTTCTCTGTCAGCCTCACGCGTCGAATTTTGGTGCGCTCATCTCTCCCGTTAGAGCGTGTTCATGAGTGCAACTACGACCTCAACTTTGCAGTCCTGTATTTCTGCTGCATCCATAACAGATGGTGCATGGCGGCCACATGGTCGGCACAACGCAAGATGCTTCGATGCCAAGGCTGCAAGTTCGTGATGGGCTGCCCAGGCGGCCAGGCCTCCGACCGGGGCTCTATCTGCAAGACATGTTGCTCTCCAAAGCTATTGCCACAGGCTGCGCGACACTATGCGCGAGACGAAGCAGCCCTCACGCAATGTTCCCGCATCTCAATGAGCAAAGGCCGTGCCAACGCGCTCAGCCGGGGGAAGCACATGATGCGCGTCGAAAAACCACAATATCTAAGATGGCAGGTGTAATGAACCTGACATGTTACTGTCAGGTTTTGGACACGCATCACGAGCATCGCACCGCCACAAGCGTACGCCGCTACGACGTTGTTCTGTGCTATGCGCGGACAGGGTCAAATAGCCGCGGCCACGGCAGATGCCGAGGTCCCGCTCCATTACGCACCGGCGGGGACTTACTCACCTGGTGTGGTGATAGAGGATCTGGACCGGCAGCATCCTGGCCCTGCAGTTCAGCGCCGGCTCGGCCGCGCATGGCGCTCTTGAAGGGTTTTAAGCCGGTCGGTTCTGCACCTGGGGTCTCGATTCCATCCTGACCCCATCGATGGCGCGTCTACGCCGAACCCGCGCGCATTGCCGACCAGGCTTCAACCTCGAGGCGCCCCGGCTGCCAGAAAATCCGCAAACGGCATAGCCAGGCTGCGCCCCACCCAAATGCGGGCTCGAGCTGCCATCCACTGCGCGGTTCGCCCTGCGGACATCAGACAGCGCTGCGCACGATGATCAGCACCGCGCGCCCATCGCTCAAACCCCCCAACCGGGCAAATCCAACGCTGGAAACGAACTCGAAACTGGATAGAGATTGGGGCCGAGGTCAGTAGTTATCCGTCTGTCTTCTGGCCGCTTCAGTGTCCTCGTCCTGTTTCCGCCGGCCGAGCCTCCAACCGGGTTTTCAGGCAACCCTAAGAGGAAACGGCAGATCGTGGTGTCTGTTGCCCTGGTCGCCGCATGATCAGCACGTCGCCAAATCGCATCGAGGCGTTGCAACAGATCTTTCAAAGAAATTCATAGACTCTTAGCAACTCCAAACCGCTGTGAATGGTACGCTTGTCGAGACATGTAAAGTCGGGCAGGTCGAAACCGACATGGCCTTTCGGGAGCATGCAAGATGCGGAGAACGCCAATGACAAGGTCCGAAGGACGAGTGCCCCATTTTCCTATATGACGTGATGCTTACCAATGATGACACTTGTCAGTCGCCTTCGCACGGCAGCGCATCTTGATCGCCTTCGAATACTGGGGCTTTGCGCGCATGCAGACCTAACTGTCGGTGAACTGGCTGAAATTCTAGGTCTGCGCCGCGAGCGGGTTGTGCACCATGTCCGGCTACTCGCCAGAGCCTCGTTTCTTTGCAGCGACGAACAACACCCGTGGCGCTCATACCACCTCAAAACGCGAGGCAAGGACAGTAGGCTGGTTCAGTTTCTGGTCGATCTCCTGCCCCACGCCGACGGCTGTCATGAACGAGACCTACGGCGACTCGAAGCGATGCAAAGCGAGCGGTCTAAAGGACTGCCTGCCTGATCGTGAAATAGTTCAATCAAGTTGGAGCGCGATCCCTCGATGGACAATTCCGCCGACCGCACTGGCCTACCCGACAGATGTGTGCCGTCGCGGTTGGCCGAGGTTGATAGCCGCGTTCACGAACTGCTTCTGAGGCAGGAGCGACAGGAGCGGACGACGCTCAAACTGATCGCTTCGGAGAATTTTGCCTCTTCGGCCGTGCTGGAAGCGACCGGCTCGATTTTCACGAACAAGTACGCCGAGGGGTACCCAGGTGCCCGGTATTACGAGGGAAACGAGATCGTCGATGAGCTTGAGAAGCTCGCCATTGAACGCCTGAAGGCGCTATTTGGCAGCGAACACGCTAACGTCCAACCTTATTCCGGCTCGCCGGCGAACCAAGCTGTCTATCGCGCACTTTTGAGCCCCGGAGACAAAGTGATGGGCTTGCCTCTTCCCAGTGGCGGTCATCTGACTCATGGATGGGCGGTCAACTTCTCAGGAACTGATTATAAACGCGTTCCCTATCGGCTCCACGAAGAATCCCAGCAAATCGACTATGATCGCTTGCGCGAGACGGCCAAGCAGGAACGGCCAAAACTCATTTGGGTCGGCGGAACTGCTTACCCGCGTGTCTTTGACTACGCCACGATGGCCGAAATCGCGTCGGAGGCGGAGTCCTATCTCGTGGCCGACATCGCGCACATCAGTGGCCTGATCGCCGCGGGAGCGCATCCCAATCCCGTAGCATATTGCGACGTCGTCAGCAGCACGTCCCACAAGTCAATACGGGGCCCCCGCGGGGGCTTCATTCTGTCAAAAAATGAAGATCGCTATCAAGCGCTCTATCATCTGGATAGCAAAGTCAATCTCGCCAAGCGACTAGATCGGGCGGTCTTCCCTCAACTGCAAGGCGGGCCTCATATGAATGTCATCGCTGCGCTAGCTGTCGCTTTGCAGGAAGCCGCGAACCCGTCCTTCCGTAGCTACGGTCAACAGATCGTCAAAAATGCCAAGTCCCTCGCCAAGGGGCTCATGGAGCGAGGTTATGACCTGGTCACGGGCGGGACTGACAATCACATGCTGATCCTCGATCTTCGGGAGCGACCATTGCCCGGAAAGGCCTATGCCGAGCGACTGGCAAAGGCCGGCATCATCACGAACTTCAACATGGTGCCGGGCGACCGGCGGCATCCGGCGCTCACAAGCGGAATTCGGTTGGGGACACCCGCGGTAACGTCCATGGGTATGCGCGACCAAGAAATGGTGCAAATCGCTGGCTTCATCGACTGCGTCCTCCGGCGGCCAGACGACGAAGGTCTCCATGCCCAGGTGCGAAAGGACGTTGCCGACCTGTGCACTGCGTTCGAGGTGCCGGGCATCACCGACCGGCAAGGCAGCTGAAGCAGAGCGCCCCGACAACTTTAACACCCGAAACGAGGCATTTCATGGCTAGGCAGTTCGTGTTCTCTTCCGAGTCGGTTGGCGCCGGCCACCCGGACAAGTTGGCCGATAACATCTCGGATTCAATCCTCGATGCATTGCTCCGCTTCGATCCGA
This sequence comes from Mesorhizobium sp. CNPSo 4671, assembly GCF_057784245.1. NCBI lineage: Bacteria > Pseudomonadati > Pseudomonadota > Alphaproteobacteria > Hyphomicrobiales > Phyllobacteriaceae > Mesorhizobium > Mesorhizobium sp. CNPSo 4671. The sequence continues at coordinate 13,990 of NZ_JBWLUW010000027.1, read as the reverse complement.
AAGCGCGCGTCGCTTGCGAAACGTTGGTCAAGACATGTGAAGCCTTGGTGAAGACAGGGACAGTCGTTCTGGCCGGCGAAATTACCAGCAATGCAAGGGTTGATTACAGCCAAGTTGCCCGCAATACGATTCTCGATATCGGATATGATGATGAGGCCATCGGTTTTGACGGCCGGCGGTGCTCCGTCGTTGTGGCCATAACTGAGCAGTCGCCCGACATCAGCCAAGGCGTTGACGAGGGCAAAGGGCAGGATCTCGACCAGGGAGCTGGAGATCAGGGCCTCATGTTCGGCTACGCATGCCGCGAGACTGATACTCTGATGCCCTTGCCGATCCAACTCGCCCACTGCCTGACAAAAAGACAGGCGGATGTGCGGAAGGCAGGAGAACTCAGTTGGTTGCGTCCTGACATGAAATCCCAGGTTTCGGTGCGCTATGAAGGCTTGCGCCCCATCGCATTGGACACCATCGTCGTGTCGACGCAACACGATGAGCAGGTATCCCAAGAGACGGTCCGCGAGGGCGTGATTGAGGAAATCATAAAGCCAGTCCTACCGCCCCACCTGGACGCCGAAGGCGTCCGAATTCTGGTCAACCCGACGGGGCGGTTCGTAGTCGGTGGGCCACGCGGCGACTGCGGCCTCACTGGGCGCAAGATCATCGTCGATTCCTACGGCGGGATGGGGCGCCACGGCGGCGGCGCTTTTTCGGGCAAGGACCCGTCCAAGGTTGACCGCTCGGCTGCCTATGCGGCTCGTTATGTCGCGAAGAACATCGTCGCTGCGGGACTTGCGGACATCTGCGAGGTGCAGATTGCTTACGCGATCGGCGTGGCCAGTCCGGTTTCCGTCATGGTCAATACATTCGGGACCGCGAGAATTCAGGAGAAAAGGATTGAGCAACTCATTCTTGAGCTGTTCGACCTCAGACCAAAGGGCATTATCAAGATGCTTGATCTCTTACGCCCGATATACCGCAAGACAGCGACATACGGGCATTTCGGCCGTGAAGAGCCTGAGTTCACCTGGGAGAGGACTGACAGAGCCGACGAATTGCGTCGCGAGGCAGGGCTCGCCGCCCCGTGAGGGCCGGCGCCGAGTCGATTGGGAAGCGAAAAGTCCATTCCAACTGGCCACACCCACGCCGGGCCAGCGCGGCAAGAAACCGGCTCGGGTTTTTGGTGGAGACATTGATGCCGGATTATGACGTGCTTTGCATCGGCAATGCCATTGTCGACATCATCGCCCAGTGCGAGGAGGACTTCCTCGAGACCAACGGCATCATCAAGGGCGCGATGAACCTGATCGACACGCAGCGCGCCGAACTGCTCTACAGCCGCATGGGTCCGGCGATCGAAGCCTCCGGCGGCAGCGCCGGCAACACGGCGGCCGGTATCGCCTCCTTCGGCGGACGTGCCGCCTTCTTCGGCAAGGTCTCCAACGATGCGCTGGGCGATATCTATGCGCATGACATCCATGCCCAGGGCGTCGCCTTCGACACCAAACCGCTCACGGGCGAACCGCCGACGGCGCGATCGATGATCTTCGTGACGCCCGACGGCGAACGCTCGATGAACACCTATCTCGGCGCCTGCGTCGAGCTCGGACCGGAGGATGTCGAGGCCGACAAGGCATCGGGCGCCAAGGTCACCTATTTCGAAGGCTATCTATGGGATCCGCCGCGCGCCAAGGAGGCGATCCGGCAGACCGCCAGGCTGGCGCACGCGGCCGGCCGCGAGGTTTCGATGACGCTGTCGGATTCGTTCTGCGTCGACCGCTACCGCGACGAGTTCCTCGACCTGATGCGCTCGGGCACCGTCGACATCGTCTTTGCCAACAGCCACGAGATCAAGTCGCTCTACCAGACATCGTCCTTCGACGAGGCGCTGGCAAAGATCCGCAAGGACTGCCGGATCGCCGCCGTGACGCGGTCCGAAAAAGGATCGATCATCGTGCGCGGTGACGAGACCGTGGTCATCCAGGCGACGGCGATCCGGGAACTCGTCGACACGACCGGCGCCGGCGACCTCTACGCCGCCGGCTTCCTGCATGGCTACACGCAAGGCCGCGACCTCAAGACCTGCGGCGACCTCGGCTCACTGGCCGCCGGACTGGCGATCCAGCAGATCGGCCCAAGGCCGAGGCAGAACCTGCGCCGCGAGGCGGAGCAAGCCTGGCTGCTCTAGTTGGCGGCAAGACCAGATCCACCCGGTGCGAGCTGTTCAATGAACAGCGGGGGCAAAGAGGGATCTCAGGATCCGAGGCAGCAGGATCAAGGCTATGTCGGCACCGTTCAAGACAGGCAGGTGGCGGCGCCCCTGACCAGATCACGCTCGTCGTAGCTTGACTGGACGGGAACGTTGATGCCGCGCGTATAGAGGAGGGATCAACAGTCTCCTCTGAGGACTGCTGGGTTGCTGATGTTTCAATCTCGTCCCGACAAAGTGCAGCCCTCTGAATCCCGAAAGCGGAGTCGCATCTCCGCTCTGCGCCCGAGGGGATCACCGTAGTGCCGTCAATTGCCGCCTCGACATCTTTGCTTTCTACACACTCCAGGTGTGCATCAGGGGTGAGATGCAGCAACTCGGACTGGCCCAGCCAGCTGTCGGGTTGAGCGCCGGCAGGAAGCACAGCGCCTCGCAGCGCTCTTCGACGGCCCGATATGTCCTTCAGAGGCATCGAATGTCCTATCCATCGTCGCACTGGCTTCGGCCGCATGGGCTTCTCCACCAGGCCTCATTTGCTGCGCGCTTCACCCGGCGGACAGCAGACCGCGAAGCCGCCACGGCCGCGAAAATCTCGTGATGGCGGCTCGACTGCGCGACCGGCCCGCCATTTTGGGGCGACGTCCAGTGCAGTTGCCTGGCGTCGACCTCGCCCTTCATCTCTTGACCGCATGTTGCCTCGTCCTCTCAGCCAGCCGAGCCTCCCGACAGCCGGATAGATGATGACGATCCCCTCCTGGAGAATGTCTCGTTTGAAAAGCGTGACGGTCTGCGCCGCCTTATTTCCTCCGGCCGATCGCGTACCGTCTGCGGTTCTGCCGCGCTCGCGGCGAAACGCAGTCACTCTACCGTGCAACACACAATGGAAATACGACAGGCGCACCAGAAATGGTGGGGTCCGTGTCAAAGATTTCTAGGTAAACCCGCGAAAGCGAAACGGCATCTCTTGGTTTTGGCGTCGAGCAAGCTTTGCCTTTTGGCGCTTTTACGCTTCGAGCGGGCAGAATACCCGCAACCGATCCCGTGTGTATGAGTGCAACGTGTCAGAGCCGGATCTGCCAAATGCGGGCAAAAACGTCTGACCTGAGAAGAGACATAGGCACCTTGCCGACGCGTCATGTGTCTTGGCCTTTGGATTTCAAGAAGTCAGGGATGTGGGGCCCTCGATTCGGCGCTGAGGCCATTGATGATCGCCGGCATGTAGGCGATCGGATTGACGCCGCCGACTTGGCAGGCCGCGGTGGGCTCGAACAGCAAGCCGGCCGGAGTTCTCGATGTCTACTGGGCTTCGGGCGGTTCAATGCGTGGCCTGATTGCCGGTTGATCAGCGCGGTCGCAGTTACTCGCTCTCGGTGCAACCTATGCGCAACACCAAAATGTCACATAATGACATAAACATTTCTTTATGCGGTATTGACACACAGTTCCCTGCTGTGATTGTCTGCATGCCGTGGTTCTCCGTACGGCACTGCCGCATGGAGCTAAGAGGGAAGCCGGTGCGAGGCCGGCGCTGCCCCCGCAACTGTTAGCGGTGAGCCAACCCCACTCATGTCACTGAGGCGACAGCCTCGGGAAGACGGGGAGAAGCTATGACCCCGCGAGCCAGGAGACCTGCCACGACGAACTTTGTCCACGGGCGGGGTGTCTCGGTGGCCGCAGCAGCCCGGCGTTCGTGCCGGCCTACGAGGCGCCTTCTTGTCCCCACGCCCCAACCATCGGGGTATGGCATGACTGTCTCTCAGCAAATTCCTGTGGCAACGCTCGGTGTGCCGCGGTTCGGTCGCCGACGAGAACTGAAATTCGCGCTTGAAAGCTACTGGTCCGGAAAATCTTCCGCTACCGACCTTCTCACAACGGCGAAAGCGCTGCGTGCCGCCAACTGGGAAGAGCAGCGCGATCGCGGTGTGTCGAAAATTCCGTCGAACGACTTCTCGCTCTACGACCATGTGCTCGACACTGCAGAAATGGTCGGCGCGGTGCCGTCCCGATACGCCTGGAGTGGCGGCGAGCTCCCGCTCGACATCTACTTCGCCATGGCGCGCGGCGACCAAGACCAGACGGGGAGCTGCGGGCACTCTGATCAGGAGCGTGCGGCTGGCCCTGCCCTGACCGCGATGGAAATGACCAAATGGTTCGACACCAACTATCACTACATCGTGCCGGAACTCGACGATGATCAGACGTTTGCCCTCTCGTCGACGAAACCGGTTGATCACTTCCTCGAGGCTAAAGCCCTCGGCATTCATACACGCCCAGTCATCCTTGGACCTGTCACCTTCCTCAAATTGGCGAAGTCACCTGCCGAGGGTTTCAATCCCATCGCGCTGCTGCCGCGGCTTCTGCCCGTCTACGAGCAGCTCCTGCGGAGGTTGAAACTTTCGGGAGCCGATTGGGTGCAGATCGACGAGCCGGCGCTTGTGCTGGATCTAAACCCGAACGAACAAGCGGCCTTTGAATTTGCCTATGGGCAGCTGTCAAATGCCGCGCCCGAACTGAAGATCATGCTGGCTACCTATTTCGGTGCGCTGGGTGACAATCTCGACACGGCGATTTCGCTGCCCGCAGCCGGACTGCATCTCGATCTTTCGCGCGCTCCCGAACAGTTGGAGACGATTGGTCGGCTCGCGCCTAAGGATCTGGTGCTGTCGCTTGGCTTGATCGATGGCCGCAACGTCTGGCGCGCGAACCTGCCTGCCATTCTCGACCGCATCAAGCCGATCGTCGCCGGCTGGCCCTTGGACCGCGTCGAAATTGCGCCGTCGTGCTCGATGCTGCATGTGCCCATGGACCTTCGGATGGAGACGGCACTCGATGCCACCATCAGGTCGTGGCTCGCCTTCGCCGCGCAGAAGACCGACGAACTGGTGGTGCTGGCGAGGGCGCTGTTCGAAGGCAGGGATTCAGTGGCAGACGAGTTGACAGCTTCCGCCGAGGCTGCCGCTGCTCGCGCAGCGTCCGCAAAGGTCCATGATCCGCTTGTTGAAGGTCGGATCGCCGGCATTGACGACAGCATGAAGCAACGAAAGAACCCTTTCCTCGTGCGTTCCACGGTCCAGGCCCGCACGCTAAGCCTGCCCCCGTTCCCAACCACCACCATAGGATCATTCCCGCAGACGACTCGGGTGCGCAAGGCCCGCTCCGCCCACAGGAAGGGCGAACTCAGCTATCTCGACTACGACAGCTTCCTGCAGAACGAGACCAAGACTGCCATTCGCTGGCAGGAGGAGATCGGGCTGGACGTGCTGGTGCACGGCGAGTTCGAACGAAACGACATGGTACAGCATTTCGGCGAGCAGCTGTCCGGCTTCGCCTTTACCCAGAATGGCTGGGTGCAAAGCTATGGCTCGCGCTACGTGCGCCCCCCGATTATCTTCGGCGACGTATCGCGCCCCAATCCGATGACGGTGCGCTGGTGGGAATTCTCCCAGTCGCTTACGCAAAAGCCAGTCAAGGGAATGCTCACAGGCCCTGTGACCATTCTTAACTGGTCTTTTGTCCGCGACGACATTCCCCGCTCCGAGGTCTGCCGCCAGATCGCGCTCGCCATTCGCGATGAAGTGACGGACCTGGAAAGATCTGGCGCAAAGATAATCCAGATCGACGAGGCGGCGTTTCGCGAAGGCTTGCCGCTGCTAAAGCGCGATTGGCAAGTCTATCTGGACTGGGCGGTCGAATGCTTCCGGCTGGCCTCGACGGGTGTAGAGGACGCGACCCAGATCCACACTCACATGTGCTATTCGGAGTTCAACGCGATCATCGACGCGATCGCTGAGCTGGACGCGGATGTAATTTCGATTGAGACATCGCGCTCGGCAATGGAACTGCTGGACGCCTTTACGAGCACCAAATATCCGAACGAAATCGGTCCCGGGATCTATGACATCCACTCACCGCGCGTTCCGGAAGTCGCCGAGATTTCGGCCCTCCTCATGCTTGCGCGCGAGCGGCTCTCCGACCGGCAACTTTGGGTAAACCCGGACTGCGGCCTCAAAACGCGCAAATGGGATGAGGTCCGCCCTGCCCTCGTGAACATGGTCGCTGCAGCACTCGCGCTCCGGGAGAGAGTGCAGGCCTGAGGCTTTGCCAAATTGTCGTTATATGGTGCGTCACCGACTACTGGTAACGCAAATTTCCGCGAACCCCCTCGGTCCGCAGAACGCTATCAACCACCTTGGATAAGCTGCCTGAACATTATCTGGCCGGCCTCACCTTGGATACTGGCGTGGTGCCACCGCGAGGGGCAGACGACGGAAGCGTCGTCTGCCCCTTGATATTGTATCGGGCACTTGGCGTCGGTCGCGACCGCCTCGCGGCCTCGCCTCCGTGATGGTCCGTCATACCGTTGTTTGGGGCTTTCCGAAGCTCAGGCCACTCACTTTCCCGAGGTCTGCGAAACAGGTCTAGGCGTCGTCGAGGTTTCAGCCGGTAAGATAGGATAACCCCCTTACGTGACGCTATGATCTACGAGGCATTGGCAGAGCCAAACATCCGCGTACGTCCTCAACCCTCGATCAGATTGACGTTTCTCTAAGCCAGGCCCGGAGCCGTTGCTGACCAGTCCTTGCTCTCAATCAATGTTTTCACGACCTTGGGGATCAACTTGCGGACCGGGGACACGGCTGGAGAGAGCTCATCTTTCGGGTTGACCGCAAGCACAACGGAACGGGTGATTACTGGATCGATGATCTTAACGGTGCGGACCTGGCCTTGAGACGCCTCTTTCCGAATAGCGGACGGGGCAAGGATGAATATGCCTTTCCTTCCATGACCATATCGATGATCGTGGAAAGGGAGTCGACTTCGAATTTTATGTCCAAAACACAGTCGTGCTGGGCGACGACATCAGCCACCGAACGCCTGACATTGTTGTTGCGCGTGGGCACCGCCAGCGGGAACGCATGCAGGCCGGCGAGCGGTATCGAATCTTCAAAAGGCAGTTCACCCGGCAGTACCACTAAACAAAACTCCTCGCGGGCCAGCACCGTCATTGGCCCCACGCTCTCGGCAGAGCGATAAAGGACTGCCAGGTTGAAACGGCCGGTAGCGATCCACTCCTCCAGTGGCGCTGTCATGCCCTCGATCATCTTAAGCGAGATCCTTGGCAATTCGCTTCTTACCGATTCAAGCAGGGGACCACTGAGGACGCGGGAGGCTCCGGACGGAATGCCAATGGTCACCTCCCCCGAAGGAGCAGCCACAGTTTTGGTCAGTTCCGCCTCAGCGAGCTGAATTTCCTTCAGGATGATCCGCGCGCGCTCAAGCAGCTTGCCTCCCGCCGCCGTGACGCTGATGCCGGTCCTGTCGCGAACCAGAAGCTGGGTGCCGAAGCCATCCTCCAGCTGACGCACATGCAGGCTTAGATCGCTTTGAGCAATGTTGAGTATCGCGGCTGCTTTCGTGAAACTGCCGGCTTCGACGATGCCGACAAAGTATCTTAGCTGCCTGATGCCCGCGATGAACAAATCCAACCAGGGCATGATCCCCAGTCCTTTTTTATCTATCTCGACACGAGATGACAGGCAAGACAAACCGTCCGCGCCAATCTCTTACCGTTCAACGAGGATGCAAAGTCTTGACGCTCCGATCTGGCTGTTCGTCCGTCCGGACCTGCCGGCCACCGCGGGGCTCGTTGCGCTCAACGGTCGGAGCTGACACTGACGCTGGGCGGCACGCCAGCCGCGTTTCGGCAAATGAAATTCACGAGAAGCGCTGCGGGACGACAGTTTCAGCGCGGCCGTTGAGGTCGCCGTGGCGATCAATCGACGAACGGTGAGGAATACTCCTGTACATGCGCCAGACTTGCGCGCACACGCAGAAAGAAAATCCAAAATCGGACTCTTCTGTTGCGGCAACCACTAGCCTTAACTCACCAAGTGCCTCGGGTTGCTTCAATTATCGTTGCCACATCGTTCCGATGATGGAACTCCTGCAGCGAAGTCAGTGCTCTTAAGAAGTCACGCACATCCACTTCAATGTCTGCAAAGTCGGACGCAGGATCGAGATGAGCCACAGCTATTTCAACGCCCGCATACCCTTTCGCTCGCGTCGTGCGCCAGTTCCGCTCGATGATCGCTGCCAGAGCGCGCTCCATACCGATCGCGTCGCGCGTCTCGATACGCATTTCAGCCGTGCCCATCTTGGCTTTGAAAAGGAGCTTTGTCGCCCCGTCCTGGCAGCGCATGGGGGAGATGGATGATCGAATCGTCATGGCCCGCTTTCTCTATCCAGGCAATGCGAATGGCCGGGAATTCTGCGGTCGCGATTTCATAGACGCCCTGATGGAAGGCCGTCATGCGGGTGTCGCGCTTCTTTGAATATCCCGCGCGGGCATCGGCGATCGTCTCCCGCAAGACCTGAATCTTGAATGCATGCCGAATTTCGTCCTGGCTTACGAGCCAGGCGACGATCCGTTCGTAGGTCAGATATCCGTTCAGAAAATCCTTCTCCTCGGCAAGCAGCGCGTCCACCTATCGTTGCGGGGCGGCGAGAATGACAAGGAACGTATCCCATAGGCCGTTCGCAACGCCTTCGTCGCCGCGCATTCGGTATCGCTCGAACTGCCGCGCCATCCTGATCGCCCGGATTTTATTCTCGACCAGAAGGCCGCAGCGGCTCCCTTCATTTTCAAGCACGAGTTCGACATCGGTTTCGCCAAGCGAACTTTCGTGAACGCTTCGTCTTGCCGACTTAATCGAATACGGCTGCGTCATTCCGAGATGGCCAGCAACCGCCGTGATGAATTGCGGTTCCGAGCCCGCCAGTTCGCAAAGGATGAGATCGGTCATGACCTCCTCGACACGATTCAGCGTGCGGCTATCTGCGAAGACAGGCGAACGGGTCTCCATGGATTTCTTCTCCTCCCTCAAGGACAGCGCAGCGGACGCATCCGCTCCGGGTAAAGATGCAGGCGTTCATTCCTATACGGGTACAGTAACTCCTTCCTATCGCCCCATGACGGTGAGAGTTGGCCGCCCCCAAAGAGTTTGCACGGTGCGGCCGCGAGAACGCCCCTTGTGGCGCCCTATTCTATTTGGATGACAAGGCTGCGCGGCAGAACCAATGGGAAGAAATTTCCCGGAGCTACGATGGCTGCGCATCCAAGCGTCGCACTTACCAAAGAAAGAATGCAGTTCCTGCCGCAGCCATTGTCCTACCCCGTTTTTACACCAATCCCTCTTCTAGGCGAATGTAGGTGTTTTCTGATGCATGGCGTCGCCTGCTGAAATGTAAAGATGCGGTTGTTTTCGCGTCAATGGATTTCCTGGACGGATCGAAATGCACGATCTGAGGCAATTCGTTAAGACACATTACGGTATTCGTCACCAAGGAGGCAGCCCGGGGATGTGAAGCCTCCGGAGAAGCCACCAGTGCCAAGGGGACCATGATCTGCTGGGTTCGAACCGTATTCTTTTGGTCTTTGGCGCTCGCGGTCCTTGTGTTCGCCCTATGGTTCGGTATTACGACCTACAATCTCAATCCGCTGGCGCGTCTCGTCGTGGTTGCCATCATGGTGGGCTTCTCAGCACTGAGCCTGTTGGAGCTCAAGGGTCAAAGTGCGCCGGTTCTGCGGCGCGGAGTATCCGGCCCATGGGTTGGCCTTTGCGGCGGCGTAGGCGTTGACGGGAGACAGCGCCGGCGTCGCTTTACCGCGTGAGGTCTTGGCTGGTTACTTTGATCGACACGAACCACTCGATCGTGTGCGAGCGGATGCCTCATGTCGGGATTCGTGGCCGCGAGTATGCCGCATGCTGCAACATGCATCCGTCCGACTGCTCGGGAAACGGCATCATACGGATGCAGCAGCTTGTAGATCTCGTCGAGCACGAAGGCGACGCAGGCTGGCTCTGGCTGCCTCGTCCGTGCCCATGAACACCGGCTTCAGCAGCTCCAGATACCAGTCGCAGAACAAGGTTCCAGACGAAGCGGTGGGCAGCGTGCGCCGGCCGCCTCGTTGAAACTGCGCGACCTCGTTCATCTCGGCGAGCGCGCCGCGTTCCACAGCTTGGCGCCGAAATTGCGGTAGCCGGCGATGCGCGCCGGATCGAGCTTCATACCGCGCGCCTGCGCCGCCATGACGGTCAAGGTGAAACACAGCGCATCAGCGCGTATTCGTCGATGCGGTCGAACGGGTTGATGACGTTGCCTTTTGACTTCGACACTTTGACATTCTGCCCGCTTTGTTGCGCACCAGAAGGGAGAGGTGGCGGTGGGCGCTTCGGTCGCCACTTATGTAAGGCTCGTCCTCGCACTGAGCTATGGTGATGGAGCGCGATCAAGTGACAAGCCGTGTCCAACTCCGAAAGTTAGCATCTACTTACGGGCGCGATACAAAGGGCACTGGCTGAACCTGGCTGCCGGTGGCAGGGCTTGTCGACCGCTCGATCGAAAGAGCGAGACGAGGAAGAGACCCATCAGCCTGCAGAGCGGCAAGGCGCTCGCCTACCTCCCTGTCGGTCACCGTTAGCCGATGGTTTAGACGAAGATAGTCCGTCCATGTCGGGGTGCGGAATGTCTCGGTCCAAAGCGTCGGCTTCTGAAGGTCGCGCTGGAGGGTCCAGTCCCGCGCACCGGCACGGCTCTGAACGCGCCGCCTTTCGCGCATGCAGCGCAGAAATTCATCGATGTTCTCCTCGGCGATCAAGTACTCCACCTTGATCACGATCGGACCGCTCCTGGGCCTCGGATCAAGCGCTAGAGCCTTTCACGTTTTGACGGAAGCGTAGCCTGCGTTTTCGAAGTAGTGCTTGCATTCGGCCGCCTCGATGGTTTCGACGAGGTGGCCAATGTGGCGCCAAGTGTCCTCGACGGTACGTTTCTGAGCTTGGCGCATCCAGTGTTTGATCTTGGCGAAGGCCTGCTCGATCGGATTGAGGTCCGGAGAGTAGGGCGGCAGATACCAGAGCCTTGCGCCGGCAGCCTTGATCATCTGCCTGATGGCCGCCGACTTATGACTTCCCAGGTTATCCATGACGACGATATCGCCGGGCTTCAGCACGGTGACGAGCTGCTGCTCGACATAGGCGCGGAAGCACTGGCCGTTGATCGGGCCGTCGAAGACGCAAGGCGCCGCGAGCCGATCCCAGCGCAGCGCGCCGAGGAAGGTCAGCGTGCGCCAGTGGCCGTGTGGAGCCAGGCCGCGCAGCCGCTTGCCCTTCGGCCCCCAACCCCGCAGCGGAGCCATGTTGGTCTTGATCCAGGTCTCGTCGATGAAGACCAGGCACTGCGGATCGAGGCCAGTCTGCCAGGATCGCCATCGCTGACGCCTGCGGGCAACATCAGCGCGCGCCTGCTCAAGGGCGAACAGCGTTTTTTTTGAAGCTCAGGCCCTCGCGCCTCAAGAACATCCAGACCGTATTGTGCGAGACCTTGATCCCGCGTTCTTCCAACTCGTCCTTCAGCCGATGCAGCGTCAGTTCAGAGGTCTGATTGATCCGCTCCACGATGAAGGCCCGATGCGGCTCAAGAACGCGCTTGCGGTGTCCGCCCATCTTGCCCGGCGCCACCGAGCCGGTGGCACGGTAACGCTGCGACCACTTCACCACAGAGGAAACTGCAACGCCAAAGCGCGAGGCAACCGCACGACAGGTCTCCCCATCGCGAACTGCCGCTACTGCACGCTCACGAAGATCATTTGAAAGCGCTCGCGTCATCAGATGCTGGCCTCCAATCCAGACAGCATCTTGAATCACAAACATCCGACTTTGGGAATCCTACGATTCTCTCAAAGGAGGAAATGCTCTAGTTCTGGTGGTGTGAAGTCGAAGGCCCCTTGATCGGATTCTTCCCATAGCTGTATCGGCAATATCTTTCCCGCAGCTGCAACCAGCAGCAATGCCGCTGCAGCACCTTCCAAAGCCCACGTCAGGGAATAGTTCTGCGCGACAGTACCCCAGATCCAGCTTCCAGCTGCTATGCCGCCGTAGGTCAGAGCGTAATAGATCGACAGCGTGCGGCCAACCACCCACCTTGGGCTTGCCAACTGCACACACACGTCTGTACCGGTCCAGGTGACGACCCAGCCTGCCCCACCGATGGCAAGCGCGATCGCCGCCACAGCCACCGATGATGTGAGGGCCTGCAAAAGGCAACACGCTGCGCAGGCAATGGATGCGAGCGTGATCAATCGATTCTGGGACGTGATGTGTCTCAGGTAGCTATTGCCAATGCCGGCGATAAAGGCGCCAGTGCCGAAACCGGCCAACAGGACGCCGTAGACAATTGGACCACCGGCCAGTTGGTCGCGAACCAGCAGGGGGAGCAGAGCAAGGATCGAGATGCTTGACAGTCCGAACAGGGTTGCACGCACGATCGCCACTCTGATCTCAGAAGAGATCGCCGTGAAGCGCATGCCATCATGGATGGCCGTCGTCATCCTCTCGCGCGGAAGAGGCGAAGCGCGGACTTGCCATTTGGAGCGCAGGACAGCGCTCAACGGGACCAGGTCGCTCAGCGCTGCCAAGGCGAAAGCTGCCAGCGGGCCCAGCAACGCCAAAATCACACCGCCCAGCGCCGGTCCTATGCTTCGAACAACGTTGTAGCCCACCGACATCAGCGTCACCGCGGCGGGTATCTCGCGCTTTTCCAGAATATCACCGACCGAGGCGTGCCAGGCTGGATCATTCAAGGCAAAGCCGCACCCGGCCAAGAAACTCAGTCCCAGGATCAGCCATGGACTGACATAGCCCAGCCCCACAGAGAGAGCCAGCACCGTGGATGCCAACGCGATCAGGCAATGTCCGGCAAGCATCACCCCGCGGCGGCTGAAGCTGTCTGCAATCGCTCCAGCAAGGATCGACAAGAAGAAGGCGGGCAGTGCCGATGCGGCTTGCACGAGCGCAACCATTAGGTCGGAGGCCGAAATCGTGGCCATTAGCCAACTTATAGCAACGCTCTGCACGAGCCAGCCAAGGCTGGATATCTGCGTGGCTGTCCAAATCGAACGAAAGACCGGGTTCTGAAGAGGGATCAGTGTGGTTGCCACAAAGGGCGGGGAATCTTGACGCCGCATGACTTCTCACCTTCACGACGTAGTTCTTTCAGTCACTCAAAGCGGTGCGCTTGACGCACAGCCTGCGTCACAACCACGTTCCGATATCGCGCTCGCAACAAAGTTGATGTCGCATCCACGGTGATGATGCGCGATAAGTGTGCCAGTTGGGCGTCAGCTGGTCTGGGTCGCGCAGCCCGATGGGTTGCTGTCTGCCCTGCGACTCTTGGCCTGGACGGTGCTACCGCGCCGATGGACGGGTTGTCAAACTGCCGCGGTGCTTCGGGCGTTCATCAGGCACTGCAACGATGACAGGGCAGCATGACCAGTAGGCCGCCGGCGGTCATCGGGTGACGGTCCTCGACACCGATCCGCAACTGTCCGCCGTGGAGTGGAGTAAAAACAGTCGCCGCGCCGGGTACGCTCTTTCGAACAGCCACGTCATCTCTATCAGTCGACCGACGAACTGATCGATCGCCTGGCGCAATCCGACGCCGAGGACCTTCTGCTGTCGATGATCCAGCTGCTGCGGCAGGCCGACGCCAGCGTGCTTGAGACCTTTTTGTCACAACGGCCGACCTTCGCCTCCATCGCAACCGCCGGGACGCTCTACGAAGTCCAGCCCGTGAACAAGGCGGTGCAGGACGCTCGCGACCAGACGAATGCCCTGACCGCCGAGATCATCCGCAAACTGAACGGAGCCACCTCGCAATGAACGAGAAAAGCGATCGGACCGCAAACCAGCTGCCGCTGCCTGCCTTGAAACCGCGTGCCCGTTC
>NZ_JBWLUW010000026.1:0-43671 GCF_057784245.1 Mesorhizobium sp. CNPSo 4671 | reverse complement strand
GGCGCGACCTTCGGTTACAACGCCCAGACCGGCGAGTATGGCGACATGATCGCCATGGGCATCGTCGACCCGGTCAAGGTCGTGCGCACCGCTCTCCAGGACGCGGCCTCGGTCGCCGGCCTGCTCGTCACCACCGAAGCCATGATCGCGGAGGCTCCGAAGAAGGAGTCGGCTGGCGGCGGCATGCCTGGCGGCATGGGCGGCGGTGGCATGGGCGGCGGTGGCATGGGCGGCATGGGCGGCATGGACTTCTAAGGTCCACGCAACTCGACGATCACGGAGGGGCGGCAAAAATGCCGCCCTTTCTTCGCGCCCATTGCGCCGGTTTCGGCGGCTTTCAAGCCGGGGTATGCCCGCCAAGGGTTGTACTATGTTTAAACGGACACCGCCCTTTTTTGCTGGGCTGGCTTTGCCGTTGCGCAGTGGCTGCGCGCGCAGCGATGACCGCACGGTGATTATTCCGGGACCACTTGATGCCAACTACTCTTTGACAAAGCCCCCCACGTCTGCAGCAGCAACCGATCGAAACCAGCGTGTTTCCGGTTGTGCCATAGGAGCCAGAAAGGCTCGAACTGCGCCGTGCAGCAGGTCACAAGACATCAAACAGGCGCGCATCACGGTTGCCAGTGTTACGCCCTCTTCTTCTGAGCCGCATAAGCCGCTGGTCTGCAAGAATGTCAGCCAGCCCGGCAAGCAACACCGTGTGCTTTGCAAATAGGACCTTGGGCTTCGCCAGAATTTCCACCATCAGAGCGTCGCGGCGTCTTTCCCGGATCAGGTTGTCATGCGGTACTGTTCGCAAAAGGGCTCTCTCGAAGGGCGTATGACATCGCTGTTTTGGCTTACTCTGCGCGTCGCCCCTTGAAAACAGAACAGGCTGATCCGCGGCAGCAAAAGGGCTGTCGTGACGGGCCGCGCGGCTTGACGACTTATGGATCCTGTAAACCGCGATCGTGCTGGGGCAGCATCCGCACCGACAGCGCCAGCGTCTCTCAGCGGAAAAAGCCCGCCACTCTAGACGGGAGAGTGGCGGGCTTTTTGCAGTGGTACTCGAACTGAATACGCGTTCCCGCTGACATTAGCTGTGGATAATTAAGGCAGCATTAACGCGCAAAATCGGGCCATCTAAATCGATCCGAATGTAAGGTGCGGCGGGCTCGGAGGGTCCGGCCCTGAGCACGTGTCGCCGACGAATCCATATCGCGCGAGCTGTCAGAAAATCCGCGCTTGACGTTACGTAAGGTCCCATGTTTTTCAAGGTGCTGGGGACGATTTCCAGTCTTGGTCCAGGGCGACGAAAATGAGGGCAGCGATGGTGGCTGGCGAACCTAACGACGTGCGCGTCAAACGCTGCAGTGGGGGATGGGCCGTTCATATTGTTGAGGGCGGAGAACTGACGGTTCATCGGTTCAGCACACAGTGTCCCGCTGAGAATTTCGCCGATGGCCAACGAGCCAGGCTCGGCCTTCCCAGCAAGCCACCGATTGACGAAATCTGATATCTTCGCCGAATTTGGGGAGACGTCGGATAGCTGGTGAATCGCTGGCCCCGGCGCGAAGGGCCATTTCAATGCTGCTTGCGGCCTTTCGGCTGCCCATATTTGCGATCTCGCGAAAGCCCGCCGTATCGAAAGGCCACCGGACTCGTTCTTTCGAAACCGGAGGGTCAGCGGCTCGGGCAGGTTTAGATACTCTCGTTAGCGCCGAGTAAGTTGCAACGGGGGAGAGGCCTGCACACATGTGGAGGCCAAGTCACTCTCCAGAGACCAGGGCAGGGATGGCCAAAGCCTCACCCGCCTCGTCAAGGATCGAGAAACTGTAACGGCCATCGGCATCGAGATCGACGGAGTAGCTTAGGCGGTCGAGTATGTTGTTGTCCTGGTCGAACGTAACGATCCGCGGCTTCAGCGACGTAATGTGCGCTTCGTCCAGGTAGATGGAGTTGCAGACAATGATCTGGTCGTCCGGCTGGCAGGTGCGGGCAGCCGCACCGTTGAGGATACAGCAACGTGAGCCGCGCTCGCCCAGAATGACATAGGTCGAGATCCGCGCGCCGGAATTCTTGTTCCATATCTCCACGAATTCCATGGGCAGGATCCCGGCTTCTTCGCAGTGGTCAGGGTCGAGCGTTATCGAACCGTGGTAGTTGAGGTTTGCTTCGGTGACGTGGATGCCGTGTAGCTTGCCGGCGACTAGTTTTCGCATTGATCCGTTGTCCTATCCATCGTGAATGACCCGTCAGCAACTCGTGCCTGGCTAAATTCCAACGACGAGTGCGCCGCCGCTGAGACCCGCACCCGCTGCCGCCAGCAGGATTTTCTCGCCCGGCCGAAACGGCTCCGTTTGATGGGCGAGCGACAGAGAAAGGGGAATCGTCGCGGCGGAAGAGTTGCCGTACTCGGCGATCGTCTTGACCGTCGCATGATCAGCAATGCCAAGGTTTCGCCCGACCGCATCGAAAATACGAACATTGGCCTGATGTGGCACGAACCTGCCGACATCTTCTGGTTGGGCTCCGGCAGCGGCAAGCGCGCTGATCGAGCAATCAGTCATCATCTCGACCGCCTTAGCGAACACTTCGCGGCCGTCGGTCATCGTCATGAGGGTTTGCCCGAGATCCAGGCCGCCACGGAACGGGATATTGCTTCCACCCGCCGGGATCTGGATCAGCCCGTAGCGCGAGCCATCCGAATCCACGGAAGCGCCGAGAATCCCCCGATCGGCATCCCCGCACGGACCAATCACCACGGCGCCGGCGGCATCGGCGAAAAGAACCGAGCTTGCGCGCTCGGCCGGATTGATGCGACGGCTGAGGATGTTGGCGGCAATGACAAGGCTCGCCTTGCCGTGTAGGCGGGTGAAGCCGTCCGCGAACATCAGCGCATAGATGAAGCCGGCGCAGGCGCCGGTCAGATCGACCGCGCCTGCGCGGCCAAGGCCGAGCTTGTGCGCGACCAGGGGCGCGCTTGGCGGCAGGAGATGGTCGGGCGTCGAAGTGGCGAGCAACAGCAGACCAATGTCGCTACGGTCGATCCCGGCGTTCGCCAGCGCCATCTCGCCAGCCTGCGTGGCAAGGCCGGACAGCGTGTCTTCATCTGTCGCCCAGAAGCGCGAACGAATTCCGGTGCGCCGCTCGATCCAGCCTGGCTCGAGCCCGAGACGATCTTCGATCTCCTGATTCTCGACCTTGCGCGCCGGCGCATGATGGCCGAACCCGAGAATGCGCGACGATCGGCTCATGGCCCCGAACCGAAGCGTTCGCTGGCCTCCTCGATGGCGTCATAGAGACCGTCCAGTTCCTCGCTGGTGATGCAATAGGGCGGCAGAAGATAGAGGACATTGCCAAGCGGACGCACGAGCAGGCCGCGATCGAGGAAAAAAGCGCGCAGTTTTGGCCCGATCTCGGCCAGATAGCCGGCGGAGTCGGTGCGCAGATCGAGAGCCGTGATCGTCCCGGTCGCCCGGCTGTCGGTGAAGTTGGCATTGTCGCGAAAGCGTTGAAGCCCGGCGGCCTGCTTTGCACTCAGGGCCGCGACCCGCTCGGCTACCGGCTCGTCGCGCCAGATCTCGACATTGGCGAGTGCGGCCGCGCAGGCAATCGGATTGGCGGTGTAGGAGCTCGAATGAAAGAAGGTTTTCTTACGGTCTTCGGAATAATGGGCCTGGAAGATGGCATCGGTGGCGAGCGTGGCGGCTAGCGGGATGGCACCGCCGGTCAAGCCCTTCGAGGTGCACAGGATATCCGGAGAGATCGCGGCCTGCTCGCAGGCGAACATGGTTCCGGTGCGACCCCAGCCGGTCATCACTTCGTCGGCGATCAACAGCGTGCCGGAGGCTTCGGCAATCTTCTTCAGTTCGGTCAGAACCCAGGCGGGATACATCAGCATACCGCCGGCGCCAAGCACCAGCGGCTCGACGATCAGCGCGGCGGCCCGCCGGTCGCGGGCAACGGCCTCGAACCGATCCAGCGTCTCTTGTTCGCGTCCCGCGGCCGGGAAGGGAATGGTGTCAACCTCGAACAGCAAAGGCTCGTAGGCGGCGTTGAACACGCCGCGGGCGCCAACGCTCATCGTGCCGATGGTGTCGCCATGATAGCTGTGTTCCATGACGACGATGCGCGAGCGCGGTGCCCCGATGTTGCCGAAATAGCCAAGCGCCATCTTCAGTGCGACTTCGACTGAGGTCGAGCCGCTGTCGGAATAGAACACCCAGTCGAGACCGGAGGGAGCGAGGCCGACAAGGGCCTTGGCCAGGCGCTCCGCCGGCTCGTGGGTGAAGCCGGCGAAGATGATCTGGTCGAGGCTCGCCGCAGTCGTCTCGATCGCCTTCATGATGCGGGGATGGCGGTGGCCATGCGTGACGACCCACCAAGAGGAAATGGCATCCAGGATGCGCGTGCCGTCGGCCTTGTGGAGGTAGGCGCCTTCGGTCAAGACGATTTCAGGGATCGCCGGCTCGAGCGCATGCTGGGTGAAAGGATGCCACACACGGGACTGCGACATTCATTCGCCTCCGGTCATCGAGGCAAGGTCGAAGCCGGCAACCATCGCATCCCTCAGCGTCTCACTCGTCAGGGGATCAAGGTGTGGCAGCCTGCCAAGCTGCCGCACGCCGCCCAGCTCCACGATTGTTCTTTGCGTATCGGCCATTTCATCGCCGATGAAGGCGACGCCGAGGAGCGGGATTGAGCGGACCCGCAGCGCCTCGATCGACAGCAGGGTGTGATTGATCGTGCCGAGTGTGGTGCGGGCACACAAAATGACCGGCAGCTTCCACTCAGCGAAGATGTCAATGAAGCTTGTGCGCCGGTTGAGTGGCACCATAAGCCCACCCGCGCCCTCGATAACCAGCGGCGTCGGCAGGACCGGAAAGGTAAGATCGGCAGCCTTGATCGCGACACCGTCGATCTCGGCCGAACGATGCGGCGACAGCGGGCTTCGTAACCTGTAGGCTTCCGGCAGCACGCGCTCCGACGGCAGGCCGGCAAGCCGTACAACGACCTCACTGTCAGTCTCGTCGTCGAGCCCCGATTGCACCGGTTTCCAATAGAAGCCGTCGAGCTGGCCGGCGAGCCCGGCCGCAAACACGGTCTTGCCAATTCCGGTGTCCGTTCCGGCGATGACGATGCGTTGGGTCATATCGCCCCCGGCCGTGTTTGGGCCAACACCTCGGCGAGCGCCTCGACCATGGCGCAAATGTCCGGCTTATTGACGTTGAGCGTCAGCGAAATGCGCAGCCGCGATGTGCCCTCTGCCACAGTCGGCGGACGAATGCCGCGTATGTCGAAGCCGCGCGCCTGCAGTGCCGCCGCCACCGCCATGGTGCGCCTGTTATCCCCAATGACAAAGGGCTGGATCTGCGACCCGCTGGGCTTCACGCCGCAGCGGTCGGCCAGTTGGCGGCCCGCGAAGGCAACGCGTTCCTGCAACTGAATACGGCGCACAGGCTCGTCCGACAGCATGGCGAGCGCTTCGCGGACCGCGACTGCCATCAGCGGCGATGGCGCGGTGGCGTAGATGAATGGCCGGCACCGATTGATGATGTAGTCGCACAGCGTTCGCGGCGCTGTGACCAGCGCACCGGACGCGCCGAGGGCCTTGCCGCATGTGTGGAGCGCGACGATGTTGTCACGGCCCTCGAATGCCGCGGCCAGCCCCCGACCGTCCGGTCCCCAGACGCCGGTGGCATGGGCTTCGTCGACGAGGATGAAAGCCTCGCGCCGATCTGCCAGCGCGACCAGACTTTCTAGGGGCGCATAGTCGCCATCCATGCTGTAGAGGCTCTCGACCGCGATCCAGGCGCGCCCGACGCCGCCGTCTGCGCGCCAGCGGGTGATAGCAGCATCGAAGGCATCGACATCGTTATGCGCTGCCAGCTGGAACTCGGCGCGTCCGGCCTGCGCCCCCTCATGCATGCTGGCATGGGCAAGCTCATCGAGGACCAAAAGGTCGCCCTTCTGCGGCAGCGCGGTTAGCAGTGCAAAGTTGGCGATGTAGCCACCGCCGAAGAACAGCGCGCGTTCGGCCCCGAAGAACGTTGCCGCCTCTGCCTCTAGTTCCTCATGCTCGGGCGCGTTGCCGCGCAGCAGCCGCGATCCTGTGGCGCCCACCGGTGTGCCGCGGGCAATGGCGGCCGCGACCGCGTCGCCGAGCCTCTTGCTGCCCGCAAGCCCCAGATAGTCGTTCGACGAGAAGTCGAGACCGGCGCGCGGCGCAAGCTGCCGCAGCCGGCCCCTGCGCGCCAGCCCCTGCAGGGTTGCCTCGTAGCGGGCCAGCGGTGCCCCGTTCATTGCGCCTCAAATTCCATCGGCTCGATGCCGAGACGCCGCAACAGCAGCGTATCTTTGTCCTCGCCTGGATTGTCGGCGGTGAGCAGCGTGTCGCCGACGAAGATCGAGTTGGCACCGGCAAAAAAGCACAGCGCCTGCATCTCGTCAGTCATGGCAGTGCGGCCGGCGGAAAGGCGGACATGCGATTTCGGCATCATGATGCGGGCCAGCGCGATGACGCGCACGAATTCGATAGGTTCGATCGGCCTGGCGTGGGCAAGCGGGGTGCCGTCGATCGGGATAAGCATGTTGATCGGAACGCTTTCGGGATGCTCCGGCAGGTTGGCAAGAGTGACGAGCATGTCGATGCGGTCCATCGGCTCCTCACCCATGCCGACGATGCCGCCACAGCAGACCTTGATGCCGGATTGGCGCACGTTCTCAAGTGTCTCAAGCCGATCGGCAAAGCTTCGTGTGCTGATCACCTCGCCGTAGTAGCGTTCCGAGGTATCTATGTTGTGGTTATAGTAGTCCAGCCCTGCCTGCTTCAGTCTAATGGCCTGCTCACGATCGAGCATGCCAAGCGTCATGCACGTTTCCATGCCGAGCGCCTTGACGCCTTCGACCATGGCCACCACCGCATCCATGTCGCGCGGCTTCGGATTGCGCCAGGCCGCACCCATGCAATAGCGGGTGGCGCCGGCGTCAAGCGCCTTGGTCGCCTCTGCGATGACGCGCTCCAGTTCCATCAGCTTCGAGGCTTTCAGGCCGGTTTCGTGATGCGCCGATTGGCTGCAATAGCCGCAATCTTCCGGGCAACCGCCTGTCTTGATGCTAAGAAGCCGGCTGAGCTGAACTTTGTTCGGATCGAAATTCTGGCGGTGAACGGTCTGCGCGAGGAAGAGCAGATTGTTGAAAGGTGCGTCGTGAAGTCCCCGAGCCTTCTCCAGGGTCCACATCCCGCCATCAGCGCATTGCGTCCGCGGCGTCGTGTAAGTCGGATTAGTGTCGTGCATATCCGTCCTGTTTCCTGGCTCTTCACTTGCCGAAGCTTCTTCGTCCGATTGATACCGCTTCGATTTACTATCGATGCCCGACCGGTTGGTGGCGATCACGGCGAGTAATAGTCCAGTCCGATGTCGAGAATCGGCGCGCTATGGGTCAGCCAACCGATGGACATCAGGTCGACGCCAGTGGCCGCGATGACGGGCGCGGTCGAAGCGGTGATCCGGCCCGACGCCTCCGTGATCGCCCGGCCGGCAACCATGGTCACAGCCTGGCGAAGCTCATCGATCGGCATGTTGTCGAGCAGGACGGCGTCTGGGGCGAGCGAGAGGGCTTCTTCCAACTGGGCCAGCGTGTCGACCTCGACTTCGATCTTGACGAGATGGCCTATGCTCTTTCTCGCGCACTTGATGGCGCGGCGGATGCCGCCGGCAACCGCGATGTGGTTGTCCTTGATCAGGACGGCGTCGTCGAGGCCGAAGCGGTGATTGGCACCGCCGCCAGCACGCACGGCGTATTTTTCGACCATCCGCAACCCGGGCGTCGTCTTGCGGGTGCAGGTAATCTTGGCGCGGTGCTCGCGAACCGCTGCGACAATCGAAGCGGTTGCCGTGGCAATGCCGCTCAAATGGCATAAGAAATTCAGCGCCGTGCGTTCAGCGGTAAGAATGGCCCGGGTCGGACCACTCACCGATGCAATTATCTCCCCTTGAGCAACTCTGCTGCCGTCGGCTCGGTTCACATCGAGCTTGATATTTTGGTCGATCAACTTGAAGGCGAGGCTCACCAGATCGAGCCCGGCGACAACACCGTGCTCGCGTGCAGCCAGCACGGTTGTGGCGTGGTGATATTCCGCTACGGTCGCGTCTGTCGTCACGTCACCGCCTCTGCCAAGGTCTTCGAGGAGGGCTGAGCGTACCAGCGGCTCGAGCATCATCGCGGGAAGTGGTGACAGGCTCATCAGGTGGCACTTTCCAGCGTTGGCGAGGGTGTAAGTTCCCGCGCTGCGGCCAAGGCGGCCTCGAGGGTGATCTCGGAGCGTCGTGCAACAGCCGCAGGATGGGGGAAATCCTCGCGGTAATGAGCGCCGCGGCTCTCTCGGCGCCGCAAGGCGGAAATAGCAATCATCAGACCCACAGCAGCCGAATCCGATGCCGCGTCCTGGTTTTCGGCGAGCGGCAACAGCGCCCGTGCGGCCGCCTCCAAGGCTTCGCCGTTGCGCACGATGCCGAGTGCGCGCGACACGAAAGGACGCGCGGGTGCCGGATCGGGTGACGGGTAACTGCCCGCAAACAGTGGCCTTGTTCTGCGAGCAGGCGTTCCGGCCACGCTTTCAGCGACCCAGCGCGCACACACAACGGCCTCCGTCAAGGAATTGCTGGCCAGCCTGTTGGCGCCATGCAGTCCGGTCGAGGCAGCTTCGCCACAGGCCCACAACCCCTTGACCGACGTCTTACCCGAGCCGTCCACGGCGATACCACCCATGTGATAGTGCTGGGCAGGGCGAATAGGAATGAGATCGCGCGCGGGATTGATGCCGTATCCACGACAGGCAGATGCGATTGTGGGGAAGTGTCGGACAAATTTCGCCCCAGGCCGTTGCCGCGCGTCGAGGAAGACCTGATGACCATCTGCCAAATGACTCCAGACCGCGCGTGCAACGATATCCCGTGGCGCGAGTTCGGCGCCCGGCACGCCATCGAGGAAGCGTCGACCTGTCTCATCGATCAGGGTAGCACCTTCGCCGCGGACGGCCTCGCTGACCAGCGCCATAGGGCGTTCGGGGCCATCAAGCGCGGTCGGGTGGAACTGGATGAACTCGAGGTCGGCAAGGACCGCTCCCGCGCGGGCCGCAAGCGCCAAGCCCTGTCCGCAACTTCCCGAAGGATTGGTGGTATCGAAAAACAGCCCGCCGATCCCACCGGTGGCAACCACGACCCGGCGTGAGCCGAAGAAGACAGGTCCTAACGAACAGCTCGCCCAGACGCCTTGGATCTCATTGTCCCTGACAGCCAGACGACGCGCTTCCACGCCCTCAACTACGACAATCGAGGGAGTTGAGCGCACGGCCGCGATCAGCGCACGCATGATCTCACGCCCGCTGCCGTCGCCATGCGCATGAACGATGCGACGCCGGCTGTGAGCGGCCTCCAAGCCGAGACACAATGATCCCTTTGGCGTACGGTCGAACGGAACCCCCAAGCCCGCAAGCCCCTCGATTGCGCTGGGCGCGGCTTGGAGGATGCGGCTCGCCATATCTGGGGCGCACAGACCACCCCCGGCGGCAAGCGTATCGGCCAAGTGCAGCTCCGGATCGTCGTCTTGGCCCAAACTTGCAGCCAGTCCCCCCTGAGCCGAGGTGCTCGACGAGTCAGCTCCCAGGAGCGTCCTGGACAGAAGAAGCACCGGCTCCGGCGCTAGTTGAAGCGCGGTCATCAGTCCGGCGATGCCGCCGCCGATGATGATGGGTCGCCCAAAGAAGCTGCGGACACAGGCGCTCAAATTGCCAGCATCCGTTCGACCGCGAGCCGCGCGCGCCCAGCGATGCTGGGCTCGATCGTGACGACATGGCGGTTCTGCTCAAGCGCCATGCGGATGTTGGCGAGCGTGATCCGCTTCATGTGCGGGCACAAATTGCAGGGCCGGATGAAGTCGACTTCTGGATGCGCTACCGCGACGTTGTCGCTCATTGAGCACTCTGTCATCAGCACGACGCGCGACGGCTTTTGCCGTTCGACATAGTCGGACATGGCTGCGGTCGAGCCCGAAAAATCGGCTTCAGCCACAACGTCGGGCGGACATTCAGGATGGGCTAGCACCGTCACGCCGGGATGGTTTTCGCGCAACTCGCGGATATCGGCCGGTGTGAAGCGCTCATGCACTTCGCAATGGCCTTTCCAGGCGATGATCTCAACGTCGGTTTGGGCGGCGATATTGTGGGCCAGATATTCGTCTGGCAACATAATCACCCGGTCAACGCCAAGGGATTCGACGACCGCCTTGGCGTTGCCCGAGGTGCAGCAGATATCCGACTCGGCTTTCACTTGAGCCGACGTGTTGACATAGGTGACGATCGGCACGCCGGGATAACGCTGGCGCATCAAGCGTACGTCTTGTGCCGTGATTGAATCAGCCAGCGAGCAGCCGGCGTCTAGATCTGGGATGAGCACCGTCTTGTCCGGATTAAGCAGCTTGGCCGTTTCGGCCATGAAATGCACGCCGGCCAGCACGATGACTTGCGCCTCGACCGTCACAGCCTTGCGAGCCAGTGCCAAGCTGTCGCCGACGATATCGGCCACGCAATGGAAGATCTCAGGCGTCTGATAATTGTGCGCCAGGATGATCGCGTTGCGCTCGCGTTTCAGCGCCAGAATAGCCTCGATGTCCGGGCTGAAAACCGCCCATTCCCCGGGCGGGATGACGCGCCAGACGCGCCGATACAGAGACGCCGCCGAAGATAACGCCCCGCTCATCATCGGCGCTCCCAATTATAATCTATTTGACTATAAGTGGTATATATCCACGTTGACTATAAGCGTGTCAACCCTTGGCGACCGGCAATTTTGTGCCGACCATCGCCGTTTCGTCGAGGACCGCGTGGCGGAAGCGATAGAGTCTTGCCGGGCGCCCGCCCGTGTCGACCGAAGTCTCGCCGGTCTCCTCGACCAGTTCCTGCTGCTCTATCAGGCGACGAAAGTTCGGCTTGTTGATCAGCCTGCCGACGAGCGCTTCGACGGTTCGTTGCAGCTGCAGCAGAGTGAAATACTGCGGCATCAGCTCAAAGACGACCGGCCGGTATTTGATCTTTGAGCGTAGTCGCGCAATACCCGTCGCCACGATGCGGCGATGATCGGCCACCATGGACTTGCTGGGCACAAGCGAAGGCAGCGTCGCGTCGGGTCCGCTTCCAGCCTCTTGGACCAGGCCTGCTTCGTAAACCAACTCATAGCGTTGAAGCGTGAGTTCCTCGTTCCAATGCCGCCCGTCTAACCCGAAGGCAATCGCTACCCGCCGCCGTCGTTCACGTCTTACGGCTGCGTCGCCGATGCTGTCTGCCCATTCAATCAGGCGCGGTCTCAGCACGTCCAGCACCACAGGCGGGGTGCCGTAGCGATGGTCTTCCCATGGAAAATATTCATACCAGCTTCGCCATCCGCACTTGGCCGAACCCGCTGCCTGTTCCTTGCGGGTCAGTGCGAGATAGCTGATGGAGATGGCGCGCTGCCGGCGCTCGGCGCCGGCGCGGTCCCGATCGGCGAAGGTGTAGAGCTGCTCAATATAGCCCAGCGGATGACCGGTCTGCTGCTCGACCCAGCCCCTCAAACCCGCTTGCAGCGATCGGTGCTCAAGCGCAAATGGTCCGGAAGGGAGTGTGTTCGCCTGCCCGATGGTGAGGACACAGGGTTCATTGTCGCTTACGGCGACAACAAAGGCGATCAGATCCACTTTGGCTTCGTCGGCCTCGACGGTGGTTCGGTCTTTCGTGGTTCCTTTTGCCTGATCGTCCATGTTCGCGAAAGTGGTTGGTCAGGCTCGGAGCGCCTGAATCGATTTAACTTAAGCGCGCGTGTCTGCACGTCAACACCGCGCAGCTGCACGGTCAGTTTTTAGCTCTGCGCACTTGCACAAAAACGTTCCAAACGCGACACCTGAGGTGGGTCACGTTAGGGAAGGAGGCATGCGTTGAGCACAGCTGGTATTTCAAAAGCGATTACACCGCCCGATATTCGGGCGCGTAAGGGTGGTGTCCCGCTCGTTTGCCTCACCGCCTATACGACGCCGATTGCGAAGCTGGTCGATCGACATTGCGACATCGTTCTCGTCGGCGACAGCGTCGGCATGGTCCTGCACGGCCTGCCTTCCACACTCGGCGTCACGCTCGACATGATGATCATGCACGCCAAGGCAGTGCGCCGTGGCCTCAAGCGGGCGCTGATGGTCGTTGATCTGCCGTTCGGTTCCTACGAGGAGAGTCCCGAGCAGGCGTTCCGCAACGCGGCTCGCCTGATGGCTGAGACCGCCTGCGCGGCTATCAAGCTGGAGGGGGGCGAGGCGATGGCTGCTACTATTCGCTTCCTCACGGCTCGTGGCATTCCTGTCATGGCCCATATCAGCCTGACGCCGCAGGCAGTCAACGCTATCGGCGGCTACCGCGTGCAGGGCAGGGGAGAGGACGCCGAGCGGATCAGGCGCGACGCGATATCGGTCGCGCAAGCGGGCGCTTTCTGCGTTGTGCTTGAAAAGATACCAGAGCAGCTCGCGCGGCTGATCACCGGCGAGATTGAAATCCCCACTATCGGCATCGGAGCCTCACCGGCCTGCGATGGCCAGATCCTGGTCAGTGACGACATGCTCGGCCTGTTCTCCTCGTTCAGGCCGAAATTCGTCAAGCGCTACGCAGAAATCGGCGATCAGGCCGGCGCCGCGATCGCGGCCTACGCGGACGAGGTGCGCAAGCGGCACTTCCCCGCTGCCGAGCACGTCTTTATCGATGCGCCCACGGGCGCCGAAGCCGGCGTCACAAGAAGCGGAGAAGCGCCATGAGCCTGCCGATTGTCAGGACCGTGCCAGGCTTCACCGCGGGGGCCCAGGTCAGAGAGGGCTGTGCGGCGCCTTGATGACATGGCGACAGTTCTCGCCTAGCTCTTTCCTGCAGATAGGCGCTGGTATGGCCCGGGATCTGAATTTCCAATTACCATCCTTGCCTGTCCGAGAGTCCGCGAAGCCGACGGTCTTGCACTGTCATCGCGCAATGTCCTGCTCTCACCAGCCGAGCGCTGTCGCGCCGCAAACCATTTCTTCGCTCAGAAGCAAGACGCAATCACAGTGATGATGGTGAAAAGATCGCGCGCGCTGAATCGGTTCGGGATCGAGTAATTCAAGCCTCTGTCCGGCATTAGGCACCATTCATACGGAGGTCATGCAAAGCGCAATGCATCGCCTATTCGAAAACTTTGTCGAGCAACTGTCAGCAAGTGTTGATGCTGTCGATCTCCGTGAGGCGATGGTGGCCGCTGCTGCGGGCTTCGATTTTCCGCTCTTCGCCTACTTCAGTTACCCGACGATGTCCGGGGGGGGCCCCTCGACTGATCTCGAATTATCCGTCCTCCTGGGCATCACATTATCTGCAACAGCGATATGACCGCCTTGATCCGGTCATCCTGCGTGGGCTGCAGGGCTGGGATACCTTTCATTGGGGTGTGGAGCGGGGTCGGCAGTGTTTGCCGATTTCGCAGCAAAGAATTCTGGAAAGTGCGGCTGAGATTGGCATTCGCGGCGGGCTGACGATATCCATGCATGATCATCGCGGCCGGTTTGCTGCCCTGACCCTTGCTTCGGACGAGTCTTGTCCGACTCTTTTGCGGTCTCTGGCACGCTACGAAAAAGCCTTGCAGCTGATGGCCATCAACTTTCACATCCATGCCCGAGCTAGGCTCGCCGACGATCGCGTGGTGGATGGTGTGACGCTCACCCCACGGGAGTTCGAGTGCCGGAAATGGGCGGCGCGCGGCAAGTCGGCTTGGGATATCAGCCAGCTCCTCGGCGTTTCAAGGCGCACCGCGACCTTCCATCTCGAAAACGCCAAAGCAAAGCTTGGCGTTCGAACGACCAACCAGGCCGTTGTACGGCTGGCCGCCTCCGGCCAGGCGAGATTCTAATTCCTCGGCCACGATAGCTGTAAACGTCTACACGCTGCTTCGCGGTCAGCTTTGCCTTCGATGACGCGGTACATCCCGCACGGACGCGACCATGATGCAGCTGATAACGCCAGAACTTTACGGCGAGTTCGCCAGCGAGCTCAACGAGATGCACGGACTGAGGTATCGGGTGTTCAAGGAAAGGCTCGATTGGGACGTTGAGACCAAAGACCAAATGGAAATCGACGCGTTTGATGCCTACAGGCCTGTCTATCTGCTTCTCAAGGGATCCGATTGGCGAATTCGCGGTTGCGTGCGTCTTTTTGCCCAGCACAGGACCCACAATGTTGCGCGATACGTTCCCAGCGCTGCTGGGTGCTGACGCCGTGCCCTCGACGCCCGACATATGGGAAAGCAGTCGTTTTGCGCTCGATCTTCCCGCGTCAGCGCCCAACTCGGCCGGCGGGCTGGCCCAAGCAACCTACGAGCTCTTTGCCGGCATGCTCGAGTTCGGCTTGGCCAAGCATCTCGCCCAGATAGTAACGGTGACCGACACGCGCATGGAGCGGATCCTGCGCCGCGCGACGTGGCCATTGTCGCGCATCGCACAACCGAAGCCCGTCGCCTCAGGGGACGTCTGAGCGGGCCGGTCCTGTGGCAACCGGTCTTAGGCCAGTCGGCATAGCGACCATCTGGGCCGTGAACAATGCTCGTCTGCTCGGGGAAGCGACGGTCGGTCGTGCATGCTGGCCGGACTGGCGTCGCCACCAAGCTATCACTATGCCAGTCGACTGCCCCGGGCTGCCTGGGCCTTGGAATTTCTTCGGCGCAATCCGCTATTCCAGCGCGAGCACGCCCAAATCGCACCGCCGGGCACGATTGAGGGAACCCCCGCCGATACCAGGATAGTCGAGTTGACGAGTGGATCATCTTTCCTCAGCCATTGGAGCCTCCTTTTTCGCGGACGACCCACAATTGGACGCCGCCTCGGCAAGGGTCTTTTGGGACTCGCGCGACTGCGCCCGCATCCTGCGCGCCAGGGCGGAGACGGCTGGGCTCAACCATGATTTTCAACCGCTTGATCTTGCTTCGCTGTCATGCCGCAAGGACATCCTGCTGACCCCAGCCGGTGTGCAGCAGTATTGCTGAGGCAGGACTGCCGGGCTCTGCAGACGCACCCGTTGGATGCAATCGTTTCGCCGCGCCACTTGAAGTTCCATGTCGCCGCCCTTCAGTTCCTTAATGATATCGATGCAAGCGGCCGCCTGGCAGCCGCTTACTTTCCGCCGGAACCCCGCGGAAGGCGTTTGAGTGTCGTGCTGCAGGCGTTAGATGGCTCGCTCGCGGGAGCCTCCCATCAGGAGATCGCAATTGCCCTGTTCGGGTCAGCGCGTGTCGAACAAGATTGGGCTCATCCGGGCGGTCATCTTCGCGACCGGGTTCGTCGTGCCATCCAACGTGGTCGCCACCTGATGGGCGGCGGCTATAAGCAGTTCCTGATGTAGTTATTAAGCAGTTCCTAATTTAATTATGACGACAGCTTCGCAACCTTATTTCGACTGGCGCAGGGACCCGTCCGCATTTGCCAGCGAGGTAATTGTGCGTTGCACAAGCTTTGAAGCGCGGTTAGTTCTTCCGCTGCGGGAATCGGGTTTGGGTAATACGGAACGAAGCAACGAGACCAATGCTTCGTTGATAGTGCATTCATACCTGAGGATCCTAATGACCGTTACGAGTACCCACAAAGCCGGCGCTGCAAGCCTCGAATCGATCGCGCGAAACGGCAGCGTGCTACGCCGAATAGCTGTACGCATTCCGACCTACCTGTCGGATCTTCGCGAAAATCCAGCGTGGTTGCCCATGTTCGTGCTCGCCCGCACCATGCCGGCACGGCGAATGCACTGGCGTGGTGCAAAGCCTGTTCGATCGTCGCAGAAGGCACAGGATACGATGTTCATCCACGTCGATCGCCAGGACGTTGTCGATGCGCTGCAGTCCGACGGATTTTTTTCCGGACTCGTTTTGCCGAAATCTATCCATGAGTCGATCGCAGCTTTCGTGCGGTGCACACCTTGCTTTGGCAATTTCGATCGGCGTCTCGAATTCCTACCGACGGAGCATGCGGAGGCTGAGGCTCGGTTCGGCCGTCCCCTGCTGAGCGGCCATTATTTCGAGCGCATCCTCGACTGCAAGGCGGCACTCGCCGTCCAAAACGATCCGCTGCTGATGGATATCGCTGCGCACTATCTCGGCGGCCAGGCAAAACTGATTACCACGCGCGTCTGGTGGAGCTTCCCCACCGGCCAGGCCTCCGACGCCGACAAAAACCTGGCATCGCTCAACAAATATCACTTCGACCTCGATGACTGGCGCATGTTGAAGTTCTTCTTCTATCTACTGCCGGTCGACAAAGGTACCGGTCCGCATGTCTATGTCCGCGGCAGCCACAGGCGGCGCGCGCTCAAGCACCAGCTGACGCTTCTCGTCGGTCACCCCGCGAAAGAGATTTTGGACGTCTATGGCGAGCAAAGCCCCGTGACGCTTACTGGAGAGGCGGGGCTTGGCTTCGTCGAGGATCCATTCGGCTTCCACATGGGTACCGTGCCGACACACACGCCGCGGCTGATGATGGAAGTCGGCTTCGGCGTTTCACCGCCCTCGCGCCGACGCTTCCACGGCGAGCCGGTTATTCGCTGAGCTCGAAGGATTCCCGGAACAGCTTTTCCCAGGCCGAAACCAGTGCCTCGTAGGTTTCGAGCGCCACTCGACCGAAGCGCCGCGATGGAAGCCAGCGAAGGTCGGAACCACCTCGCTCCAACCGTTGCGACGGGGATCGCCGGTAACGATCTCCAGAACGGAGGCCGGGTTGCCGGCAAGGCGATGATCTATTTACTCGCCTGCTGGACGCTCGCCCTTATGGTCGGCCTCGTCGTGTCCAATGTCGTTCAACCCGGTGCCGGCCTCAGCCTCGCTCGACGTCGAGGCCGTGGATACCATCATCTCGGCCACGGCGGCGCGCCTTCGCGGAGCTCGCGTGAGGCCGTTCGGGCAGGGCGCTAAGCCGTCACATAGTCAGCTGGGTATCTGCACCAAAATAACCATGAGCCACCGCAACCTGGCAATTCATCACACGCGATGGCTCAGTCTTGCGCTGAAATAATCAGACCGCCGCTGAGTGCCTGGCGGCTTTGCCTTCGAAATATTTGTCAAACTTCACCGCAATGCTCCTCACGAAGGGACGATTTTCCTCCGGCACGACGAACTTGTCGCCTCGCAGCTCAAGCAGTCCAGCAGGATCGTTAAGGGCAATGGAGCTTGACTGAAGAAGGAGCTTTTGGCCGGCTTTCCCGAAGCTCTCCACCAGGTCTATCGCTGAAAAGGCGAAATCGCACATCAGCCGCTCGATTATCCAGCCCCGGACTCTATCGTCGTCCGAGAGCACGATGCCGCGCACAGCCGTCAACCCGCCGTCTCCAATCATGCGGCCGTACTCGCCGGTCGAAGTCGTGTTCTGCACGTAGCCTTGGCGAAACCGGCTGATCGACGAAGGGCCAAGTCCGATTAAGATCTCGCAACGATCCTCCGTATAGCCCTGAAAATTGCGATGCAAAGTCCCCGCGTGTGCCGCTACAGCCAGCGAATCGCCGGGCCTCGCGAAATGGTCGAGCCCAATTGATTCGTACCCCTTGTCCACAATCGCTCGCGCGGCTAGTTGCGATTGAGCGAGTCGCTCCATCGGTCCGGGAAGCCATGCCTCGTCGATCATCGTCTGATGTTTCTTAAACCAAGGCACGTGAGCGTAGCCGAACAGCGCCATCCTGTCCGGTTCCAGCGTGAGCGCCCGCGCCACGGTGGAACACAGGCTCTGCCTGGTTTGATGCGGCAGGCCATAGAGCAGATCAAGGTTCACGGAATCCACTCCGCGGGAGCGAACGCCATCGACAACTGCCTTGGTCTGCAAAAAGCTCTGCTCACGGTTGATCGCCTTTTGCACTCTCGGATCGAAATCCTGCACGCCGAGGCTCGCCCGCGTCATGCCTATTTTGGCAAGCGCGTCGAGGCGGCCTTCGTCCATATCGTTCGGATCGATCTCGACGCTGATCTTTACATCGTTGAAAAAGTCGAAATTGTCCCGCAGCACCGCTCCCAAGGTCACCATATCCTGCGGCTTCAGCATCGTCGGCGAACCGCCGCCCAGATGAACCGCGCGAACTCGACAACCCTTGCCGCTGACAAGGCCGCCAACCGTCGCGATCTCCGCATGCAGCGAGCGCAGATAAGCGGCCACCGGCTCGTAGTTGCGCGTCTGTTTGGTATGGCACGCGCAGAACCAGCAGAGCCTGTCGCAATAAGGGATATGCAGGTAAAGCGATATCTTGCCACCGCCTTCTAGCGCCTCCAGCCAGCCGCGGTAAACGACCGCATCGATGCCCGGATGGAAATGCGGCGCGCTCGGGTAACTGGTATAGCGCGGGACGTTCTCGCCAAGTTTGTGAGCTAGCTCGGGGCGCATGTCGTGGTCCATTTTTTTGCGTCGCCGGGACTCTGGACGCTAATATGAGCCAAAGCCCTGATTTCGATCAGGCTGCGGAACGACAAACTGCCGCAACGATTTTTCTACCGTGGATTGTTATCCTGCCGGCGCTTGGGACCGGGAGGGCGATCAGATCGGGAGAGCGATCAAATGACAGGACAGCAGGACATCCGCAGTTCCGACATTCCCTTTTATTGCCTGTCTTGCCAGGCACGGCACCGCGGCGTCTGCGGCGCGCTGCATCCAGATCACTTGGCTCGGCTCGCCAAGACGTCGTCGCGGCACAGGATCGAAGCTGGGGTCGAGCTGATGGGTGACGCCGAGGCCGTCGACAGCTATTCAAACCTGCTTTCGGGCGTTGTGAAGCTGACGAAGATCCTTTCAGACGGCCGCCAGCAGATAGTCGGTCTTCAGTTCGCGCCGGATTTTCTGGGACAGCCGTTCAAGGTGAAAAGTGCGATCAATGCGGAAGCGGCAACAGCTGTCTCTCTGTGCTCCTTTCCGAGAGCGGCCGTCGAACAAATGATGAAGCAATCACCCGAGCTCCAGCATCGCCTGTTCAAGCAGACGCTAAACGAGCTCGACGAGGCTCGCGAATGGATGGTGACCCTGGGATGCAAGACGGCACCCGAGAAGGTGGCGAGCTTTCTTCTCTTGATCGCCCGCAATATCGATTCCCGTGGGGGCCGGGCCGGGTCGGCGTGCTTCGATCTGCCGCTGACGCGTGCCGAGATCTCTGATTTCCTTGGAATTAGAGACGAGACGGTGAGCCGTGAGCTGACCAGACTGAGAATGGACGGCGTGATCCGGATCGAGAACAACCGTCGTGTCATTGTAGACAGCCTGAACCGCCTGGAACAGCGCCACGGCGGGCGGCGGCCGAGGCGCCACCGCCCGAAGAACGAGACTTGAGCGGCGAGGCCAGCCAACGCGCACCCCAAGAGACCTGCCCAAAGCTCACGGGGTTAAGCGATGGCTAATCGGCCGAGCCACTATCGGTGAAAGGCGAGGCGCTCGGCACGCATTGCAGTAACCAGCCCGCCGGAGTTGGTTGCTTCTGATATTCGGTAAGGGCTGCCGTGCACTGTTCGCGCTTGTCGAAGGTGCTGGGAAGAACGGTCATTCCTCCCCCTGGTCCGGCGATTACCAGATACCAGACCAATGCTACGCTCGAAGTCATGGAGATTTCCTTCTTCTGCCATCCGGGCTGTTGACGCCCGAATCGAGCGGACCCTAACAACTTCGGGCGGGTGGTAAAAGCAAGGCCAGCATCATCCCGTTGGGGGAGCCAAGATCACGCCGGCAAGAAGGATTTACAGGCTAGGCGCTGCCGTCCGTTTCGCTTTCCTCATCGACCATCCGAACGGGCAGATATGCGTTCGTTTCCAGCCACTCGCGAACGATGATGCCAATGAGATCCGAGCGGGTAACTTTCATTTCGGCGGCAATCGAGTTCAACGCATCGTCTGTCGCTGGCTCAAGAGGCACGCCGGCGACGTTCCGGAGCATCAGCGCCGCGCGCCGAAGGGTAATCTGCAGATCCGCCCGCGACATGTCGGCGATGCCGTTGGCGGCGCTTTCAAGTTCTTCGGCGATGGATATGCGTGTCATTATTTCACCTGTGATCGGTGGCCATTTTATTCGGACGGCCCAAAGGCCGATGGCTCACGACGCAGCCAAAGTCGGCGGCGGTGTTGGCCATTGCCGACGTCGAGCGAAGGGCGCCGGGTGTTCATCCCCACGCGGCGAAGAAATGCTTTTTGGTCATTTCGCCGACACAAGCCATCCATCTCTGCCGCCATCTAGCCGGTCAAGAGTCGAGAGGTACCAGTGTATCCCACCGCCTACTGACCACCACACGCTTCGTGCCTTATCCGCTCCGGCCGAAGTCGGCAGTCAAGGATTCATCGCTTCATATCGAGCATTGCAGCCGGAGCGTCTCTGTAATGAGCACCGCTGCGCCTGGACCAATACCAGCAGCCTCCCACGCTGGTCCCGGACACAAACTTGGAGTGGATAGCGAAAATTTCTGCGCGCTACCTCGGGCGCGACGACCCCTCGCAAGGATCTATCTGCTTCTGACTACCCAACATTCACACCCATCTCGCGGAGATAGGATTCCCTGGGTCAACATCCGGGACGTCCGCTTGCCTGGGAAGACGACCGAACGAGCATCGAATGCCAACTTGATAAAGGGCCGGGCAGCCGCACTGGCGAAATAGCATTTGCACGATGCACCAAGCGTCTCGTAAAAGGTCCACCCGAGAAGCGTGGACCTCCAGATCGCGGCGGCGGCGCAGACTTTTAGCCCGCTCGACGTAAAGTCGGTTGATAAAAATGCGCTCGTCTAGGACATAAAGACCGCTTCTCGATCAAGCACCTACTGCGCTACCAGCTAGAGGTATGGACGAAGAGGGTGACGACGCCGGCGAGGAGAGCGACGGCAGCGACGCCAGGCGCTGGGTCCTCGGTCTTGACTTAATCGGCGGCGATTTACAGGGACTGGCGAGAGCTGAATCATAACCGCGCATACACCTGCTGCGGCTGATGGAGGGAAGCCGTTGGACGAGAACGATCCGGAGAAAGAGCAGATCGAGACGATTTTTCGCAACGGTACCATCACCGTCGTAGGGATCTTGCTTGCCTTCTCGCTCGGCTTCGTCACGCATTGGGCTGCCAATCCCATGCCGTGGGGATTTTACGACCTGGTTGCCGTTCTGCCGATACTGGTCGGCATCGCGTTGCAGATGCGGGCGCTGTCCATGCTGCTCGACATGAGTTCGCTGCGCCGACCCATTTACGAGCGCGCTAACCGCATCTTTATGGCGGGGCTCATCCTGACCGCATGCGGCGTGGGGCTGGCGATCCTGCTAGATGTTTTCGAGATGTCGGCGAAGGGTTCGCTGCCCGGCGCTTGACGGCCCTGCCAGTACTAGGGCCCGAGGCGCTGCGTGCACTGCCGAACTGGAGCTCGACCTCATGGTGACCACACCTATGGGTGCCATCGACGTTTCGAAGCCGGACATGAACTTCGCAATGCGAAGGCCCCTGAAGCGTCTTGAGGAATGCATCGCCGAAATACCCGAAAAGTGTAGGCGCTAACGGTAGCGTCACCGCTTTCAATCCCTGTAGCGCGGAGTCGGCTGGCCGGCGGCGAACAGATGTCGACTGCTCGGCTAACTCGTCGCCGCGCGACCACATCGTAGGCGGGGTCGATTGTCGCGCTCTTCCCGGCGCCTGAGGTCGCGGAGATCACCGTATGCCGTCGCGCGACGAGCCGTTTTGGACCTTTCATCGAGCGCGATACATGGGGTAGCTCAGCCTGCCCGCCGCAAATTCTGATGCCGCATCCGAGCTACGCTGAGCAGGCAGGTCTCGTCGCTAACTCCGTCTTGGAAAAGTCGAACGAGATCAGAGGCAAGGTTCTCGGCTTCTGGTGACCCTGGCTGGATCTGGCACTCCTGGCAAACCTGGTCGAAAACCGACTTGAGGCTTTCCAAATCACTAGGATAGAGGGCTGGGTTAAGGTTGAGACGATCGATCATCTGGGCCTTCCTAGGGCTGCGATACTGAACGAAACAGAGGGCGGAGACGAGGAAACCCGCCGACACGCGAAAATGAGCCCGCCGAAAGGGGTTGTCATTAAAAAAAGTTGTCGGGTGACGGCTTGGAGAATTTTTGACATCCCGATGTTTCACGGATGCCTGCGCAGCGTTTTGGCCTGGCAGTCTTCAGCAAAACAGGATCGAAGGCCACGAGCCTGGTCATTGTGGCGCTTCGTCAGTCTGGAGCCACCCACCACAGGCGTATATCCGGCGCAAGAATTGTCTTTCCCGTGCTAGGGATGCATGACGCCTTGGTCAACATCCGACCAGCCGATCTTCCCAACCTTCCAATCCCGCGAGATCACCGACAGGCAAGGCGGACGCGTCGGAGCATCGCAGCCGGCGGGGCGAGCTCTGATGGTAGCTCTGGTCGGATCGACCGTTGTTTCGATAACACCGTCGAGGAGGTTATAAAATCGAAGGTTCGAAAGGCCCACGGATCCTCGCAAGAGTTGGACCAGGCCAGCTCGCCGAACTCCGGTGTCACAGATAACCATCGCCCCCAATCGCAGCTCCAAGTGACAAGGACCTGCTCATCGGCGAACGCAAGTTGGGCTCCGTTTGGCCCGAGCCCTGCGTGAAGGGCATCAAGCCATACTTCGATACTTGCGGCGTCGGTGAGCGGGACAGCAGGCCGGTCGGCGGCATACTGGGCGGTCGGGAGTTAGCATCACGCGTCGGCCGACTTGCTCGGCGCGAACGAGCCCTTCCGCTGCAGGGGCGGCTCGACTCGCATTGTCCGGGAAGGGCAGCCAGAGAGTTGCCCGAGCCGGATACCCAACTTTGAGTGTAGCGCCAGCTGCTAGAGGCAAAAATCCTGAGGCTCTGATCTGGATCAGGGCAAACAGGCCGGGACTGCGCAATCAATGCGTTGCGGATTTGGCGTCCGCCGAAATTTTCAGATCGGGACTTGCGATGAAATTCGGCACAGAGATCGTCCTCCTAAGCCTGTTTGCCTTTTGTGCCCTTGTGGCCGCCGGCTTTGGCGTGGACGGACCTTTTCGCCAGCACATGTGGGTTTTGTTCTTCGCCGCCACGGGCTTCACCGCAATCCTGTTACGCAACACGGATTTCGAGCCGGCCGTTCCGGTCGATCCGTCAGCCTATATGGATGGTCCGATCCGCTATGGCGCCATCGCGACGGTATTCTGGGGCGTCGTTGGCATGCTGGTCGGCGTGATCATCGCGCTGCAGCTTGCTTATCCCGATCTCAACATCCAGCCCTGGTTCAATTTCGGCCGCCTGCGGCCGCTGCACACGTCCGGCGTCATCTTCGCTTTCGGCGGCAACGCGCTGCTCTGCACGTCCATGTACGTGGTCCAGCGCACCTCGCGCGCGCGCCTCTTCGGCGGCAATCTCGCCTGGTTCGTGTTCTGGGGCTATCAGCTCTTCATCGTCATGGCCGCGACCGGCTATCTGCTCGGCATTACCGAAGGCCGCGAGTATGCCGAGCCGGAATGGTATGTCGACATCTGGCTGACTATCGTCTGGGTCGCCTATCTCATCCTGTTCCTTGGCACCATTTTGAAGCGCAAGGAACCTCACATCTACGTCGCCAACTGGTTCTATCTCTCCTTCATCGTCACCATCGCGATGCTGCATGTCGTCAACAATCTGTCGATGCCGGCGTCATTCCTCGGATCGAAGAGCTACTCGGCCTTTTCCGGCGTTCAGGATGCGCTGACGCAGTGGTGGTACGGCCACAACGCCGTCGGCTTCTTCCTGACCGCCGGTTTCCTCGGCATGATGTATTACTTTGTACCCAAGCAGGCGAATCGGCCGGTCTATTCCTACCGCCTTTCGATCATCCACTTCTGGGCGCTTATCTTCCTCTACATCTGGGCTGGCCCCCATCATCTTCACTACACCGCCTTGCCCGATTGGGCGCAGACGCTGGGGATGGTGTTCTCGATCATGCTATGGATGCCCTCCTGGGGCGGCATGATCAACGGCCTCATGACGCTGTCGGGCGCCTGGGACAAGATCCGCACCGATCCTATCATCCGCATGATGGTTGCGGCAGTCGCCTTCTACGGCATGTCGACCTTCGAGGGTCCGATCATGTCGATCAAGACGGTCAACTCGCTGAGTCATTACACCGACTGGACCATCGGCCACGTACACTCGGGCGCCCTCGGCTGGGTCGGCATGATCTCGTTCGGCGCGATCTACTACATGGTGCCCAAGCTCTGGAACCGCGAGCGGCTCTATTCGCTGCGGCTTGTCACATGGCACTTCTGGCTGGCGACGCTTGGCATCGTTGTCTACGCCGCTGTCATGTGGGTGTCCGGCATCATGCAGGGCTTGATGTGGCGCGAATACGACGAGCAGGGCTTCCTGGTCTACTCCTTCGCCGAAACCGTGGCCGCCATGCACCCCTACTATGTCATGCGCGCCATCGGCGGGGTCATGTACCTCTCCGGCGCCCTGATCATGGCCTGGAACATCGGCATGACCATCCGCGGCTACCAACGCGAGGAGGATCCGATGCCGGGCTCCGCGCCCGCCCTCGAGCCTGCGCAATCAGGAGCCAGAAAATGGGCTTGATGGACAGGCACGCGACCATCGAGAAGAACGCCACGCTGCTTCTTGTCGGATCCCTGCTGGTCGTGACCGTCGGCGGCATCGTCGAGATCGCGCCGCTCTTCTATCTCGACAACACGATCGAGAAGGTGGAGGGCATGAGGCCTTACTCGCCGCTCGAACTTGCAGGACGCAACATCTACGTGCGCGAGGGATGCTACCTCTGCCACAGCCAGATGATCAGGCCGTTCCGCGACGAGGTGGAGCGCTACGGCCATTACAGCCTGGCGGCGGAGTCGATGTACGACCACCCGTTCCAGTGGGGGTCCAAACGCACCGGACCGGATCTCGCGCGTGTCGGCGAACGTTACTCCAACGCGTGGCACGTCCAGCACCTTACTGACCCGCGTTCCGTCGTGCCGGAATCAATCATGCCGCGCTACGGCTTCCTGGCTGACACGCTGATCGAGGTGAAGGACTTTTCTACGCAGCTCGTCGCCAGCAAACGCGTTGGCGTCCCATACACCGATGACATGATCTCGCACGCCAACGCCGATCTGATGGCACAGGCTGATCCCAATGCCGACACATCGGGCCTTGAGGCCCGCTACCCGAAAGCCAGGATCGGCGACTTTGACGGCAATCTGCAGCAGGTGACCGAGATGGACGCCCTCGTCGCCTATCTGCAGATGCTCGGCACGCTCGTCGATTTCAAGAACTACGACGAGGCCGCTGGCTACCGCTGAGGAGAAACAACCGATGGATTACAATTTGACGCGCGAATTCGCCGACAGCTGGGGCCTGCTCGCCATGGTGCTCTTCTTTGCCGGATGCGTCGCCTTCGCGCTCCGACCGGGCGGTTTCAGCCAGGCTGACGAAGTCGCGCGCATCCCCTTCAAAGACGACTGATCATGAGCACACAGTATATCGATGATATGTCGGGCATCTCGACCACCGGTCATGAATGGGACGGCATCAGGGAGCTCAACAACCCCCTTCCGCGCTGGTGGGTGTTCACCTTCTACGTCACCATCGCATGGGCGATCGGCTACACCATCGCGTATCCCGCCTGGCCGATGCTGAGCTCCGCCACCAAGGGCGCTCTGGGCTTTTCCAGCCGCAACGCGGTCAAGAACGAGCTGGCGGCGGCAGAGTCCGCCCAGGCCGAATATATCGCGACGATACAGTCCAAAACCGCTTCGGAAATTGCGGCCGACGACACATTGCGCGAATTCGCCGTCGCTGCCGGCTTTGCGGCGTTCCGGGTCAATTGCGTGCAGTGCCACGGCTCCGGCGCGCAAGGGTCGAAGGGTTTTCCCAATCTCAATGACGACGATTGGCTGTGGGGCGGCAAGGTCGAGCAAATCCAGCAGACGATTTCACACGGCGTGCGCTTCACGACAGACCCGGATACGCGCGTGTCGGAAATGCCCGCTTTTGGCGACATCATTACGGCTGAGCAGATCACTCAAGTCAGCGCCTATGTGGCGAGCTTGTCGGGACCGGTCAAAGACGCCAGCATGGTCGAGCTTGGCGCCAAGGTCTTCGCGGACAACTGCACCGCTTGTCATGGTGAGAATGCAAAGGGTGACAAGGAGTTAGGCGCACCCGATTTGACCGATGCAATCTGGCTCTACGGACCGGGCGAGACGGCCATCGCCGCCCAGGTCCGCACTCCGAAACAAGGCGTAATGCCGGCCTGGATCGAGCGTCTCGGCGAGATCAAGGTCAAGGAATTGGCTGTCTATGTCCATTCGCTTGGCGGCGGAGAATAGGCGGCGGCCTATTCTCGACCCTCCCCGCGCCAAGCGACGAGGCCCGGCTCACGCCGGGCCTCGACCATTGCGATAACCGGCGGGATGCTGTGTGCAATGGCGGCAAACCTTGCCCCACGGCGGCCACAACCATGGTGGGCGTCGGCTGCAAAATCGTCGCTTGTGACTGGAGCTTCTCGTGCTTGACAACAAGCAGATAGGACGGCTGAAAGCCGAAGCGGTCAATTCCGCAAAGACACGACAGCCGCTTTACGCCGCGCGCAAGAAGATCTTTCCGAAACGCGCCTCTGGCCGTTTCCGCCAGTTCAAATGGCTGGTGATGGCGATCACGCTCGGTATCTATTACCTGACGCCGTGGCTGCGGTGGGATCGCGGCGCGTTCGCGCCCGACCAGGCGGTGCTGCTCGATCTTGCCAACCGTCGCTTCTATTTCTTCTTCATCGAAATCTGGCCACAGGAGTTCTACTACGTCGCCGGCCTCCTGATGATGGCCGGCATCGGCCTGTTCCTGATCACGTCCACGGTTGGCCGGGCCTGGTGCGGCTACACCTGTCCGCAGACCGTATGGGTCGACTTGTTCCTGGTGGTAGAGCGCGCGATCGAAGGCGATCGCAACGCCCGCATCAAGCTCGACGCCGGGCCATGGACGGCACGCAAGCTGGTGCTGCGTGTATCCAAACATGCCATCTGGCTGGTCATAGCGGCAGCCACCGGCGGCGCCTGGATCTTTTATTTTGCCGATGCGCCGACGCTGATCGGCAACGTCTTCGATGGCAGCGCGGCACCGGTGGCTTATGTGACCATCGCCGTGCTGACGGCGACCACCTACACGTTCGGCGGGCTGATGCGGGAACAGGTCTGCACCTACATGTGCCCGTGGCCGCGCATCCAGGCCGCCATGCTCGACGAGAATTCGCTGACGGTGACGTATAATGACTGGCGCGGCGAGCCGCGTTCAAGACATGCCAAAAAGGCCTCGACCATCGGGCAATCGGTCGGCGACTGCGTCGATTGCAATGCCTGCGTCGCCGTCTGCCCAATGGGCATCGACATCCGTGACGGCCAGCAGCTGGAATGCATCACCTGCGCGATGTGCATCGACGCCTGTGACAGCGTCATGGACAAGCTCGGCCGGGAACGCGGGCTGATCTCGTATGCAACGCTGGCCGACTACAACGCCAACATGGCGGTGGCGACCGCGGGTGGGACAAGTTCAGTCAATCCATCGCTGGTAAGAACAACGAGTGGCGCTTTCGTCGACGGCCTGGCGCATTTTCATCTGGGCAAGATCTTTCGTTTGCGCACCTATGTCTATCTCGGTGCATTGTCGGCCATCGGCCTGGTGCTCGCCTATTTTCTGCTGACGCGCGAGCGGCTTGAGCTGAATGTGCTGCATGATCGCAACCCGCAGTTCGTGACACTCTCGGACGGCTCGATCCGCAACGGCTACACGGTCAAGCTGCTCAACATGATAGCCCAGCCGAGAACGATCGAGGTCGCGCTACAAGGTCTAGAGGGCGCTGAGATGAGCATCGTCGGCCTCGACCAGCGCCCAAGTCGCTCGTTCTCGATCGCTGTCGAACCCGACCGGCTGAAGATGCTCAAGATCTTCGTCAGGCAACCCGCGGACCGCATCAAGGAGCCGGTGCAGAGTTTCCAATTTCGGATCGTCGATAAGGCGAGTTCCGAATCCGCCGAATACACCGCCAGTTTCAACGCGCCGGAGAACAGCAGATGAGCGCCGAAATGCGAAAGCCGCGCGAGTTCACGGGACGGCATATGCTGATCTCCATTCTTGTCTTCTTCACCGTCGTGATCGGGGTCAACGTTATGTTGGCCACGCTCGCCCGGAAGAGTTGGACCGGGTTGGTCGTTGAGAACACCTATGTCGCCAGCCAGCATTTAAACGAGGAAGCGAGGAAGGGAAGGGCACAAGCCGCACTAGGCTGGACAGGCAAGCTAAGCATCGCCTCGGGCGAGATACGCTACCGGCTTGTCGACAGCCGGGGCAAACCGGTGCCGTTGCATGGCGTCAGGATGCTGTTCCGCCACCCGGCTTACGAAGCCGAGGACGAAGCCGTGACACTTGTCGCATCGGCCGGCGGTGCGCCTGGGAACACGCAGGAGTTTGCCGCCCGGCACACGCCGAAGGATGGCGTCTGGATCCTCGAGATCGATGCCGACGCCGGACTGACGTCGCCGTTTCGTGACGTTCGCCGCGTCATGGTTTCGAAAGGAGGCCTGCAATGAGCTGCTGCGCGCCGGGCGGCGGAATGGCGTTGGAGGTCGGCGCCCCGGCGTCCTCATCGCCGTCGAGCGACGAGATCAAGCTGGCCAGCCGCTCCCTGGGCAGCGACATTCACCAGACCGAGCTGTCGGTGCCGACGGTCCATTGCGGCGCTTGCATCCAAGCGATCGAGGCTGCGCTCGGCAGGGTCGAGAACGTTGAGTCCGCTCGCGTCAACCTGTCGACGAAGCGCGTGTCGATTCGCTGGC
Source organism: Mesorhizobium sp. CNPSo 4671 (assembly GCF_057784245.1). Taxonomy (NCBI): domain Bacteria; kingdom Pseudomonadati; phylum Pseudomonadota; class Alphaproteobacteria; order Hyphomicrobiales; family Phyllobacteriaceae; genus Mesorhizobium; species Mesorhizobium sp. CNPSo 4671. The sequence continues at coordinate 14,828 of NZ_JBWLUW010000026.1, read as the reverse complement.
ACGGAGACAGCGTCCCGCCATTCTTTGCCGTGCTCGGTCGGCTCGGCTATCAGGCGCACCTATTCGACCCGGAAATTCACGAGAAGGACAAAACGCTTTCGGAGTTGATCCGCGCCGTCGCGGTGGCAGGCTTCGCGGCCGGCAACATTATGCTGCTGTCGGTGTCGGTGTGGTCCGGTGCGGAGGGTCCGACGCGGGATTTGTTTCATTGGCTGTCGGCGCTAATCGCCATTCCGGCCCTCGCCTTTGCCGGCGGTCTCTACTTTCGCTCCGCGGCGAACGCGCTGCGCCACGGCCGCATGAACATGGACGTGCCTATCGCGGTCGGGGTGTCGCTGGCCTACGCCATGAGCCTCTATGAGACGATCAACCATGGCGATCACGCCTATTTCGATGCGGCGGTGTCGCTGCTGTTCTTCCTGTTGATCGGCCGCACGCTGGATCATGTCATGCGGGAACGTGCCCGGACCGCCGTGAAAGGCCTGTCGCAGCTGGCGGCGCGTGGCGCCATGGTCCTGCGCAGCGATGGTGCACGCGATTACCTGCCGGTTGGCGAGATCGAACCAGGCATGCTGCTGCTGATCGCAGCCGGCGAAAGGATACCCGTCGACGGCAAGATCGTTCAGGGGGCGTCGGATCTTGACTGCTCGCTGGTTTCCGGCGAGAGCACGCCGAAAAACGTGGCGTCAGGCGAAGCCGTGCAGGCTGGCGTGCTCAACCTTACCGGCCCGCTGACGATCGAGGCGACGGCCGCCGCAAAGGATTCGTTCCTGGCGGAAATGGTTCGCCTGATGGAGGCCGCCGAGGGCGGCCGGGCGCATTATCGCCGGATCGCCGACCGCGTTTCGGCGCTCTATGCTCCTGTGGTTCACCTGACCGCCTTCGTGACGTTCCTTGGCTGGATGGCGGCAACCGGCGACTGGCATAGGGCGATCACCATCGCCATTGCTGTTCTCATCATCACATGCCCGTGCGCGCTCGGCCTCGCCGTGCCGATCGTTCAGGTGGTCGCCGCGCGGCGCCTGTTCGAGAACGGCATCATGGTCAAGGACGGTTCGGCCACGGAGCGTCTGGCGGCGATCGACGCGGCGGTGTTCGACAAGACCGGGACACTGACGCTGGGGCTGCCCAGACTCGTCAACGCTGCATCCATCGATCCGGCTATGCTGGCGATCGCGGCCGACATGGCTCCTCATTCCCGGCACCCATTTTCAAAGGCGCTGGCGGCATACGGAAGCGCTCGTAGCCGAGCCGGATTCGACCGCGTGCAGGAAGAGCCGGGCTTGGGCATCGAAGCGTTCGCTGACGGCGACATCTGGCGCCTCGGCCGGCGCGGCTGGGCAGGTTGGAAAGCCCGTACGGGCGGCGAAGGAAAATATGGCGGCCTTGGCGGCACGGTCCTTGCCAGGAATGGCAGGATCGTCGCTTGCTTCGCCTTCGAGGACGCCATTCGAGCCGATGCTAAGGCGGCGGTGGAAAGCTTGAAGAGCGCCGGCATCCCGGTGGAGATGCTCTCGGGCGACACTGCGAGGGCCTGCGCCGAGGCGGCGGGGATCCTCGGCATCGACAGCTTTGTGCCGGCCCTGTTGCCCTCAGGAAAGGTCGAGAGGATTGAGGCGTTGGCCCGCGCCGGCCGCAAGGTGCTGATGGTGGGCGATGGCCTCAACGACACGCCGGCGCTGGGCGCCGCGCACGTCTCGATGGCTCCGGCGACCGCGGCCGACATTGGCCGCCAGGCCGCGGATTTTGTCTTCCTGCGCGAAAGCCTGCTGGCAGTGCCGCTCGCCCTGGATGTATCGCGCAAGGCCGGCCGGCTCATCCGACAGAACATCACGATCGCGATCATCTACAACGCATTCGCCGTTCCCATCGCCATCCTGGGTCATGTGACGCCGCTCATCGCGGCGATCGCAATGAGCGCTTCCTCGCTGATTGTGATCGCAAATACGTTGCGGCTTCAGGCGACTGCGAAGGCGGTCCCTGCGACGGGACCTGCCAGGGGCCGCGCCGACGTCATCGAAGCGGCCCATCCATGACCACGCTCGTCTATCTTATTCCGGTAGCGCTGTTCCTGGGGGCGCTCGGTTTGTCGGGCTTCCTATGGGCATGGAGGAGTGGTCAATACGAGGATCTTCAGGGGGCCGCTGTGCGCATCCTTCTCGACCGGGACGACAAGCCCTAATCCTGACCCAGATCACTGTGCCAACGATTGTGCCGGTGGTCAGCCGAGCCGGCACGGTGTGGAACAACCTGCTGAGGCTGGCCGCACCGAAAGGTAACGAGCTACCGCAAAATAACTTGACCGGACCGACGCAAGATCTCTGGCGAGCGACCAGCCGACCGTAAACCCGCCGTTGCCGGCTTTGTCATGTCTGGCTGATCCAGATCAAGGCTATCTTCTCACTGGCGTGGTTTGGTCGCCGACCTTTCAAGGGAGAACGCCATGTCTAACAGACTGTTTGGTCGTCAGCATCAGCGAACCGTCGACTTGCGAATGTCACTTGTTGGCTGCCGATCTCCCTGGCTGGACGTATCCAAGGGCCGGTTCTATCAGCCATGTTCCCGGCTGCCCGGCGTAATCGGTCCCCAGTATCCAAAGCAGATGGCTGACGCGATGGCGGCGCGCTGATGGCCGGCTGCGTCGACAGTTTCGACATCATTGTGGCCGGAGCCGGGCCGATCGGACTTTCCTTCGCCGCATCGTTGGCAAAGAGCGATCTCAAAGTGGCAGTCGTCGAACAGCAGGCCCTGGAAAGGCTGGCGAATCCGCCTTTCGATGGTCGCGAGATCGCGCTGACCTACGCCTCGATCAGGATCCTTCAAGAGCTCGGCGCCTGGGATGCGATCTCCGCTTCGCACAAATCCCCCGTGCAAGGCGCCCGCGTGCTCAACGGATCGAGCCCTTTCGCTCTGTGTTTCAATCCTCCAAGAGGGTCTGCAGAACCACTCGGATTTCTCGTCCCGAATTGTCGGATCCGCGATGCCCTGTTCAAGATCATCCGCCTGCACGATCATGCCCAGCTGCTATGCGGCCACTCGGTCGTCGGTGTAACAAACAGCCACAAAGGAGCGGTCGTACAGCTTTCTGACGGGAGGCGGTTGACGGCTCGGCTTCTGGTTGCGGCGGATTCGCGTCTGTCGCGCACGCGCGACCTGCTCGGCATCGCCGCCGATATCAATCGGCTAGGCAGCTCGATGCTGATTTGCCGGGTGAGGCACGAGCGTGCCCATAACCAGGTCGCAATCGAATGGTTCGATCACCATCAGACGATAGCGATGTTGCCGCTGATGAAAGGCTTGTCCTCGCTGCTTCTCACATTGCCCTCAAAAGAGGCCGATAGACTTGTTGCTTTCGACGACGATCGGTTCGTGACGGAATTGACGGACCGCTGTCGAGGGCGCCTCGGAAAAATGACCCTGGCCAGCACACGCCATTGCTATCCGCTGGTCACGACGTGGGCGCACAGGTTTTGGGCTCACAGCGCTGCACTCATCGGCGACGCTGCCATTGGCATGCACCCGGTGACTGCGCATGGCTTCAACATTGGCCTCGGCGGCCAAAAGCAACTCGCCCGTAGAATCCTGGCAGCCCGTCACGACCGACGTGACATTGGGGATCCCGGCATGCTCCACAGGTATGAAAGCTGCCTACGCCTCTCGGCTACACCGCTCTATCATGCTACCAATCTTCTCGTCGGACTGTACTCGGGCGAGCACGCGGCAGCACGGCTTGCAAGACATGCCGCCCTTCGCCTTGCCCAGTATTTTCCCTTTGTGCGCAACGGCATTTCGGCCATGCTGAGGCGGTGAAACAGAGGCGTGGGAATGGTAAGGCCTCTCCAAACGCTGCCGAAAATACGCCATCTGCGCCGCCCTTGAAGGGCTGAAACCTAAAGCAAAAATCTACAAGGCTGCTGACCGTGAATGGCATGTACGTCCGCGTCATGCCCGTGGCGCGATCTCGCGTGCAGTTCGACGCGGCCGCAGTCTGTCTCGAGGGTCTGGTGGGCCCGTTGAACCCCGTTCATCAAAACTACCCTAACTAAATCAATACCTTAATCTATTTTGTAGACCCGATGTTGGAACCGTCGGAACAATCTTTGCAACGTGCTGCACCTCCAAGCAACTTATCTGCCTCAGATGCGCGAGCGTGAGTACGGCAGCTGGATCTGCCTCGCCTCTTCATCGCAATCTCGGCTTCTAGCGTAGCGAAGATCGGCGCGTAGATAGCGTCTCCCACCAGAACCTTCGCCACCGTTTCAAGGGCGGCCTTGAACGGGCTCAGCGCGAGCAGCAGGAAGGATTTACATCGCCTAAATGTTAGAGGCACCCGACCGGAGCGCTTTTGCGATGGTATTCGTTGTTCGGAGATCACCATCTTGTTCACAGAATAACCAATTCCCTGAGACGTTAGCCTCTAAAAAAGTGAAGACCCCATCGGCACTAAGGATAAGGTCGCACGCGGCGAAGCGAAGCTGCATTGCCGACACGAGCTTGACCAAGCCTTGAGTCACATCGTTCGGAAGCTCTATGGGCTGGACCCGAGAAATCTCATTTAACCGAAAGTCCACATTCACAGCGTCGCCTTGAAGAAGCGCGTAGGCGAGAACGTTCGTGTCCACAACAATGGCACGGACATCGAAAACCTTTTCAACTTTAGCCTGAATAAGGCTCGGAGTGTCGTCCAACTTGAGCGTAGGCAACGTTTCGAGTCGTAGCTCCTGGGTATATGGTGCCAAAAAATTGGATGAGGGGATTGGACGTTCAAAGTAAAACTCATTCCCTATCAACGCGAGACTAGCATCCGAAATTGACTTGATCACCAATGACGGATGGCGTTTAGCAAACTCAATTATATCCTGCACTGATCCCGAAACTATCTGCTCCGGCGTTTGCAATCCAAGCCGTGCGGCAATGTGCGTTTGGTAAAGCTTGCAATCGGCTCGGGCTTCATGCCACGGATCGTTTATCCAAATCCGACTGTCTAAACATCGGAAGGCCGAAAGTGCCGCTTGAAGACGTTCGGTCAGTGCAAATCGCTCAATGTCCGGTAGTTCCCTACTAACAGTCAGCCTGTCCAACGCATAGCGACAAAAAACTGATCGCACCTGATGTGTGGAAAGTACCCGACCATCGGGCCATTCCAAAACAGCACGTTCCGGACTTAGCCACCTGAGTGTAGGCACGCCATCGTCTTCACTTGGATCGAAGAAGAAGGTCGGAACACCTAGTTCGCCCAACCTCGTGCACACCGCTGTGACATGCGCGTCTTCCGTCAAACCAATGAGGAGAACCGTATCGAGATCACTTCCCAGCACGCTTGTCCATCTTAGCAGGGATGTACTTGGATGGCAGATATTTGCCATTACTGTTGTACCCGCCCGGACGCGTTTTACCTGGCGTCATCGTCGAAGTCGGGGGAGTTCTGGACAGAGCCGCGAATAGCGTGCGAGGATCGGACTCTGCGCCATCGTTCTGCGAGTGTGGAAGGTCCATTTCCGGATAGAGATTATCTGGGTACGCTGACAAGAAAAAGGTAACCAATGGACGTTTTTCGTGAGCATTCAATTGTGACATGACTTCCCCCTCCCACGAACATAGCAATATCGTCGCCGCCAAGTTTGTCAATCGACCCATGACTTAAAAAGACGAACAAGGCGGCTCCTCGCGACGTCTATGCCGGCGCTCGCTTGGCAAGCCTCGCCAGCGTTGAACGGGAACACCCTGTGGCACAGACTACGGTGTTCCAACTTTGCCCGCCTTTGAGCAGCGGCCGACATCTTCAGCCCGTTCGACTACCCTCGGCGATATTCGTGGCCGAGCATGCTCATTGGATCGAGCTTGGGGCGCCACCGATGAAATCCGCGGCGGATAGCGTCCGCGCCGCATCTCTCGGCAGACCCGATCTTCTAACCCGATCTTCTAAAAAGAGGCCATTTTGGTGCGGCAATCCTTCAATGAATCATGCTGCACATCTCGTAGCTGCGTCATCGTGGTCGCCCCGTAGAAGCCGGCCTGACTTCCCGACCGACGGGTCGATAACGATGATCGCCTCCGGAGAATAGTTCTCGTTGTCGAGCGCGGCGGTCTCCACAGACTTGCCGTGCTCTACCCTTTGCCAATGGCCGGCGCGCGGCCGGGCGATCTCAAACGCATCGCAGGCCCGCGCTACATGCTGGTCCCTGACGCCATACAGCCTTGCAATCTCGGTCATCGGCTTCGACCAGACCAGTTCATGAAGCTCGGCGCGTGTCATTCTCAGCACGTGTCTTCCTCTCGTATCAAACATCAGTAATGCCAGCCTGCCTCCCGCATGTTTACAGGCTCCCGGGCCGTACCTGCACGACGTGAAGATTTTGTGGATACGCTCGGCTGGCGCCATCCCCCCCCTAGTCTAACGCCCCACTATGGCGCGGCTCCTGTAGCCGCACAAGTCGTCGAAGCATTTGAGGTTCGGCATTTCCTCTGTGTCGTAGATTTTGCAATCCGAATTGCTGATGACGTTTGTACGGTGGGCACTTGCCGCCCTCAGATCGGCAAACAACTGCCGCAAAGGGCGCGGGCCTCCCGCTCGATGAAGCTCGGCATGCATTGCTTGCAAGAGATGGGCGGGTGGGCGCCCGCGCGCCTGAAGGCGCGCACCGGGTGCTCGTAAACCGAGCCCCACTTTTCTTCGGGTACCTCAGGCGGTCTCGGCCATTAAGGCTTCGCCCCCTGGCGCGGACAGCCCTTGCGGGCTGTGACGGTCGCCGCCCTTTGGGCGGCGCTGTCTTTTGGGTTGGCCTTCCCGAGGGCGCGGTATGGGCGGCTCTCCCTTCTAGGCCCGCCGCGGCGGCCCGCAACCTTTCCGGTCGTTTTTCGCCGCTCACCCCGCTTTCCGGGGAAGGGCGCAGCGAGATTGGCGAGCGGAGAAAAGTCATGCGCAGAGACGGCAAACGCAGCGCTAGCGGAGAAGTGCTGGCCAGGAAGGGCGAGGCCCCGAGGGCCAGCCTCTACTCGGAAATCACTGACCGCATCATCGCCGATCTGGAGCGCGGTTCGGTGCCTTGGGTGAAGCCTTGGGACAAGGTGAAAGCCTTCCTTGGATTGCCGAAGAATGCCGCCACAGGGCGGACCTATTCCGGCATCAACATCCCGATCCTGTGGGGCGCGGTGATCGAGCGCGGCTATCCCGGCCAGAACTGCTCACCTTCCGGCAGGCGCTTTCGCTTGGCGGCAATGTTCGCAAGGGCGAACACGGCACCACCATCGTTCACGCCGATCGCTTCATCCCGAAGACCGAGAAGGAGCGCGCGAGGGAAGAAGACACCGAACCGCAGGCGGTGCCCTTCCTCAAACGCTTCACCGTCTTCAATGTCGCGCAATGCGAGGCCCTGCGCATGAAAAGCAGGACGGGATCGTCTATCGCGCCAACATGATTTCGATCCTGCGCCAGCGCGAGCTGAACCGTGTCGCCGGCCGGCTGTCGGATTAGCTCGGTCTCCCGTATTCCGAAGCGCGGTCTGGAGATCAAATACAAGGCACGCTGCGCCGATCCGTCGAGCTCGCCAGCGGCAAGTACGCTGTCATCGAGAAGTCGCGAGAATTCACACTGGTGTCATGGCGACCAGTGCTTGAGCGGCACATGGGCAAGGACGTCACCGGTGTCGTGCGCAGCGAGTGAGTTTAATGGACGATCGGACGGCAAAGGAGCGGACCAAGCGTGTCATAGAAGCGCCCAGCATTGTCGTCGTCGAAACCGTGCAGCGAGATGCCGAGGTCGTGCTTCTGCGTCCAGCCATTTTCGATCCATCGGGGCAGAGCGAATTGGACAGCGAGTCGGTCGGCGGCGGTGCCAAGCGCCACACCCACTCGGTCGAAGACCCAGTCGCCCCGGCGCTCAACATATTCTGCCCACTTTATCTGATGCGCCTCGACCTCGAGAGCGGTCGATCGGAGTGCGTGGTTGCGAGCACCGCCTTGGACGTGCCGACCTCGGCCCGACCGGCCAAGACACAGCGCTGCAGATTTGAGAGTTCGATCGGTTCGTGATCGATTACATGCGGGCGACCCAAGAGACCGGATAGCCTCGCTAAGGCCCAAAGCGAGCCATGGCCTATCGCGCCCAGCCCAACGAGGTGCGTTTCGCCAAGATCGACAGCGAAGTCAATCAGGGCGGCATCGCCGGCTTGGTTGTAGCTGTACAACGAGAGGTCGATGTCCTCATCCAACTCTGCGCCGGTCAACTGGGCGGCGATGGTTCGAAAAACGTTGGCGGCGGCAAAGCAGCCTGCGGCGCCAGCTCCATAGGCGAGCAAACCAAGACGCGGCGCAAGCCGGGGCAAGATCGAGATAGGGGGTGGCGACCATGCAATCTTCTGTACGTCAGCTTGTTGTCAGATCGCTCGCTTACCCTGCTAGTAAGCTTAAGTAGACCGATATTGACTACAGTGCTGATCTGTCGATAGGAGAGCGAGTCGCATGTATAGCAGAATCACTGGTTCATCCAGCCAACCTACAAGCGCAGGGCATCCCGACGAGTCGGAGCAGGCAGCAGATCATCAAAGATTTGCGGAATCGCTTGCAGACGCGGGGACTAGTTCGTCTTCGGCGACACGGCCGTATTCCCTCACCCCCGAACCTCCTATCTACGACATGGACAGTGATGAGTTCAGGCAAGAGTTGAAGGACTTCTATGGCGTCGATGTCAAGCACATAGCAGACAATCCTCAAGAGTACTCAGACTTCGTGTCCTCAAAAGCGGAGCGCACCGCAATTGTCGCTAGAGTCGGTGCGACCATAGATGACGAGCCCGGTTCGAAGTACTTCAGCTACCAGTTGGGCGATAAGAGCGTGGGGCTCCTAAGGATGGACCCAGGATTCCGCATCAAAGGGGAAGAGTGGCAGAAGAAATACTTTCCGGACCGAAAAAATATTTCATCGGTCGTGGCTCTTCGAGTTTCGCACCCGCTCGTTGAGAACGCGGGAGATGTTCTGCTCGAACATCAACTTCGGCTCGACGGCAAGAAGCCTTTGATCATGTCACGTCCTGCTAACGATGCGGCGAAGCCCCGTCTGGAGCAGATGGGCTTTGTTGACGTGGGGGAGAACCAATTCGTACTTGACCCTAGACGGTCCGATAAGTGGACAATGAACAACGAGGGTAAATGGCAGCGGGCAGACAAGCCCAGGCTGTATCTTCAAGCCGAGAGCGAGGATCCCGTTGAACGAAGTAGCGATGAAGACGAAGGATATGTCGAGACAGACTCGTCCGGCGATGATCCTTCTTGGTTCTTGGAGCGGGCGCTCAATTTCCGTGGACCACCGGCCGACTGAGTCTCGATGGACTAAAGGGAATGTGCATGAAGGCTATCATGTTTCTTCTCCCGCGTGCCGGGCGCGAAAGTACCCCCGGCCGCTCCAATTCGTTAGCTTCACGGTGTCGCCTGGGCTCCTCTGTAGGGGAGTTGAAATTTCATCAGCATAAAGGAGATCGTTTGTGGGAATTTGTTGTTCAAAGCCTTCAGTAGGAGGCTCGCCTTATCATAGTTCAAGCGCCGACGGCGCCGCGCACTCAACGCCCCACAGCGTCAACGGCGACAGCCATCGCGAGTGGTCCGCGCTAATTTCGACGGCATCGGGACCGGCCGCGATGGCTCCCCGAGTCGCTCTGGGAACGTCGCCGAACACGTTGCAACAACGACGCGGTGAGTCACTACAGCGACATGAGATACAGCAACTCGCCTACCTCGTTGCGGCCATGATGACTGGCGATCCGGTCAGAAGCCCCGCTCGGATCACCGCCGCCGGTCAGACAGTGCACGACGTTCGCCTCCTCCTCAGGCACGGACGCGGCAACGTTCATGCGGATGGCGAGCCGTCCCACGGGCACAACGTCGTAGCCGCAGGTGTGGCCTACCGCGGCCTCGATCGCGCCAACCAGATGGCATTGGCGGGCGCGCTGGGCGGAGGCTTTTGCGATCATTTCGCACGCCTCGCTGCAGTCTCGCACGCGCCGCATTTGCGCGACGGTGAATCGGTCGTGAATGCAGGCGGCAAGGTGGAAATTATGGAATTGAGCGCCGATCACACCATCTCGGCCACGCGAACTGGACACGCATGGAACGAGCTACGCCGCGGCAACGGACGCGATGGAGACACGACCATCGTGCAGGACGGCTGGTCGAACGGCCCGGCGGTGCGGCTGAAAGACAGCGCGTGGGCGAAGGTCCAGGTGGAGAAAGAGGAGCTGAGTCTCGACAAGGACGATGCCCTGTGGTTGAAAGATCGCGTCGAACAGCTGATACCTCTCGTCCACCCAAACGAAGACGAATACACAGCAACGCAGCTGGAGCAGTTGCGCCGAAATCCGACCCAACAAGATCGCTTTTTGGAAACCCAGGTAGTGTCGGCCGAGTTCGCCACAAGAGCGCGGGAAGCCCGAGAGCAGATTCCGCAGGAACAGCAGGAGCAGTTGGTCTCGATGGCGGCGCAGGAATTCTATGGGCTGTCTCCCCACGAGGCGGGCGCCCCGCAGTTTATTCACTCGGTGCTCGAACAGGTTGGGCTCCTAGACCATCAGGATCGTCCGCCGGTGGTGCCGCCGGAATATTGACGACGACGCCGTGTCGTCTCGATGGGCACTGCGTGTTGCGGCACACGCTGCGCTTGGCGTGGGCCCGCGTGAGATCTGCGCCTAGTGGGCGGACAAGGCCCTGGCGGTTTCAGATACACTTCGAGATCAAGCCACTGATTCCAAAGCGTTTCTGCCACCGCCGGAGCCGACAATGCGCCAAGAACGCACCGTCCAATCCAGTGTATTTGATTCTTTTCGCCGGACGTGAAATCGGCTGTGAATTGACAGCCATGTCGCAATGGCTGGACGAGCATCGTGAGCTTTTGAGCCTGGTGACGCGGAATCTGTGCTGCGCTGCGCGCTGCTCTGAGCTATCGCCGCATGTCAGCGTTCGGGACGTGGGTGCCTCAATGTAATCGACGCAGCACCTTAAATCAGGGCTGCCTCCCCATCTACGAGGTCACCGACGCCATCGTCCCGGCAGGGACATAACACCGCCAAAAAGGCGGATGGTTGCTATGGCTTAGCTGGTGATCACGCGGTCGCCCCCCGTCCTTCGACCAGCGGAATTCGCTGCCGTCGACCCAGATCCGATGCATGATCACTGCCAGTTTGCGGGCGACGGCCACACGGGCTTTCTTGCTGCCTATCCGGCGCGCCAGGCGCGCGCCCCACGCTTTCAACGCAGACCATGTGGCGACCCGTGCCAGGAGAGTGCCCGCGGCCTCGAAGAGATAGGTGCGCGTGAGCGTGTCACCGCATTTTGAGACCGACCCGTCACGATCGACTTCTCCCGATTGATACCGTCTCGGCGTCAGGCCGAAGTAGACACCGACACCCGATGAGCGGACAAAGCGCGCCGGATCCGCCGTGATGAAGCTGACGGCCTTCAAGACGCCAATGCCGGGCACGGTGACCAACCGGCGACACGGATCGCTGTGTTTGGCGAACGGGCCGATTTTGGGCCTGACGCCGGTGCTCCATGAGTCGCGCGAAAGCCGCCGTGTCGGTCGCATCTCGCTGTGCGGTGATGGGATGATGCGAACGCTGCTTTATGAAGCCGCGAAGACCCTGCTGACCAGCGTGAAAAAATGGTCATGGCTAGAAGCCTGGGCGATGAACGTCGCCAAGCGACGCGGTCAGCAGAAAGCCATTGTCTCTATCGCCCGCCGGCTGGCTGTGATCATGACATCGCCTCTGGAGTGATGGCACGCAGTTCGCTGAACCAGGAAGGAAATCATGCCGGTCGCTGTCTGACCGGCCCCCATTTAGTTCGCACGGAGGCAACAAGGTTCCACTCGCTGGTGGAAGGATGTCCTTCGCGGGACGAGGGCGAGGTGAGTTCGCCAGGCTGCTTGTTCCGATCGCATCATCGTGATCAGGACGCGCGACAGATTGTTCCACCTCGTTCTATGGATTCCCATACTGGGAGGGCCCAAGGCGCCGATCCCGAAGAGAAGCAAGAGCCCCGAGACGGGTGAAGCACTACCGCGAGCTGCTCAGGATCACACGCACCACCGTGGGCTATTTCCAGCAGGCGGCTGAGCAATCGACCTGATGGCGAGCCCGGCCTTTGAACTGTGGCAGGCCCAAGTCCGCCATTACCGGCCGCTGATCGAGCGGATCATCGCTGAGCACGACCATCTGATAGAGGTGCTGCAGGCATATGGCCGCTCTGTGGTCTGCGCCTTTAAGGCGGCCGGGAACTATCACCGGCCGATAGCATGGCGCCTGGCTGAAGTTTGCCACAGAACCTCTGCATCCTCCCAAGATTACGTTCAATTGTGGCGCAGGGCACGATGCGCTACGCCATCGCAATGAGCGTCATCCCGAACCGAGACGGGGTCATACGCTCAGCCGGAACCGCCTCACATCGATCGCCGCGTTCATCAGCGTCTGCGTGTAGGCGGCCTGCGGATTGCTGAATATCTCTTCAGTCGGTCCCTCCTCGACGATCTTGCCCTGCTTCATGACGAAGGTGTAGTCGGCCATGGCGCGCACCACGGCGAGATCGTGGCTGATGAAGAGATAGGACAGTTCGTGGTCGGCCTGCAGCTTGCGCAGCAGTTCGACGATCTGTTTCTGCACCGAGCGATCGAGCGCCGAGGTCGGCTCATCCAGCACGACCATTTTAGGCTTCAGGATTATGGCGCGGGCGATGGCGATGCGCTGCCGCTGGCCGCCGGAAAATTCGTGCGGGTAACGGTTGCGGGCGTTGGGGTCGAGGCCGACCTCGCGCAGGGCCTCGACCGCGCGCTGGTCGCGCTGCTTGCCTGAAAGGTTGGGCTCATGCACCAGCAGCCCTTCGGTGATGACCTGACCGACGGTCATGCGCGGCGACAGCGAGCCAAACGGATCCTGGAAGACGAGTTGCATCTGGCGCCGCAGCGGCCGCATCTGCTGACGGTCGGCGGTGGAAATGTCGCGATCACCGAAACGAATCAAGCCGTCGCTCGGCAGCAGTCGCAGCAGAGCGCGGCCGAGCGTCGATTTACCCGATCCGGATTCGCCGACAATGCCGATGGTCTGGTTGCGCTGCAGCCGGATCGAGATGTCATCGACCGCACGCAGCATCAGCGGCTCGCCGGCCAGAAATCCGCCGCCAATCTTGAACGTGACTTCGACATTCCTGCCTTCGAGCACCACGGGCGCATTGGCGGGCGGCGGCGCCTTGGTGCCTGTCGGCTCGGCCGCCAGCAGCATCTTGGTATAGCCGTGCTGCGGGTTGGCGAAGATCGCTCCCGCCTCGCCTTCCTCGACCACCTCGCCCTGGCGCATGACATAGACCCGGTCGGCGAAGCGCCGGACGATGCCTAGATCGTGGGTGATGAAGACGATGGCCATGGCAAGCTTGCGCTGCAGTTCGGCGAGCAGCATCAGGATCTGCGCCTGGATGGTCACGTCGAGCGCCGTGGTCGGCTCGTCGGCGATCAGGATGTCGGGATCGTTGGCCAGCGCCATGGCGATCATCACCCGCTGGCGCTGGCCGCCGGACATTTCGTGCGGGTAGGATTTCATCCGCCGCTCCGGATCGGGAATGTGCACCAGCCGCAAGAGCTTGAGCGCCTCTTCGCGTGCTTCGGCGGCATTCAGGCCGCGATGCCGGCGGATCGGTTCGATCAGCTGATTGCCGATCGAATAGAGCGGATCGAGCGAGGTCATCGGCTCCTGGAAGATCATGCTGATCTTGGCGCCGCGCACCTTGTTCAGGTCGGATTTGCTCAGCGTCAGCAGGTTGCGGCCGCGATAGTCGACGCTGCCCGTGGCCTCACCATTCGAGGCGAGCAGGCTCATCGCCGCCATCATGGTCTGGCTCTTGCCGGAGCCGGACTCACCAACCACGGCGACGGTTTCGCCCGCATTGACGTGGATGTTGATGCCCTTCACCGCTTCGACCGCGCCGTCTAGCGTGCGGAAGCGGACGCGCAGGTCCTTGACGCTGAGGATCGTTTCGGGAGTGGCTATGTCAGCGGTCCCCATCTTATCGATCCCTTGGGTCAAGCGCGTCGCGCAGGCCGTCGCCGACGAAATTCAGCGCAAACAGCGTCGAGACGAGGAAGAAGGCGGGGAACAGGAGCAGCCAGTTGGCGTAGCCGATGTTCTTGGCGCCGACCGAAATCAGCACGCCCCAGCTGGTCATCGGCTCCTGCACGCCAAGACCGAGGAACGACAGGAAACTCTCCAGGATGATGACCTGCGGCACCAGCAAGGTCATGTAGATCACCACCGGGCCGAGCAGATTGGGGATGACATGGCGCAACAGGATGCCGCGCTGGCCGACGCCCATGGCCTCCGCCGCCTGGACGTATTCCTGGCGGCGGATCGACAGCGCCTGGCCGCGCACGATGCGCGCCATGTCGAGCCACAGCACTGCCCCCACGGCCAGGAACATCAGCACGAAGTTGCGGCCGAAGAACACCACCAGCATGATGACGAAGAAGATGAACGGCAAGGAGTAGAGCACATCGACGATGCGCATCATCACCTCGTCGATCCTGCCGCCGGAGAAACCGGCGGCGGCGCCGTAGATCACCCCGATCACCACCGCCACGACGCCGGCGAGCAGGCCGATGGCCAGCGAGATGCGCCCGGCCATCAGCGTGCGCGAGAGCAGATCGCGGCCTGTGTTGTCGGTGCCGAACAGGAAATATTGCTGCTTGACCGACGCGCTCATCGTCACTTCGAGACCGTCGGGCGATTTGTTCTCGATCTTGGTGTCGTCAAAGGCATCGGACCGGTCGAGGTAGCGGATGTTGCGGTCATCGATCGGCTT
>NZ_JBWLUW010000025.1:0-86059 GCF_057784245.1 Mesorhizobium sp. CNPSo 4671 | reverse complement strand
TGTCAAACGCCATCCGGAACTGCCCCCTTTGCGTCATGAAGAACTGCCCCCACCATCGGGTTCATGATGTCGGTTGAAGGTTGGTTCCGCCGGTGACGGGCCGGAGGGAGGCGGAGCCGACCGGAGGCCTGTCACCGGCGGGCGGCCTGATGAGGCCGCTGTTTCGCTTGGCGCGGAGCCGGTAGCTGTCGCCGCGGATGGTCAGCACGTGGCTGTGGTGCAAGAGCCGGTCGAGGATCGCGGTCGCGACCACCGGATCGGCGAACACGGTGCCCCATTCGGCAACGCTGCGGTTCGACGTGATCAGCATGGCGCCGGTTTCATAGCGCCGGCTGACCAGCTGGAAGAACAGGTGCGCCGCGTCGGGCTCCAGCGGCAAGTAGCCGAGCTCGTCGACGATCAGCAGCTTTGGTTTCGACAGCGCCAGCAGTTTCTCGTCTAGGCGCCGCTCGCCGTGCGCCTTGGCGAGGCCAGCGACCAGCGTCGTCGCCGTCGTGAACTGCGCTGTATATCCAGCCAGGATCGCCTCTCGCCCGAGCGCGATCGCCAAGTGCGTCTTGCCGACGCCCGGCGGGCCAAGCAGCAGCACGTTCTCGCCGTTGGCGATCCAGCGGGACGCGGCCAGGTCGCGGATCTGCTTGGGATCGATCGACGGCTGTGCCTCGAAGTCGAAGCCCGCAAGCTCCTTCACGGCCGGGAAGTGTGCGAGCTTCAGCGCCATCTCGATGCGGCGGTGATCCTTGCGCGCGATCTCACGCTCACACAGCAGGATCAGCGTCTCGCGCGTCGACAGGTTCGCGCGCGCCGCCTCGTCGAGCAAGCTGTCGAGCTGATCGCGGATGCCGAAGAGCTGCAATCGCGCCAGCATAGCGTCGAGCGGATCGATCGGTGCTTCGGTTGCTTTGTTTGTGCGCGCCATCAGAAGCCCCCTCCGATCGCTGCTTCGTATTCGGCAAGAGGACGCAACAACGAGGGCGCTTGCGACGACGCCGGCACCGCCGATGCCGCAATCTCCGCTCGGCAGACAGCGCCATTGCGACCGGCAACCCCGTCGAGGTGGGTGGCATCGACAATCCGCAGACGGCGGCCCTGCGATTGCCTGTGGACCGCAACCTCGCGCATGCCATGGCGGATGCGCACCTCGCCAGCCGCGACCGTCACTGCGACGCGCTCGCCGATCAACCGCCACGGCACCGAGTAGCTGTTGGTATCGACCTCGACGGCGCAATCGTTGCCGACGATGCGGCTCAGTTCGCGCAACAATCCGAACGACGGCCGCCCGCTGAGCGGCTTCAGACGGTGCGCCTCGTCACGCTCGAAGCGAGCCATCGGCGCCTCGCCGGTCGTGCCGTGGATACGCGCGTTCGCCACCTCGCGCTCCCACTTGGCAAGATGCGCCTCGAATGCCTCCCAGCTTGTGAAGGAATGACCCGCGATCGCGTTCTTCTTCACATAGCCGACGCCGCTCTCGGTCTTGCCCTTCGTGCGCGCCCGATACGGCGCGCAGGCGCGAGGACGGAAGCCCCAATGCTTTGCGAACGCGATGAGCTTGTCGTTGAACTCAACCGACCGGCTCGCCGCGTCGTGGCGCACGACGAGCGCGCGCGGATTGTCCATCAGAACTTCCTCCGGCACGCCGCCGAAGGTCGTGAACGCGCTCTCGATCCCGGCGAACCAGTGCTCCTGCTTCTCGGCCCGGAACGCACGCACATGCAGCCGTCGCGAATGCCCGAGCGTCGCCACGAACACGAATGCCTTGACCTTCGCGCCGCCGATCTCGACCAGACGCTCGCCGAAGTCGATCTGCAGCTGTCGCCCCGGCGGCGTCTCGAACCGCGTTGTCGCCAGCGCCTCGGCCCTCAGCGCCTGACGATAGGGCTGCACGGCGCGTTGCAGTGTTCGCCGGCTGACCGCCACGCCCTTCTCGGCCAGCAGGTCCTGGCGCACCACATCCGCATTGCCGCGATGCCGAATGAACCGCTCGCGCAGCCAACCCTCAAGGCCATCGAGCCGTTTCGGCCGCTCCGGCGACTTGAACGGCTTCACGCCGTCCGCCGCCACGTAGACCTTAACCGTGTGATGGCTCCGGCGTCTTCATCACCTGCCCCCGTGGATCAATCCACGACGGGCTTTCCGTGATTCGTTGTTCGTTCATTTGCTCTCTCCTCAGCTATCCACTGAGGGGGCAATTCCTCGTGGCGCCGAGGGGGCAATTTTCCATGACGCGCGACACGCCCCTCTATCTATTCTACCGATGCTTGTGGCACCCAAACTCTCCATGATCCGTTGATGGTTTCACGCGGAAGCTCAACAAGCAGGTTCGAATCATGGCTATTTATCGGATAGCCAATCTCTAATTTATTGTCCTTAAGTGAACGTTGATTCACAACCAAATGTTCAGCGCCGGTAGTGGTATCCACAGAAACCACTACCTCACTAGGGTGCGTAGCAGGACCCACGTGCCTAACCCGAACCTTCATTGATTTAACCTCCTCAGCCAGGCTGCATATGATTTTTGAACCCAAGTTGAGCTAGGGCGGCTGATTTGCCCTATCCATCGCACTTGTTTTCAACAGTTTCCCTGCATCAGGCTTGCGCCGGAACAAAGCGAGAACAACATGCCAGTTTTTGGCCAACTGGTCGAATCACGTTTTGTTCTGAGTGTCGAAGGACGGGCGTTAACAACCCGTTGACCCAATGCGAACGGCCCACCTTGTGGAGGGGCGGGCCGCTCTTGGGTTCTATGTTTTCAGCTTGTTTTCTATGGAGTGCCAATGTCTCTATGAGACTACATGTTGACCCGATATCGGTGTCAGGCACAAGCGCTACGCCCGTTCGTCGGGTTTGTCAAATATAGTCGCCCCCGGCTGGGAGCCGTCGCGAGGGCTGCGGCCGGAAATTAACGCGCAAGTATTCTGCACTGTTTTTCCCACTCGTTAAGGCCCGCTACGAGGGCGCCAAGATTCTCACTTCAAAATCGCGGCTTTCCCTGGGGCGAGGTCTTCGGCGCACTTATCGTCGCAACCCCACTTCTCGATCTGCTGCTTCGCCACGTGGTTGTCGTCCAGATCGAAGGATCGAGCTATCGCTCCGCCATCGAGCCGAGTTCATGACCCAACACCTGCGATAAAAAGCTTCCATCAGCTGCCGACAATAAATCCACGATCGCGGCCGTGCAGGTTCTAGGTCAGGCTTACGTCAGGTGCAGGGGGTATTTTTGGTGTCGAAGCGCGCAATGCTGTGGTTACGGCGGACTGGTTCCTCGCCGGCGCAGCTGAGGAGTTCCGCCCTGCTGTGTCGAAACAAAGCGGTTTCGGCCGTCGCGGCGGGACCGTGTGTGCCAAGCGTTGTAACCGGCATTGTCGCCTACAGAGGAGACGAATCTTGACGGGAGTTGGCCGACGTTTGAATGCGCCCAGCGGATCAGGCGCGCACTGGTCCCGTGCTGAATCAGATCGGGGCAGTGGAAGGGATGGCTCGGCGTTCGGTTCTGTCGTGCAGGGCTTGCGCCCCCACGATAGAGAGTCAGGATCGTCCTCCGCTCAACGGCCGCCTTCGGCCACCGATGTCGGGCGCCGCACGTCAGCCGATTCTTCCGTTAGCGCGCGTGATGGCCGGCCAGTCGACTTGCCGCAACGGGACGCGACAAGTCGGGAAGAAAGTTCGGCGCGTTGGAGTGCCGAGGGCCGCAGTGCCGACCCGTCTAGGAGTTCACAACTACGTGTTCCTTCGTCGCGCAGGCAACCCGTATCCGGCCTGGAGCGCAGACCTAAACGGCGGCGCCTGGATGATGTCGCCATGCAGGGCGAGCAAACTGCAATCTCAGAGGCACAATCTAACGAAGCTCTGCACGCGATTTACTACGCTCACGACATCGTGGGATTCTCATGCGCAGTGGTGGAGCATGACAGACGGCTGCAGGACGCGGGCGACGAGATCCATGCAGCCTTCCTGCAAAAGGCCGCCGCACAGTTCAGAAATCAATTCGTCCCTCGCTTCGACGATGATATCCGCCGCGGGAAATCGTGGGGCTACGCCACCGCATGCAACGCGGTGAGTCGCGAGACCGGAGGTCAGGAAGGTATCGAAGCTTGCAAGGCGATGGCAGCTCGGGTGTCGCAGCTTCGCAATGCATCATTACGTGAAGTCGACCCCAAGGCCCTTTCGCTCTTGGCGGCATCATTTAGTCGGAATCCGCAGTCGAGAACATGCCGCAACGGGACAATCAGAATCGCCGAATTTTGCCGCGATGATGGCAGGGCACTAGGCGCGCTGAATAGTCAAAGTCTATCGTTGCTGGTGAACGGTTTCAGCAAGTGGCCGGAATGTCCGGAAACTCGTGCCGGCACTGAAGCTGTGGCCGGTGAGGTCCGTCGCCGCACCGACCGGCGTTTCCGGCTCGCTGATTTTAAGCAGCAGCATCTTGCGAACCTCGTGAACGGTTTTAGCAAGTGGCCGGAAGAGGAGTGGTCTCGCCAGGCCTCCGGAGCGATTGCCGGTGAGGTTGTTCGCCGCACTCGCGATGACTTCGGGCTCTCTGCTTTTAATCACCAGGACTTGGCGAACCTCGTGAACGGTTTCGGCAAGTGCCCTGAACAGGAGGTCTTTTGTAAAGCCACAGTTGACATCGCGGGCGAGGTTCTTCGCCGCGACCGCCGTGCCGGGCTCTCTGAATTCACCAACCAGGAACTGGCGAACCTGGTGCAGGGTTTCAGCAAGTGGCCAGAAGAGGCGGCTTCTCGCCAAGCCGCAGGCGCGATAGCCGGCGATGTCCTGCGTCGTGACCACCGTGCCCGGCTGTCTGATTTTACTCCGCAGCATCTTGCGCTCTTTGTGAACGGTTTCAGCAAGTGGCCGGAAGAGCAGTGGTCTCGCCAAGCCATCGGAGCGATCGCCGGTGAGGTCGGCCGCGCCGCCGCCCAAGGCGGGTCCGGGCTCTCTGCCTTTAATCACCAGGACCTGGCGAACCTGGTGAACGGTTTTAGCAAATGGCCGGAAGGGGATGTCTATCGCCAAGCCACAGTCGCAATCTCTACAGAACTCTCTCGCCGCGCCGGCGGGCAAGGGCTCTCGCATTTTACCCCACAGGAGCTGGCCAACCTGGTGAACGGGTTCAGCAAAATCCCGCACGATGCGGACTATCGCCAAGCCACAGCCGCGATCGCCAGTGAGGTTGTTCGCCGCGCCGTCCAAATTTCTGATTTTAATCACCACGACTTGACCAACCTGGTGAACGGTTTCAGCAAGTGGCCACAACAGGCGGACTGTCGCGATGCAACACGCGCGATCGCAAGTGACGTGTTTCGCCGCGCCGACCAGTTGCCTCATCTTACTCAGCAGGCGCTGGCGACATTCGTGAACGGGTTCAGCAAGTGGCCGGAAGAGGCGGCGTCTCGCCAAGCCGCAGTCGCGATCGCCGGCGAGGTCAGTCGCCGCGCCGCGCGCGGGGAGTTCGCGCTCTCTGAGTCTGATCCCCAGGACCTGGTGCATCTGGTGAACGGCTTCAGCAAATGGCCGCAAGAGGCGGGCTGTGGCAGCGCCACTGCGGCAATCGCCGGTGAGGTCCGTCGCCGCCCCGACCGGCTCTCTGCTTTTGATCATCAGGGTCTGGCAAATCTTGTGAACGGCTTCAGCAAGTGGCCGCAAGAGGCGGCATCTCGCCGAGCCACCAGCGCGATCGCCGGCGAGGTCCTTCGCCGCGGCGCCCGACTCCGTGACTTTGCCCACCAGCACCTGGCAAATCTGGTCAATGGTTTCAGCAAGTGGCCGGAGCGGGCGGACTGTCGCGATGCAATGCGCGCGATCGCCGGTGAGGTCTTTCGCCGCGCCGACCAGTTCCCTCATCTTGCTCAGCAGGCGCTGGCGACATTGGTGAATGGTTTCAGCAAGTGGCCGGAAGAGGCCGCCTCTCGCCATGCCACAGTCGCGATCGCCGGCGAGGTTAGTCGTCGCGCCGCGCGCGGCGACGTCAGACTCGCTGATTTTAATCGCCAGGACTTGGTGCACCTGGCGAACGGTTTCAGCAAATGGCCGCAAGAGGCGGGCAATCAGCAAGCAACGGACGCGATAGCGCATGAGGTCCTTGCCCGCCGCGCCCGACTCTCTGATTCTACGCGCTCGCACCTGGCTAGTCTGGTGAACGCTTTCAGCAAGTGGCCGAACGGGGCGTATTGTCGCGAGGCGACAGCCGCAATCGCGGAGGAAATCCGCCAACACCAGGTCTCCGATTTTGCTCCGCACGAGCTGGCCAACCTAGTCAACGGTTTCAGCAAGTTGCCGGAAGTGGCGGCATCTCGCCAAGCCACTGCCGCGATCGCAAGCGAGGTCCTTCGCAGTCCCCGGCTAAGGGACTTTAATCAACAAGATCTGGCTAATTTGGTGAACGGTTTCAGCAAATGGCGGGAAGAGCCGAACTGTCGCGACGCCACGGTTGCGGTCGCCAACGAGGTCCGCCGCCGCCAGCTCTTTGACTTTGCTCCCCAGGGGCTAACGAACCTGGTGAACGGTTTCAGCAAATGGCCGGAGGCGCCGGACTGTCGGGATGCCACGGTCGCGGTCGCCAATGAGCTTGTTCGCCGCGGCGCCCAGCTCTCTGATTTTACCCATCAGCACTTGGCTAATCTGGCGAATGGATTCAGCAAATGGCCGGAGGCACCCGACTGTCGCGACGCCACCGTCGCAATCGGACGAGAAGTTCTTGACCGTGATATCCGGCTTTCTCCTTCGCAGGAGCTAGCGAACCTGGTGAACGCGTTCAGCAAGTGGCCAGATCAGGCGGAGTGCCAGCAAGCCACGATCGCGATCGCTCATGAGGTCTTTCTCCGCGGCTCTTTGTTCTCTGGGGTTGATCCACTGGAGTTGGCAAATCTGGTAAATGGCTTCAGCAAATGGCCTGAAGCGCCGGAATGCCGCGATGCCACGTTTGCGATTGCGGGTGAACTCCTTCGCCGCGGCGCCCAACTTTCCAATTTTGCCCACCAGCACTTGGCTAATCTGGTGAATGGTTTCAGTAAGTGGCCGGACGGGGCGAACTGTCGCGAAGCAACACGCGCGATTGCCGGCGAGGTCTCTCGCCGAGCCGAACTCTCTGATTTTTCCCCCCTGGGCCTGGCGAACCTGTTGAACGGCTTCAGCAAGTGGCCGGATGAAGAGGGCTGTCGCAAAGCCGCGATCGTGATCGCCGGGGAAGCGCGTAAGCGCCAGTTCGCCGATTTCGCTCCTCAGGTCGTGGCGACCTTGATGAACGGATTCACCAAGTGGCCGGAAGAGGAGGCGTGCCGGCAGTCCACGACGGACATTGCCCGCGCATTGGGCACGCGAGGGCAACGTTTCGGTGTGTTCACCACCCCCCAACTGACTATTCTCGCCAATGCTCTATCACGAATGATCATGAGGGCAGAGGACAGCGGGGACATTCCGGACGCTGCTCTGCCGAAGGATCGGTTACACAAGCTCGCCCACCACCTGCACTACGACAGTGATCGCCTGGCACAGGCTGGCGTTCTGCACATCACAACCATTTTCAAGGCGCTGGGTAAGGCTCGGCTGTCTGATGATTTCGGTTTGCTCGCACCGACAGGCTTGAACCGGCTCGCGGAATTGCGTCAAGCCCCTGAATTTACGGTCCAGAACGATCTGGAAACCATGGGTAATCTGTGTGCGGCTCTGCTGCCGCTGGCGCGCAGCCCACAAAAGGCGCTGCGCTGGCACCGCACGCAGGCTCTCAATCTGCTCAACGACCTCCAACCGGTGGTCGAGCAGAAGATCGAGGCGCATCTGAACGCAAGCGACGCGGAACGGACCCGCGGGCCGCTCGCCAGCAGATGCCCCGCCCTGTCGATCTATCAGACGCTCAAGGCCCGGGCGGTCCTGGAGAGATTGTTCAGGCCACCGTATGTCGAGGGCAAGAAGTCCGATTTGCGGGTGAGGCAGCAAGAGCTTGAGTTCAAGACCAAAGAGATCCTGGACAGCACGCGCGGCCTCATAGAAGGCGACCTTTCCAGCATGAGCTGGAACCTGATCGCGCAGATCGAGGCGGAAAGTCCAGTTGACGCGCTCGACTTGTTCATGGAGCAGGATGCGGCGGCGATCCAGGCCCAACATCCTGCGTCGGTGTTCGACGTGCATCAGGTCTTGCGAAGCATGGATCACGATCCCAGACCGCCGCGGGGTGAGGCGGGACTGATGCAGCTGCCGGTGGTGGACATGCAGGGCCGGCCTCTGGCCACGGACCCGGAGAAACGGTATTCGATTTTTCATCGCCTGACCTCGGGAGCTTTGCCGGTCGTTGCGGTGCAGCTGCCAGGAACCCCGAGCGCCTTCATGCTGGCGCGCACGGTGAACGTCAACGGTGTGCCATACCGCATGGACCTGTTCGGCGGCAGCAAGCTAAAGCCACCGCGATTGACCGTGTCTCAGATCGCAGCACGTGCTCCAGGCGACGCAGCAAAGCCTTCCGGGGGAAAGCTGCTGGCCATTCCCTATGCCGATACCGCACCGGGCACGGCCTTCGAACAGCTGTCGCGTGCCTGGGCTCCTTTCAAGGAGGCATATTATTACACTCAGCGCAGGGGTTTTGCCGCGCCGCCGGCAATCAAGGGCCTGGGGGTTCACGATTACGCGCTGGAAGGCGCCTTCAAACTGTCGCTGCTGCCGGATCGCCCCGCCAACCAGGAGCATCCCTTCAGGCTGACTGGGCCGGAGGGCCCGATCGCCTTGCGGCCGCATGACGGCTGCGGCTTCATCAGGGCCTCGCTGGCCGAGCGTATGCCGGCTGTTCGTCGTGCCGGCGAGCAGGAAGGTCCTGATCGCGTGCCTGCCTATGGTGAGGGAAGGAAATCATGCCTGCCAGTCTCGGCGCTGCAACATTATCCGCGCGGCGAGCAAGTGGCGGATGAGGCGCGAGAAAAAGCCCTGACCTGGCTCGAGAGCCGACAAGGCCAAGAGCTGTCGGCCGAAGATCTGTTTCGCACAGTGACCGCCGGACATATCGACGGTCCCGGTGCGGTTGCCGTACCCTCCAGTGATGAGAGTCTCCATGTGCCGACGCTCAAGAGCGACATGTTGGCGGGGACGAGCGGCGTGCTGATCGGGCGCTCGCCCTATGACAAGCCGAACCTGCGCCCGTTTGCGGCCGAAGGAGTCAAGTCGGCCGTCGAAGGGGATCCGACCGCTGTATTTCTCGACAACTGTACGGCCATCCAATACAGCTTCAACGTCGCTCAGAAGCAGGGGCACGAACTGGCGGCTGACGATCCGACCTTTTTTGCCAAAGGCATCCTGATCGTTGTGCCGGATAAGATGTGGCCGGCAGCCTACGCTGACCGTGGGCTGATCCTGTCCGCCGAGGACGTCAAGTGCCATTCGAGCTGGACCTCGGGCAAGGACCGCGTCAAGGAGGACACCCCGCTTGAGTGCCTCGGCATCCTGCAGGCGACCGAGGTGTTTGCCCCGGGCTCGCTCATTGCCGTGCCGACCGGTGAACAGAAAAAACTTGACGGTGACTTCGACGGAGACAGCCTCATCATCGTCGGCGAACGGCCGCAGCTTTACGAGCATGTCAGGCAATTCGACGAAGAGGAGCAGGCTCGCGGACTGCGCTCTCTCAAGCCGCCAAAGTCGCACACCCCGGCGATTGAAGACGGTCGCTACAAGTTCGGTCGCGCCAGCCAGATCCTGGCCGCCACGCGCAATGTTCTGGAAATCTATACCGGCCTGCAGCGAAACTTCCTGGCTCAATCGCATGAAGGCCGACACTGGTTTGCCGAGCGTGCCATATTCGGCACCTACGAAGGTCTTCACCAAGAACTCAAGCGCGACATCCGGGGCCTGTTGGAGCAGGAACAGGTCAGTGCTGAGGATCTCCAGGACAAGCTCGAGAGGGCGCAGCACGAGATAGAGGTGGCAGACCATCCAGTCGCACGCGAGATGGCCGAGTTGCTCCTCGCCGAGCTGGAGGCGTGGGCCGCGAAGCTGGATGAGCAAGTCGGCCCCGCGACAGCCGCCAGCGTGAGCGAACCACAGCTCGAAATGAGCCAATCGCTCTGCGAGCTGTTCCCGGAGCTGGCGGAGACCTATTCTGCAACACCTCGTCCCCGAGACCGCATCCAGCTCCTCGTCGACCGTTACCCTGCGCGCATCGACCCGCGGCCCGATGGTTACAATCCGCGTGACCTCGTGCAAAGCGCAAACAATCTCATGAGCCTGGGTATCAAGGTCGGAACTGACGCCTATAAGTCCGACACTGGCGCGCACATCTTTATGTTTAAGAGCAGGTACCTTGGGCGCCTGCTGCAACAGATACCAGGGTTGAAACCAGTGCCTTACACCAAGAGCATTGCGGCTGCCCTCAACCAGGGCCGGTTCGATGTCGACGCGACATTGCAGGATCTGAAGGACAATCCGACGCTGGCGGCTTCCGTCATGCAAGCCTCGATCCAACTTGTTTCCCAGCGAGGCATACTGCCTGAACCCTCGCGCCGGGGACTTGTTGGCGATGATTCCGTCATGACAATGACCTTGACTCGCGAGCAGGCCGTACTGCGTGCCCAAATGGAGGCTTCCCGCGCTCAAGCCGAAGAGAAAGACATCACCCCGACGGCAATCGCGGTTGCCGAGGCACTCAGGAGCGCCGATATCCCGGTGGAGATGCCCCACCTTGCTCAGCGTTTGAGATCGGAAAGCTCGATGACCGACCAACTCGTCGGCATGGAGGCCTCGTTTGAGACTGGCGCCCAGCTGATCAGCAACGCTGTACGCCACGTCTTCGAATTCCCTGATAAGGATTTTACACGTGCCTTCAAGAAGGCCATTTTGGCCTTCGACGAGAGCGGCTATGCCGAAGTCAGCACGACCAACTGGTTCAGGTCGCGATCGCCCACCTTCGTCGGCATCAAGACTGTTTTCGCCACGCCGGGCGGCTACCGGTTCGAGGTGGAGTTCCATACGGCAGACAGCTACAAGGCCAAAATCGACAATCACGACACCTACAAGGAGCTGCAGAAGCTGCAGGAGCTGCAGCGAGAAAGCCATGAGCCCCTGGATCAGTCTGTAGCCGAGCAACTCTTGGAGCGCGTGCGACAGGCCTGCAACAAGGTCGTCATCCCCGACGGAGCCCTAGCGATCCCTCACTGGGACGCCGACGCGGATAGCACAGTTGGTGCAAGCCTGGCTCGTCGGTTGCACGTAGCCCCGCAACGACGCGCGGACCACTCCCCGCTCGCAAAAGAGATTCTTGGCGCCCTGGATGCGCGATCGATCGTGCTCGTCGGCATGAAGGGCGCCGGGAAATCCAGTGTGGGCCGTGCACTCGCCAAACGACTAGGGCTGAGGTTTGTCGATTCCGATAGAGAAATCGAAGCGAAGACCGGCAAGTCCATAGCCAAGATTGTCGCTGAGGATGGCGAGGCGCATTTCAGAAATCTTGAGGTGAACCAGATCAGGCAGTCGCTCGAACAAGGGCCGGCTGTGCTCGCAACCGGTGGTGAAGCATTCATGGTCGACGAAATCCGGCATCATGTTGGCGAGAAGGCGGTCTCGATCTGGCTCAATACCAGCGAGGACGTGATCAAGCGGAACCTAAGACGCAAGGGTCCGAAGGTGCAAACCGCCGACCAAGACCAGACCATCACAAACCTGATGCACGCGAGCAATCCCGTCTATAAGCTCGCTGACCTCACGATTGCCCCGCAGCACCAGCGGGATCTCAAGAGCGCGAATTCTTGCCTGACCGCGCTCCACGCCCATCTTTGCGGTGAGGGCAGGCAGGCCCAACCTCGTTCCGGCTTGGAGGAAGCGGCACCATGATGGCCAGCCACTCGGTGCCGTTCAGCTTCTCCATCTCCTGCATCTGGCCGAATGACCGGATGCGATAAGGGCCGGTCCTGTCAGTGCGTCGCCTCGACGTCCTCTTGCAACGCCTCCCGCGAACTGATGTCAGTGCGCGAGCGGCCCGGAACCCCGTCGCTCGGCTTTGATATCATCGTCGAGAACGATGGGGATGAAGCAACGGCATCCCGGAACGGCATGCCGGTCAGATAGATGAGTGGACAGGATTGAGCGAGCCGCTCGGCTCCGTTTCAGAGCTCCTTTACAGCAGGCTGTTCGTCAGCGTCTCGACAGCTAGCCAGAGTAGCAGAAAGGCGCCGTGCATACCTGATTGTGAACGTAAGAGGCTTAACGTGGACCCGAGTCACTTCAATCCATTCAGTCCGATTGCTCCGCGACTTTGCTCGAAAGCTCTTCCCGGGCAAGAGGGGACCAAAAAGCGGTTGAGCATGCTTGAGCGCTGGCGTCAGAGCCAGGCGCAGGGTACTTGGCGAGCCAACAGAGCCAACTCTGGCCAGCCAGTGTATCAGCCGGCTGCGTCGCCAAAATCGAGTTTCGATCAAGACGAGATTTTGCGATTGCATGACGCGGAACAACCCGCCGCTGCGCCGCACAATGCCAAGGGACTTTGGGCAGGGGTGGATCAGAGGGCGCAGTTGTCGGCCGATAGTTGGAATACGGCGAACTTTCGGCGGGGCCTGGTTCACCCGCTCATTCGCCAGCGTCAACCGTCAATCAACCCAGCCGCATCCCCCTTCAAGCAAGCGCCTTGGGGATCGTTGTTGGGTCAGCCGGATCCACCAGCATACGCCCCGGAACTGGAATCGCGGCGACCGACGGACGTCCGTGGAGCTCATGCGCGGAATGGAGTGGCAGAACGTAGTGCCCAGCGTATCCACGGCCGCAGACAAATCTCACCGTCGAGGGCGTTCCCTACACGGCGGTGTTGGCGCGAAGGGCAGGCAAGATGCATGCAAGCCTACCGAGCCTGAACAGGTGGTTGCCGACCGGTATCGGGATACATCGAACGATCTGCGGTCGCGCCCACGATACGTTTCGCTGTCGCGGCTGCCGCCATGTTTTCCATCCGCGGGCTGCGTTCCTGCAGCCCTCGCCTCGTGACGCAACGCAAAGGATTTCCTAGCATGGGTACTCGAAATTTCATCGCAGCAGCGGCCTCCCTCGCCCTTATGGTGACGGTTTCGTCACCCTGCGAGGCCCGCGGCCCCTTTACCAACGACACGGCCTCGCGCACCGAGGCGCTGGCCCTTTTGGAAACCCTCAACGCTGACCTGCTCAGCCATCCCAGCGCCACGCTCACGCTGGAACGATGGTGTGGTGACCACGGGCTGGCGCCGGAAGCGAAGATCGTCGCCCGTCGCGTTAAGAGCGATGACAAACTGCTGCCGGAAAATGGCCGTGAGGCATTGGGCATTAGCGCCGACGAACCGGTTCGGTACCGCCATGTGCAGCTCGCCTGTGGCGCGGTAGTGCTCTCCGAAGCCGATAACTGGTACGTCCCGTCGCGGCTCACACCGCAGATGAACCAGATACTCGACACCACTGAACAGCCCTTCGGCAAGGTGGTCCAGCCGCTGCACTTTCGCCGACAGACCATTAGCGCCGAGCTGCTATGGTCGCCGCTGCCCAAGGGATGGGAGATGGAGGCGCCGCTGCCGGCGGAAGGGGAGGGCGTGCTGGCCATTCCCCACGAGGTGCTTCGGCACCGGGCCATCCTCTATAGCGGGGCGAACCAGCCCTTCAGCCTAGTGGTGGAGACCTACACAGCCGAAGTTCTGGCCTTCGGCCGCCGCTTGAAATTCACGAATTTTCACTTGCGGGCTGGTTGCCACTTATCCGAATCAGAACAGCAAGACGGCAGGGTGCGGTAGCTGCATCGCAAGGAGTGTTTGTGATGGAAATATCCGGCGCGGCCCAGGCGCCGAAACCATTTCGGCAGCGACGATAACGATCAAATCTATGCTGTGGGCAGTGACCCAGCCTTCGGCGGCGCGGGCCATGACTACGTCGACGGAGCCTTGCACTACTTTGGCAGTTTTTTAGTTCTGGGAGCGTTTTGAGGATTCCCAAGAGCGGTTTTGCTTGATTCATGAGAGGTCGGCTGTTGGAGGGGCCGACCATGAACAGGGATTGGCAACTCGATCTGGAGCGGTGGCTTGAGCCGTTCGTCTCGGCGTTGCGGCACAAGACGCGTACGCGGATGTGTCCGGCCTATATTGCTGGGCTGATTGGCCTTGGGGATCGCAAGAGCGTCCAACCGATGGCGGCGCGCGACGCAGGCGTCAACTATGACCAGCTGCACCACTTCATCGCGAGCGGCGTGTGGGATGCTGCGCCGCTGGAGAAGGGCTGCTGGCGGAGGCTGACAGACAAGTTGGCGGGAACGATGCGTGACTGATCGTGGACGACACCGCGCTCCCCAAGAAGGGGCGCCACTCGGTCGGCGTCGCGCCGCAATATGCCTCGGCGCTTGGCAAGAACGCCAACTGCCAGACGCTAGTGTCGCTGACGCTGGCCTCTGGCGAAGTGCCGCTCATGCTGGGGTTGCGGCTGTTTCTGCCCGAAAGCTGGACTTCCGATCCCGCCCGGCTCGACCGTGCCGGTGTGCCAGAGGACCATCGTGCTTACAGGACCAAGCCCGAAATCGCGCTGGCCGAGATCGACCGGGCTCGTGCAGCCGGCTTACGCTTTGGCTGCGTGCTCGCCGATGCCGGATATGGCTTGAGCGCGCCCTTCCGGCAGGCACTCACCGAGCGCGGTCTCGCCTGGGCGGTCGGCATCCCGTTCAAGCAGAAGGTCTATGCCGCCGACGTGGCGATGATCTTCCCCGTTGCCGGACGCGGCCGCCCGCGCCGCCGGCATATCCCCGATGTGAAGTCGATGACCGCGCAGGCGGCCTCTCGGCGCGCTTCGCCGCTGTCCGTGTCCGGGTTGCGGATGGCCACCCCAGCGCATCCGCGACATGGGCGCTCAACATCTGCCCGGCGAGGAGGTCTGGGTGATCGGCGAGCACCGCTCGACCGGCGAGCTCAAATACTACCTCTCCAACTTGCCCGCCGACACCCCGCTCGAGCAGATCGCAGGCGCCATCAAGGCGCGCTGGGTCTGCGAACAGGCGCATCAGCAGCTCAAGGAGGAACTTGGCCTCGACCACTTCGAGGGGCGCTCATGGACGGGCCTGCACCGCCACGCGCTGATGACGATGATCGCCTACGCCTTCCTGCAATCTCGCCGCCTCAAACAAGCGGGAGGGGGAAAAAGCATCCTCGGCCCGCCGCCTCAACCGAGCCTACCCGCCGTCAGGCAAGCCATCCTCACCGCGCTCGCGCAGCCGCCCCCAATCCGTTGTCCCCCCTGCCACAGAACCCTCTCCGCTAAAAAACTGCCAAAGTAGTGCTAGGTCAACGACACGTATCATCGTGGGACAATGACACGCTCCACGGCGGCTCGGCAACAATGTCCTCCACGTGGGTGACGGCAGGGACTGCTGGTCGGCGACGAAGACAATTACACTTTCGTGCTCCCGTCCCATAATCCAACGCCTGCGCCAGCTAACGAATTCCCGGCGACCTGAGGGCATTGCCGACGGACATGACCGGTATCCAGGATTTCGATCCGAAGCCTCTCGCCTTCGATGCTGCGCAAGGTCAGTTTCAACTTCGACTTCGTCAACAATGGTAGCAAACAACCTGGCTCCCGGCGTCTACAACTGTGCGGCTTCGGCTGCGAAGGCGAGCACGCTATGGTGATCACTGGCCAATCTTTCACCTCTGCCTCCGCCGCCGCGAGCGCGATCTGCGGCGAGACCCCCCGCAACATAATCGTATATTACGACACCCCCACCAAACTCGCGGGTTTGGCCTATGTCACCCAAAAGAACCACGCGCAGCACTTCATCTACCTGAACTAGCGTGGGTGCCCTGCGCCTCCCGCGTCGGACTTCACCTCGCCTGAACCGGAAAACCCATACAGACCAACACCCCGCCGCCAGCGCCTATTCCGCCACTTATGGGGCGCGTCAACGATGTGCCGATTCAAGCCGGACGCGGCAATTTTTCGCTTTTGCCTAGTCTAACACCGAAGTATTGGTATCAAGTCGGCCTGACCTATGGCCTGTCAATGTTGCAATTGTTACAAAGGAATACGCATATGGCGACTGGAACAGTGAAGTGGTTCAACAGCACCAAGGGGTTTGGATTTATCCAGCCCGACAATGGCGGTCAGGATGTTTTCGTCCACATTTCCGCCGTCGAACGCGCGGGACTTTCGACCCTCACCGACGGCCAGAAGATCAATTATGAGATCGAACAGGACCGTCGCACCGGCAAGTCCTCCGCTGGCAACCTCAGCAAAGTTGGGTGACTCCTCTCCAGCGGCCGGCAGGAACCTGCCGGACGCGCCACACCCCGGATGCGAACGAGACACGGGCTCGACCGCAGACCGGGGTAGCAGATTGTTGCCAGCCGCCGCGAATTATTGTGAGCCAAGGATGTTTGCGAGTGAAGCCGAGCTTGTCCCAGGCTGAACGAAAGCGCGAACTACATTTTGCCGATCCCTCTCAAAGCCAGCCCTCGGAGAAGAAGTGTGATCGCGACCGGGCGGTCCTCACCCGACATTGAGGAAACGCGCCGTTTCGCGCGCTGTCGAGAAGGGCAAAGTCCAGACAAAGGATCTACCGATATCGGTGTTTCTCGCAGTGCCTCGCCAGCTGGGGAGAAGGTTTGCTCCCCTCGGAAACCGACAGCTCAAGCTTGCCCACTCGGGCGACAAGGGAGCAGCCGTAAGAGCCTGAGTTTAGCCGAGCCGCTTAGGTTTGCGCCCGGTCTTCGAAGCGCACGCCTCGTCCATCTCGGCGTCGAGCACCTCCTGTATCGCCACACGATCAGTGCTTGAGGTCGACGCCTGGCAACTGCTGGCGCAAGTACGTCGCCACCGCGACCGTTATTAGGCACCGCTATTGATCAGCCCCGTGCTCTAGGCGTAACGCCGAGGCCGGAGCCATGGACCTTGGCCTCGTTCAAGGCTCAAGCCGCGATAAGCGAAATGATCCGTCGGGGACGGCAATCAAGGAAATGGACATGCCACGCTGCGGCACCAGCTCACGAACAAAGCGGCTTGCTGGGTACGCTGGCACTCCAAGCGCGAGCGCTCTCATTTCCCGGCATCATTGGTTCTGCTCATGATGCTTAGCTGCCAATGCCGCTTCCAAACTCGCGCCAGCAACCTGGTGGTGTAATGTCCCGAGGCTGGGCCCCCGACGAATGGCCGGGCGGTCGTCTCAGTCTAAGCCTGCCTCGACAGGCCTGCATGGAAGATGCAAACCGGCCTCTCGCTCAGATCGAAGTGGATGCGGCGGACATCATGATCGCATGCGAGTCTTCTGATTCGACTGTGGCGACAGTGTTGTCTTGCGTAGGCTCGGCGCAAGAGCTTGGCTCGCCTCCATGTTGACGCTCGGTGCGAAACTCGGCGCAGGTAAGGCTGCAACGCTGGCTTAGGCTTGTGTCCAGCTGTTGCAAAGGCATGCTTGGATCTAGTGCGACTGCCGGCCCCAGGCCCTGTTTCCAGACGAGATAAAGCACTGCCAACGAATATGCGACCTGCATGAGCAAAAAGCACAGACCGGCTTGCACAAACACGGCGATGAACGAGCCGGTCAGGCAATACGTCGCGATGGCAAAAACGGCCAACGTGCCGACCATGCCGCTAACAAACCGGGCTGCTGCCATTTGCTCAATCCCGTCTTTCGCTTGCCGAACCCTCGGCCGGTTCAGCGGCGTGTTTAAAGAGTACGAACAAATAGTCCCAGCTGGGGGCATTGCCCTGACATCGCAGGCGCAGCAGCTGAGACAGCTTCGGGTTCAACGTGGCTGTCGCGGGCTCGGCATTGGCGAAACGGCCCCGGTGTGGGCGCTTTGAATCGCGCCGCGATCCGGAAACCAGATGACCGTCCGGAGCAAACACGCGAACCAGATTTTCGATCGCTGTTCGCAGTTCCGCTCTGCACGGGACATGGCAAAGCACGTCGCCCAGGACGATGAGGTCGAACAACTCCCTGCCTGAGCTGCGTTGGTCGTCGTAGACCACCCGACCGATGCGCGAAAAATCCTGCACGCGCAGGCGCGTCAGGGAAAGCATTTGCGGCTCACGTCCATGACCGTGAGCCATTCGCAATGCGTCGCCAGCTGCTCCGTTAAAGCCTTGGTCCCCCACCCGGCCTGAAGCCGAGCGCTAGGGGACCTTCGCAAGATGCTACCCGCAACAACTGCCTGGTGGCATTGGCGCTCGAAGGCGCTGGCGTTGATCTGCCAGGGATTGCTTTCTGGCAATTCCAAACACAAGAGTTGATGATCGTCGTGCGACAATGATGAGCCCTTCGCCATTCTCAGAGACTTGTTCTCCAGATTGTCTTTTGCGGGGAGGAAGAGGCTGGATGGCCAAAAGATGGCCTGCGAGCCAGGGGTTTTGTCGGGCAGTGCGAACCGGAAGCGGAGTGCGCATTGTCCAATGGCGAGAGGAAGAGGAGCGAGATCTGCCCTGCCGCCCAGACGTCCTAATCCATCGCGCCTCAGAGCGCACGAACAGATCTCCTACGGCCACTTCCTGAAGCACGGGGTACGCTCTTTCGCTTGCCATCGATTGATCAGCAGATAATTGTAGCCGTCCCTAATTTATAACTGTCGATCGGAACAATGGATTGTTTGGATGCAACACATCGAAGCGGTAGATGTCTGAGCGGACTTGGATGACCAGCTCGCGATGGGCATTATCTCGTTTGAGCGAGCATTTCGGGGAGTTCACGCAAGGCCACGTAGCCATCCCACTTCGGAATCATGAGATTTCGGCTTCCGTGGCCCAACGGTCGCTAAAGCCGAGCTATGCCATGAGGCCCGCTCTCCGACGGTTGCGGCATCGTGGAGCCTCCGTGACCCGCAAACTTGCGGATCGCTCCGATGCGCAGCTCCTGCAAACCTTGTGCCGCCATGTCCCTCACGTACTCCAGATTGAACCTTCTGGGCCAATTCGCGACAAAGCCTGGTCCGAGTCATGCGCGCCTAGATATCTTCATAGCGGACCGCGTCTGTCGACGAACGAGTACGGCTCGGGACCTCACCACAGCAGTATCCCGAGTGACGACTTGTTCAGCTTCTTGCCCGCGGCTTTGTCGGCCTCAGTTCTGCGGCCATTGTTTCCCGGTGGTCAAATCGCGCAGGGCCTCGGGCCGGCAAGTCGGCGCTTTACCAGCGCCATCTCAGCACTTGCCGCGCGCAATCGTATTCGCCTGTGCTTCAGCAGATGCAGGCGATGCTGACGAGTGCCGCCAAGCCATCTCCATGAGGACACCGGCGACGGCACTCGCACCCCGCTCGCAGACGACCGGTTCGATGCCGCTCAAGTCTTCGCCCTTTAGCAATGACCAATCGTCATGCATGCTCTGCGGTGCGGCGGCCGGCCATGTCGACGGCCGGAGTTTCGCCCGCAAGGCAACGCGAGGATGCGGATCGCACCCATCCTCTGGCAAAATGGGGCAGGGACAGCTCTCGCGCGCTCGCGGTCGTTAGTCAGATTGTGGGCAACACGACAGTCTCAGCTCGAAACACGACAGTATCAGCTCCGCAACGAGCACGTCGGAAGCGAATGGTGCTGTTTTTCAATCTTCTTGCGGTTGGCACGACAAATGCGACGCTGCTGGCGAAGCTTCCGGAGAGCGCTGATGAACAATCGTCGCGCGCGCAAATGACGAAGCTACGGCGGTGTCAGACATCAGGAGAGAACATGATGACAAAAGTGCGGATGGCTGCGGCGCAGGTCGCTACAGCGTTCATCGTCCTTATGGCAATGAGCCAGCAGGCCTTGGCGGCAGACCCTGTGCAACCTTACATCGCAAAGGACCAAGGGCCGGTTGAGACGCCGAGTCCATGGCAGATCCGCGTCCGCGCGTTGGGAGTGAAGACCAACGATTCAGGTTACGTCGGCATGATTGCCGGTTCCAATCTCTCCTATTCAGACACCATAACCCCGGAATTCGACATCTCCTATTTCTTCACAGAAAACATCGCTGCCGAACTCATACTCGCCACCACCTCCGCCAAGGTCGACGGCGCCGGAGCGATCGGCGCGCTGGGGAACGTCGGCAAAGTCTGGGTGCTGCCACCCACACTCACGCTGCAGTATCATATTACCGAGTTCGGGACCTTCCGACCCTATGTTGGGGCCGGCCTGAACTACACCGTCTTCTACAATCAGAGTGTCGGCAGCGCCGATGCTCTTTATGTGAAGAACACCTTTGGCGCCGCGCTGCAGGTCGGCTTCGATTACATGCTGGACCCGCACTGGGGGGTCAACTTCGACGTCAAGAAGCTTTTCCTGGAACCAGATTTTACCGTCAAAGTGGCTGGCACCGATCTGAAGGGCAAGGCCAAGCTTGATCCGTGGCTAATTGGTGCGGGCCTCACATACCGCTTCTAATGGGTCGCCATGTGAATCTTCGGCACCGTTTTCGGACAGGTGAAAACACCCCGATGATGGAGCTGCGACGCTGACATTCTGGCGCTCTGGCGTGGGGACATGTCGCCAGCAAACGAGCCTATATGCAACCTTTTCAATGAGGCACCAAGTGCAAAGCCCTACGATGAATACCGATGTTTTCACGGCTTATGAATCTAACGTCAGAAGATTATCTCTCGAAATCGCGGCTATCACGGCTCCGGGCTCGTAACCGGCAGCCTGACTGGCCTTCCGTTCTTTCATCAATTTTTCGACCTTCCGCTCAATCTGGTGCGTCATACGACAACGCCGCACCACTATCGCCAAGCCCGGGACGGCGAAAGCGAGGAAGCGTTCTCCAAGCGCTGTGCCGATGACCTCGAAGCCTTGGTCCTCGCCGAGGGCCCTGAGACGGTTGCGGCCTTCATTGGGGAGCCGGTACTCGGAACTGGCGGCATCGTTCCGCCTCCTAAGGGGTATTGGGCCGCTATTCAAGCGGTGCTCGACAAATATGACATCTTGCTTATCGCGGATGAGGTCGTCTGCGGCTTCGCGCGGACAGGCGAGAAATTCGGCTCTCACCTCTATGGCATGCGGCCGGACTTCGTGACGATCGCCAAGGGTGTGAGTTCAGCCTACCTGCCCATCTTCGGTTCGATCATCGGCGATCGTGTCTGGTCGGTTTTGGAAGAAGGAACGGAAAAGCACGGTCCGCTGGGCCATGGCTGGACATATTCTGGACACACGCTCTGCGCGGCGGCCGCCCTTGCCAACATTCAGGTGCTTAAGCAAAGAAACATCTTGGAGCATGTCCAGGATGTCGGCCCCTACTGGCTTTCGCGCATGAAAGCGGAACTGGAGGGACATCCTATTGTCGGCGAAGTTCGCGGAGTTGGAATTCTGTCCGCCGTGGAGTTGATGCGAGATCCCAAGGCGCGCGTGCCGTTCGAGCCCGAACTTCAGGTCGGCGTGCGGGCCGCTGCTGCCCTGCTCGAGAATGGTGTTAGCGGCCGTGCTATGCCGCATGCGGATATCCTTGGATACGCGCCACCTCTCATCATCACCAGGGAAGAGGCGGACATCATCGTCGACGCGACGGCGAAATCGATCGAAACTACCTACCGAGCGCTCAAAACTGAGGGCGCAATATGATCCTGGCGGTAGCCGTCACGCCAGCAATGGCGAAGACCACGAGAGCAAAGCCCTAGGCTCAATAGATACCGGCGTCGATTTCCGGCCGACAGGTGAGGGTCGGCGACTAACGTTTTTTCGCAGCTCTGCCGCGGCGGTGCGGATCTCCCTGGATCGCTCTCTTTCCGCGCACGCCCTGCCGGTTTCCTCCCAACCGGCAGGGCGCCTTGTGTCGGCGTCGCCATGCCGGCGTGTTTGTCTCATTCCAATCGACGCGATGTCGGAAGGGGAGCCAGGGCGAAATTTGGAAATGCAGGAAGTTTTCGAGACATTCCTGGAGCGGCTGTCTGAAAGCGTGGATGAACCGAGAAAGCCGGCCGTCCGCGCCGTTATGCTTCCCAAGCGCCGCCAAACCGATTTCTACCTGTATGACTTCACAGCCTGTTTAGACCTCTCCAATGGCAGGGTCATTCTTCTCGACGAGGTCCACATGATCCTGCTTCTGATTGCACCCGAACGGTACGACGATTTCACCGATCACCTGCATGCCATGCACCGTCTGCGGCATCGCGTCTTCCAGGAGCGGCTCGACTGGGACGTGCGGACCAACGGTACGAGACCGATCGCTTCGATGCTCTGAAGCCCATTATCTATTGCTGCGAGGCGATGGCGTAAACGGCTGCGTTCGCCTGTTGCCGTCGACCGGACCGACCATGATTCGTGACGCGTTTCCGGTTCTGCTGGACGGGCAGCGGCGCCTCAAGATCCTCGTGTTTGGGAAAGCAGCCGCCTCGCGCTGGCCAGCCGCCGACCGCGCCAAAGCGGGCGAGCGGAATTGCCGTCGCCACGTACATGCTCTTCGCCGGCATGATCGAGTTCGGATAGTCGCGGCGCCTTCGCCAGATTGTCACCGTCACGGATTTGCGCATGGAGCGTGTCGCTTTTACTTCCCGATTTCAATTGAAACGCTAAGGTAAAGATCTTGCAATCTCCGACCGTGCCGTTGCGGCTTCATTTGGGGGTAGGGGCTTTCTCAGAGCCCCGTCGCCATGGTGAGGTTGGTGCGGAATCGATCGCGCCTCCGTTGATATTTGCGGGTCGTCTCGGCCGAGGCATGGCCAAGCTGCTGCTGGACG
Source organism: Mesorhizobium sp. CNPSo 4671 (assembly GCF_057784245.1). Classification (NCBI taxonomy): domain Bacteria; kingdom Pseudomonadati; phylum Pseudomonadota; class Alphaproteobacteria; order Hyphomicrobiales; family Phyllobacteriaceae; genus Mesorhizobium; species Mesorhizobium sp. CNPSo 4671. The sequence continues at coordinate 63,458 of NZ_JBWLUW010000025.1, read as the reverse complement.
TAACGTCCTCGATGTCGGCCCAGGAGGCGGAGGCCGGCGCGCAGCGAGTGACCTGAGAACAGCAGCGCCCGTTTCCCTTACGGAAGATCGGAGCGGACGCCGGCGGCGAGCGCGGTCTGCTTGACCAGGCGGGCGACATGCTTGTCGCAGAGCCGTTCGACGTCGACGGTGTTGTTGTCCTTGAAGATGCGGCGGAAGAGCGGCCACGCGCGATGCGGCCGAAGCGGATCAGGCTCTCAAGGGCGGCGAGCGGCCAGGTCTGATCGGAAGCGCCGCGGCCGACCTCGACCTCGCGCCAGCCCGTCTTGCCGCGCAGCGTCACCGACGCGCCCTTGACCGGAAATTTCTCGATCCAGCCCTGGCCATCGCGCACGACGTCCGGACGACGATCTCGGAGCGCCGTAGGCCGCCGGCAAAGCCGAGCAGTAAGATCGCCCGGTCGCGCAAGCCCCGCAGATCACGGCCAAGCGTGTTGACCATGGCCTTGATGTCGTCGCCAAGCACGGCTTCCTTCTGCCGCGGCTTGCGCGGTCCGTAGGCCGGAGCCTCGAGCCTGCGCTCAATGTATTTGCGCACCGTCTTGCGGTCGATCCCGCTCTCCTTAGTGATCGCCGACACCGACAGGCCCTGGCGTCTCGCGTGTTTTCGGAATTGGCGTAGCCTGTGGCGGTCTCGACCAGGGCTTCCAGGCGCGACGGCGCCCATTGCCAGGACCAGGTCGACGATGTCCGGCAGCTCACCATCGAGGTGGTCTGCGAGCGGGAGGTCGATTTTCGCGGGTTTCGATGGGGAGCAGGCTATCGCATTCGTCCGATAAGGCAAGCTTACCGGACATAAAACAACACCGACAGGCGCGGCGGTTTGTCCCTGTGTTTGTTGCCAAAACCGCCGCAGGGATTCATCCTGCTCGCGATGATTCTGCGCCCCAAAATCCTCTCCGCGCCACCAGGCGCCGACCCTCGGAGCCACCGTGTCCGTCCCGGCAGTCGCGCTGCCGCGCTAGCTGCGTCGCGCCGTTCCTATCGCGCAAAGCCCTGCCGCTGAAGGGCTTGGGTCCAAATGCGCTTGAAGACATCGCGATCGCCGGCGGGCGCCGCCATCGGGGCGCTCGACGCGGTGGTCCGCCGGACAGGAGCGGCGGGCCGGCGCGTGGCGGCAGCGGTTGGCGCTCGGCGCGGCCGCAGTGACGACCAGACAGGCGGGGCGGGTGAGGACGAAGCCGCTCTGCGCGATGCCGTCCTGCTCACGCGTCCCGGGGACGACGTCGGCCCGGCGGGGAAGATGCTGTCGGCCTGGCGCCGGCTGGCGGCACGGCCCGCCGAGGAGCTGCTGACTGAGACGAGCACAGCCCGGCTGCTTGAAGCCCTGTCTCGCTCGGGATGACGAGACTGCGAACGACCTGGCAGACGAGCTTCGACAGCTTGCGGCGAGCGAAGGCGCCGTCGGAATGCTGATCGGCTTCTTCGCGGCCGCCGAGCGGCTCGACCTTCCACGCACGTGTATCCGGGCCGGGCCCCTTGACGTGATCTCGGCGGCAAGCGGTTCGGAGATGACGGCTATTCCCGCAGGAGCTGGTCGCCGTGCTGGGCGTCGCGTTCCTATGCCGACCTGGGGCTGCGCCTCGAGGATCGCGACGATCACGCCGCCTATATCGGCCACCGGCTGTCCGTGCTGAAGGACGACAAGCGCGCGATCTTCGCCGCCGCCGCGCACACGCAACGGGCCGCGGACTACCTGTCGCGCTTCAGCGTCTCCGAAGCCGCCGCCGCGGGAGCGGCGGCCTTCGAACCGAAGCGATACTTATGCGACAGCTGGCCATCGCTGCACGCCGAGTGTCACGTTACGCCTCGGCGTGGGTATCGGCGCGCAGGAGGACATCGTCAAAGATAACGCCGGCCTCATCATGGCTGACAGCGCGACTTGATAGCGCGCATACTCGCCGGGCGCGAATTCCACGCCGAACCGGTCGACTACATCCTTTTGGGAAAGCCTGAAGCCGTAGGTGCGTAGTGACCGGCGCCCGTTGGTATCGCGCGTCGAGACCGCAACCACTTTCCAAAAGACAAGAGGATACTGCACGACGCCGGTCCCAAAATCCTCAGACGGATCGTTCGCGTCCAAGATCGGTCCCGCGATGATGCAGGCGCGCGTGTCACCGGATTGCAAGTCGCGTTGAATGTGGTTTTCGAAACCGCCCCACAAGCCTTGAACTCCTGGCCATTGCTTTTCCGGTTGGGAGCGGTTGAAGGCCGCATGTTGCGGCGTGCAATTTGAGAAATGAAACGTGTCGGAATTGGCAAACTCGATTTCCGTCGGCGTATCACCCCAGGCATTGTCTTCCCTGCGCACGATATGGCCCCGGTCGATCTGTTTGGCGGGCGCGTAGATGTCGGGATCGCCCAATTGGAATTGCTGCGGAATTCGCGGGTCAAACACCCAACGATCCTGACCGAAGAAGGCGCGGCCGCTGGAGGTCCTTTTCGATGCATCGTAGTCGACATTGACCGCCGACCACATCTGCATGCGTCGGGAAGCGTTCATGGCCAGGCTGAAGTGATGGTATTTGAGCACGACGATCTGGCCATTTTCCTCATACATCTCCTGGTCCCGCCCCTGCGAAATGCGAGGCAGCGGCACGGTGATATCGTTTTCGAGGAAGTCAGGGTTGTAGCCTTCTCGATCGTCGTAATTGGGGTCGAAGCGCAGTGCTTTCTCGAGCGCCTCGTCTGCCGCGACCGCGGCTGTCGCCTGTGGAAGCTGAGATACCGGCACACCGCTACCAACGAAAATCGTCACTGGTCCGGAAAAATTCATGGTAACGCCGCCCATCACATTTCCTTTCGTGTTTGCGAAAATTTTGGAGGGATCAGATAGCAGAGGACTAAGCGCTTCTGGCGCGCGAGGCGTCGCCAGCTTCGCGACCTCATCGGTAGGATCGGTCGTGTTGGCCAGCAATTCGTCCAAAAGATGCTTGGAGGCAGGCGTGGTCGGTACAAGCCCGCCGAAGGCCTTGACCAACGCACTTATGCGCACACCCTCATTCGCGATCCAGTCTATCCCGTCATCCGGCTGGCCAGGTGACCATGCCGAACCGTCTTTGTTGAGAATTGTATTGCCCCGCATTTTTGGAATGGAGGCGTGGTGCAGCCCGACGACCTCCCACATTTCCGAATAGCACGCCGAGCCCGATGATCCTTCCTCGGTGTCGGTCTCGTACCGGAGGAAACCGTCGTCCCGCAGCTCAAGCAGCCGGCAATTCTGCATTGCATAGCGTTTTGGGCCGCCGTCAGGATATTCGATCATCCGGATCGGCATTCCGGGCAGGATCTTTGACCGCGACCCATTGATCGTCAGGAAGTTGACAGAGGAGAGAAGCTCTCCTGTGATCGACTTCGGCTTCACCGCTACGAGCGCGAAATCGAGATCCTCCGCCGAGAAGAAAAGCGCATCAGGATCGAACTCGAAAATGATGCCGCGGGCGACACCCGATGCCGTCTCATCATGAAGAAAGTTGGCGCCGGTTCCTCGTACCGAGCCGGAATCCGGAAACACATGCCAGTTGGTCAGAAGAACGTTAGGCGAAACCATGAACCCGGTCGCAAACCCGACCGGGTCGACCTTCGGATCGACATTGGCCACGATGCGCGCGACCGGCTGGCCAGCGGCCCGGGCAGCATCGTCTGGCGGCAAGCTGTACCAGTCAAGGGTAGGGCCCATCTTCCGCTCGACGAACACCGGAAGACGGCCTTATGCCTTCAGTTCGCTCGCCTGATCAAAGCTCGAACGGCGAGCGTCGTAGCGCGCCTGTTCCGATGGCGTCACTTGCGTCGTCGCAGGCGTTGGCGGCTGCGCTTTCCACCGTTTTGCCGCCGCAATCATTACCGCGCGGCGCCGTTCGTCGAACAAATTAGTCGCGGCCATCGTAGAGTCCTTCCTCCGGGGAACAGGGACAGTGTATGAGATTCTATTTGAAGAGAGCGATCGATAGATTGGAATTTAAACGATTTAATCTTCAGACAAGTGAATAGCTAAAGATCGAAATATTTAAACGGCTAACATATTTGAAAGCGCAGGCCTTTCCAGTTCGTCATTCCTCTATGCATTTCCAAAAAAATCCAAACCTCCTCTTACGTCACTATGCAACAAGGAGTAATGTGAGGTCAATGTGAAGAATAGAGTTCTCAACGAAGTTCCTAGGGCGGGATCGCTTGTTCGGTTGTCTTTGGCGGCAGGAGCTTCGGCCTGCCTGCGCATAGGAGGACCTGAAGGTCATTCGATCACGTAGAGATCACAAAGCGGTGACTTTCACTGCCGCCGCTTCAACGGGTGCAGAGCATTCTTGGGGGAGATGTCCATGACAGCGCTTACCAGACCGGACACGAAGTTGTGTGTCGCTCACTTTGCCGCCGCCGCCCGCCGGTTCGTTCCGGTCCTTCTCATTTTGCTAGGCGTTTCCGGTTGCGAAAAAAATCTCTTCCAGGCCCCGCCCCATGGTGGCACTGCCGATGTGCCTCCCGCACCTGTGTCGGACAGCGTTCTCACGCTGGTGGCGGAAATCCCGTATGTGACACTTGTGCAAGCAGCACAGTCGAAGATTCCCCAATCCGTACCAGTGCAGGGAGATGGTCACATCGGATGTGTCGGTATCCCTCATATCAATCCCGGACATGTGGGACATCATACTGAGTGCCGTTGGATCGGCGTCCGTGTTTGCGCTGAAGTGCCAGATATTACCGCTCCGAGCATTGGCACCACGGACCAATGCGCGGACTACCATTGGCATGCGGATATCAAAACGGATGGCCCTCTTGTCATGGCCCAGGCAGGCAGTGGCGTTCACGTCGAACAGCCGTTGTTTGTCAGCGGCCAGGCCGGCGTCGGCGGCGACCTCGCTAGACTGCTTTCGCTTTCCGGAAAGAACTTCGAGGCTCGGCTAGTCCCCGGCATCGATCTGCAGCTCGACATGAACGATAAGTGGTGCCCCGTACTCTCGGGAACCCCAACCGGCAGATGGGTGAGCAGTGCTTCGGTGGAAGTCGTGGCCAAAAACTGCCTCGGCTTTGATCTTGGAAACCTGGGGCACCCCCAGGTCTGCGCAGGGCCAATCAATCTGGGACTGGCTGACGTGTTGAACGGCCAGATCAATGACCACCGTGCCAAGATACAGGATGCCATCGCCAAAGCTCTGCCCTGTGATGCGCTTCGGTCAAAGGTGGAGGCCCAATGGCACGCCTTTTCGATCAAGATTGACCGGGCGGGCAGCACGCCCGTCTATCTCAACATCGTCCCCACAGCGGCGAGCTTTTCGGGCCTGGTCGGTGAAGCGCAAGGCATGAAGATGTCCGTGCGTGTCGCGGCAAAGACCAGTCTTGCCGCAGAGCCAATTGCTACGCAGTCCCAGCCTCTGCCCCCATTGGGCAAAACATCAGCCGATCGAAGTCAGGCCGATATCACGCTGCAAGCAACCGCACCCTATGGATTGCTGTTGGACGAGTTGTCAAAGAACCTTAAGGGTCGCGATTTCCAGCAGCAGACGCCAGCAGGCGCCGTCGATGTGAAGGTCGAAGATGTTGACCTCTATCCCAGCGCTGGCTCCGTCGTGGTTGGCTTGAAGGTACAGGCAAAGCTGCCGGGAGAGTTCTTGAACACGACCGGCTGGGTTTACCTCTCAGGGCAACCCCGCGTCGAGAAAACTGGAACAGCGATCTCGATCAACCAATTGCATTTCGCGACCGTCCTGGACAACGCATTCTGGAAGGCTGCACAATCCCTGTTCGAAACCCAGATCCTCGCAGATTTAGAGGCTCATTCACGAGTTGATCTCAACAAGCAGATCAACGACGCATCGGATGAGATTTTGAAGGCCGTTCACAATACCAATGTTCCGGGATTGAAGATTTCCGCTGACACTCCGTCGATCGAACTCCTCGACATCACCGTCGGGCCAAAAAATCTGATTGCCAGTGCCCGGCTCAAAATGAATTTCGATATCGCGCTATCAGCTGATTCAGTAGGTCAGTAGCCCGCCTGCCATATGAGCCGTGACCACCCATACGAACAAGAGGTGCAAATGACGCAATCGCAGCTTAGCAAGGTTTGGTTTGTGGTCGGTGCGCTCCTTCTCTACTACGCCCTGAATTCTTGGGTGGTAGCGCAAGGCGGGGAAGAGATATTCGGTGCAAAGCTGGTCATGAAGGCGAGGGTGCCTGCAGTAATGACCGCAATCCCGATATGTTCGATTTTGCTCGCACTAACCTCACTCGTTGGACGCGTCTATGCCCTACGCGGCGGCCCGCACTGGCATGCGCGGATACCGGTTGTCGGCTTCGACGCAATCGAGACGGGCTCGCGAGAGGGTCGTATATATCAAGCTGTGATGGTTGTGGTCTTCTCCGTGCTGCCCGCGATCGCGCTGGTCTATTTCTGGTGTACGTTTATGTCCGCGACGGTAATGCTGAACGACGGCAAGAAGGACCCAGGCGCCAGCCTTTGGGATTGGTCGCAGCTGCGGACGCTGAACGATCCCGCTCGTGTCTGCACTGAATTTCACAAGGAACTGGCCGATCCGTGTATCGGTAATGCGGCCGTGCTGCCGGGCCTTGAGCCAACAATCTTTGGCGCGCTAACCCTGGCGGGCATTATTGCGCTCGCGCTGCACTGGCGTGCCGTGCCGGGGGGGGGCCAACGGCATGAGGCCCCACCGATAACGGCCCGCGGCAGGTAAGCGTCAGGCGAAATGCGACTGCCAGTCAGTTGCTGGCGTTCGGTACAAGCCATCCGCTACTAAGCGACGCGCCCAACCTACGCGCGAGCACGGCATCGGCATTAGGCAGTTGCCGCCACTGCGCACCGCTCCCGCCAATCACATCATAGCCTTGAAGTAACGGCGGTTGTCTTGCGCACGGCGGCAGCCCCTTTCGCTTCGGTCGCGCGAGCGCGGCAGGTCAACATTGATCGGTCGCTCCGAGCCGTCTGCACGAGTTCTCCGGTGGCCAGCGCCAGCGCATCTGCATCGCGCGCGCGCTCGCGCTTGAGCCGCAGCTCATTGTGGCAGACGAGGCCGTCTCGGCGCTCGATGTTTCGGTGAAGGCGCAAGTCGTCAACCTGATGCTGGATCTGCAGGGGTACCTGGTCGCGGAATCCTGACCGAAAGGGTCGGAAAACGTCGGTAATCCGACAACTGCTGTCGGGTACATCGAGGTCGCGACACGACAGCACTAGACCCGATGTCCTGCTGTACACCATTCAAGCCATTGAATGATTTGCGGATAATTTGTTCTGAGGCTCTCTCGACGCAGTTGGCACGATTGTTGAAGCTCCCAAGTCGCGACGCTCGACAAAATGAGATCGGCCACGCTCCCGCCGCCTGCCGCCCGGGCCTCTTCACCGCCAAGCGTCTCACCTAAACCGCAGACCGGTTGACGGAAAACTGCAATGGAGATGTCTACGATGCAGACTCTAATGCCGACGCTGTCCGGTCGGCGCCGGCCGTTACGTTTTGGCGACGACAACATATGCGATGTTATCGCCAAAACTTTGGAGAAATTTGCGTCCAACACGGCTGTGCGTACGAACGAGAGCGGCGACGTGAGCTATCGGGAGTTGGGCATGTCCGCGTCCAATCTTATGGGGCGCTTCGAGGCCATCGGCATCCGCCCTGGTGATGCGGTTATTGTCAAGCTCCCTCGATCTGTTGATCTTGTCACGGTCATTCTTGCTACCCAAATGCTGGGCGTTGCCTTCGTGCCCGTTGATCCCTCGGATTCCGACCACCGGTTGGACCAAATAATCCGCAACACGAACGCCAAAGCGATCGCTAGTTCGGATCCAAGGGGTTCGATACGCCTCGAGCGTCTTCCGACACGCGGAGGCATTAATCCGGCGTTCTCGGACATAGCCTATATTATGCACACCTCCGGGAGCACGGGGATCCCGAAAGGGGTACCGGTCTCCCAGGCAGCTCTCCTGAATTTGGTCGATTGGTATATCGACATGATCGATTTCTCAGAGGGCACCAGCATTTCGCAACTTACGCGACCAGCATTCGATGTTTCAATCCCGGAGTTCTTCGTACCCTTTGCGACCGGGGGCACAATTGTCTTGCCGACTACGCAACTGCAAGCACAGATCATTCAGACGATTGAGTTCCTGGCTCAAAGCGGCACGAACATCCTTCAGATGGTTCCAACACTGCTGCGACGCTTCCTTGGAACTCTTGAACGTCTCCCTTATGTGGCGGAGCGGTTCACGAGTCTCAAATATGTGGTCTGCAATGGTGAATCCTTGCCGGACTCGGTTAGGCGGCGATTTTACTCGATCCTTCCCAACGCTACGCTCGTAAACAGCTACGGTCCAACCGAGTGCTGTGTTGCCGTTAGCTACCACTATTGTCGTCGTGGCGAAGTAGAGCTCCCCATGTTCATCGGCAAACCGGCATGCAACGTCGATTTCTATATCCTTGACGAAAGCAACTCCAACGTTGGCTTTGAAGTCGATGGCGAACTCTGGGTGGGAGGCGTGCAAACGTCCCAACGCTACGTGGCGGACGAAGCACAGTCGAACCTTCGCTTCGTGCCATTCTTGACGGCTAACGGTAAACAAGTGCTGTACCGCACTGGGGACTATGTCGTGGCATCGGAAGAAAATGGATTGCGGTTTCTCGGAAGAAACGACGATCAGATAAAGTATCGAGGAACCCGACTGGAGAAAGGGGAGATTACCAGCGTCATTGATAAGACGCGCCTGTGCACGGATTCGGCGGTAGTTGTGGTGGATAAAGACGACGACAACGGACAAGATCTGGTCTGCATGGTGACGCCCGCGGACGCCGACGTGGTGAAAGTTCATCGGCGACTGTCGGATGTCCTGCCGAATGATCGTGTTCCGAGGGTCGTTGTCCCTCTTGTCGGGCTTCCTTTCACTGCCAATGGAAAACTCGACCAGCGGGCCCTTGAGAGAATTGCCAAAGAGGCGCTCAGGGCGAACATGCACCATCCCACACCTCAGACGGAACATTCGGCGGGGTCGCCGTTAGATCACTTGCTGGAAGCGGTACACGCCGCCAAGGGAAGATGGGTATTCCCCAGCCTAACAGCTCGGGAGTGCGACATAGATTCACTGAACTTCCTCGATATCCAACTCAAGTTGGCCGAAGCGGGCCTCATGTTTGGCGAGGACGTCTATAAAGAGCAAGACCTGTCGCTGGGGGAGTGGGCAAAGCGAATTCAACCGGTGGATCGCAGCGATTCTCAGGCGAGCACCACAGGCAAAAGCGGACAGGGTGCCGAATTTAGGGACGAGTTGGCGCAAATTGTTGAATACATTGAAAGTCAGGCCCCCAGCACGATTGTACTGCATTCATCCCTTGTAGCTTTAAGGAATGTGACTGCCAAGGAGGTAACGACCATTCTTCTTGAAGGGATAGAGCGCGTCTCCGCGTCGTCTACCGTTATTCTCCCTGCGTTCACTTTGAGCTACTGCAGTACGCAGCGTTTTCATTGGTCGGAGAGCAAGTCCGAAGCGGGCGTTTTGGCAGATATTGTGATGCGAGAGCTTCCTGCTGGCCGCACCAAACATCCCGCTTATTCGATGGTCGTGACCGGCCCGAGAACGCAGGAATTATGCAAAGCCGATTGGTGGAAATGCAGTCCGTTCGGTGACGACTCGATTTTTGGATTGATCAGCCGGCTCGGAGGCTTTGTCATGGGTCTCGGTACATCGGTTGCTACCCATGTGCACCGCTGCGAACTGTTGGCGCATGTGCCGTACATGAAGACGACCGATATCGAGGGTATCGTTGATTTCGGGACGGGGCAGCTTAACGCCTCATCACCGATCTATGTTCGCGATGTCGTGGGTAGGCCCGAGTATAGTTTTCTTGCGCGTGATGTCGCTCGCGACGATCATGAATTGAAGGGTGTCATGCGTGACTTCGCGCTGGGTGGAACCTACGCAAGACTCGTCAACGTGAAAGACATGGAGTCCATATTGGTCCGCGCCATGCGCAAGGAGCCATATGGTTTCCTTAGGGAAGAAGGCAGGAACGAAGCAAAACGCGCATATCCCATAGAGGAAGTCGCATAGAGAGCTGTCTAACTTGTTAGTGAGCTAATTCGGAGGCTAGAAAATGACAACGCGGATATTGGGTGTGGTCCAGCTCGACCAAAGGCGACTGGCAGACGATTTGGCCGTCTTGGCAAAGTCCAAGTTCTCGAGCGAATATTCGGATTTCGCGTGCGGGCGGTGGGAATTTTGCATGCTCCGCAATCGGTCGGGGCAGCAGGAGGAGCAGAGAGTGGTCGTCCACGAGACCCCAGCGGTGGCAACACCTCTGGGCCAATCGTTACCCTATCTCAATGAATTGTTGGAAAATCACTTTGATAGGGACTCTATACGTTACGCGCGGATCATCCGCATATCAGAAAACGCATGTATAATACCTCACCGCGATTACTTGGAGCTAGACGGGAAATTTGCCAGAGTGCACCTAGTTCTAGATACGAATGAGAGGTGTGCCAATACAGAAGAGAATCGTATATTCCACATGGGACTTGGTGAAATCTGGTTTCTTGACGCAAGCCTGCCGCATAGTGCGGGATGTTTCTCATCAACGCCACGGTTACATCTTGTGGTCGACATCGAGGGGACTCGTCTCGTGGATGAAATTGCACGCAATGTCCAACAGCCATCGGCAAGGAATGCTGTTGTCGATACCCGCAAGGAGTGGACCAATGAAGCGCTCGAGTCCGTTCTGGGATTTTCTGAGGTTATCAGCGAGGCCAATTATCGAGAGATCGTCGCGATTCTGGCGAAGCTCCACTTTTTCTACAAAGTTCACTGCGAGGATATGTATGGCTGGCTGACGGAAATCTGTCGACGTCGTGGCGACCCGGCACTCCTAGAAAAGGCCAACTCGCTCGAGCGATTTTATCTCATTGATCGTGCTGCTGGCGAAGTCATGACATATTGATCGGTGTGATTGAGTTAGCCCATCCTAGGCCAATGGTTCGTTTTCCCCAGAGAAGCATTCTATTCGTCAATAATGCGCACTTCTCAAAAGCATGGCCTTTGCGACCCTGAACGAATCATTTGGTGTTTTGTCAGGAAACCCGAGGAGGCGATTGGGCGTGACTCTGCATTACAAGTCTATCCTGGAGCCGGCCGGAGCGGTTTCGCCACCCGAATCGAGGAGGAGCGTTATCGCCGCCTACCCACAGCCGTGAGCTTGGCCGCCTGCCGCTATCAGCGCTTCCAACCACGGGCCAAGCCCGCTTGCCGCCCCGGCGCACATTAACCGATCACTGCGGTAGAGCCCGCCACCAGCACACGTCGTAACATTTCATCCCCGCCCTTGTGGTCACGCCGAGCCGGTTCTTGCCCGCCGTCGAACGGTTCTTCGGCGTCAGCCAAGCCAAGCGGCAAAATCCCGCCCCGATTGCAACCATGTGTATCCACCACCTTGATCGCCAGCAGCGTCGCCCCAAATGGAACGATGCTTGGAACGGCGGCCAGGCGTCGGTTCATTGAATTTTCCCCGGCGCGGCGGTGGCGACGTTCTGCTGATGTCGGGCTCTTGGTAGAGCGGGCGCCAGGACGTGCCCAGAGTTCACTTGCGTAGCCCGGCCCGAAGACCGACGCGCAGCCAACGGTTCTCGCCGTGGGCGTCTTGCAGGTCAATAGTTCCGACCATCTGCTCGCGCTTGCCCGGCGCGACAAGCATCGTGTCCGAACCGGTCGCTCGAACCTCGATGCCGAACTGCGAAACGGCGGGCGGATGTATAGCGGCGAGCCACTCCTCAGCAGGATAGTATCGCAGAAGAAAGATTCCATCGACGCCGTGATGTCGCGAGGCTAGGGCCCTCGGGGGGCGACTGGCGACGCCTGGTGGGGCTGCGCCGCAGAACCGTTGAGCCCACGCTCTTCGGGCTCGCTCTTCCCGGCCCGGGCCGCTGCTTGTAGGGCAGGGATTGCCACTGTGGACCGGACGAGAACAGTGGCTGATCGACGCGGAACGTCGCGCCGAGTAGGACCGTCGCCGAACTCTTGCGGGCCGCACGGGCCGCAAAAGTCCAGCAGTTATAGACGCTTCCTCTTTAGAGAGAAGCGGGCCACAGAAAAAGGCTCCATATTCAGGCATGGTTGTCGTCCGAACAGGAGGCCCCCGATGATTTTGCCAGTTGTTGGGCCCTGCGTCAGGCCAAGATGACCGTGACCGAACGCATAAATTATGTGCGGACTCGGACCAGAGCGGCCTATGACTGGAAGGCTATCTGGCGTGGCAGGGCGGTGACCGCTCCACTCCACGCCTCCCTCTTCCTTGAAACCCGGAAGATAGAGCTTGGCAAGCGTCAGGAGAGCTTTCGAGCGGTCGAAGTTCGGTGGAGCCTTCATTCCGCCGAACTCGGCTGCTCCGCCAATCCGCAAGCCGATCGAGAGCGGCGTCGCCACAAATTTCCGGTCTGCAAATATCACTTCGCGTTCAAGGGCGACGCCCGACGAGGCGATCGTGGTGTTGTATCCTCGCTCGCTCTCGAGAAGCACGCGGTCCCCCAGCTGCCTGGCAAGTTGTGCCGACCACACGCCCGCTGCGATGACGATCTTTTCTGCCCAAATGGTCCTGCCGCCGTCAAGCGTGATCGCCGCCCCAGCCAGTCCAGGAGTCAAACGGTCAACCTGGCCTCTGAAGATTTCCGCGCCGTTTGCGGCAAGCCAATTGCGCAAAACATCCACCACCTTCTTCGGATCCGAGACATGCGACCATTGAGGCATGAATACCCCATTTTTCACTATGGAACCGAGAGCCGGTTCCATGTCCCTGACCTGCGACGCCGACAGCTCTTGCGTCTCAACGCCGAGCGCACGCTTTGCATCCCATTCCGGCTTGTCGCGTTTCAGACCGTTCTCGCTCTCGTAGACCGTTAGCGCGCCCTTACAAAACAGATCGTTCGCAAGGCCTACCTTGTTGAAGAGCGGCACGAGATCGTCATAGACGCGGCTGTTGATCTCCGCGAGCACGCCGGAAATCCGTCGCACTTCGGATGCTGAGCCCGCTTTTGCGAACCGCCAAAGCCACGGGAATAACTGAGGCGTATGTCTGACCCGGACCGCTAGTGGGCCGAGCGGATCCAAAGCCCAGAAGGGCACTTTCTTCCACAATCCCGGGACAGACAGGGGTATCACTTCGGTCACGGCGATGCCGCCGGCGTTGCCGAATGACGCTTTGTCGCCCTCAGGGTCTCTGTCGATGATTGTGACCGCCGCTCCGCTCTGTAGCGCCTCGTAGGCAACACTCAGTCCGACAATGCCGGCGCCGACGACAATGACACTCATCCCAGCCAACTAATTTTCTCTCTTCTGAATACCCGATATGCATATTGGCAACTGTATCCAATCTACAACGCCTTGACAATTCTGGATCCAAGTGACATGGATTGATCTGCCTCGTTGGCCGGCTAGCAAACTTTCTGGGAGGAATGGCTTGGACGCCGAAAGAATCCACCGCGATGCGGTCATAATCGATGCTGTGGCCCCGCTTCTTGAGCAGAAGAAATATGTGGAGTCCTACAAAGCTGGCGGCGTTACTTGCGCAGCTCCGACTGTCAACGTAGGCGATGGTTCTCCTGTCACGGCGTTAAAGGAGATCGGCAGTTGGCTGCACTCTATACGCTCCAGAAAAGACCTAAGGCTGGTGCGAAAGGCATCTGACATCGAAGCGGCGAAGCGCGATGGCCAGATCGGAATCCTGTTCCATTTTCAGGGCACAGGGCCGTTCGAGACAGAGCTTAATCTGGTCGAGGCCTTTCACACGTTGGGCTTGCGGATGGTGCAACTGACCTACAACAGGAAAGATTACGTCGGAGACGGATGCGAAGAAGAGATCGACGGCGGGCTTAGCAGGTTCGGCAAGGCTCTTGTTCAGAGGCTGAATGAGAACAGGATTGTCGTCGACTGCACCCATACTGGCTACAAGACGACGATGGATGCCCTTTCGTTGACGACGAGACCTGCGGTCTTCTCTCATTCCAATTCTGCCGCGGTCTTTCCCAGCAAGAGAAACATCCGGAACGACCAAGCGAAGGCAGCAGCGGCCACAGGGGGGCTTGTCGGCATCACCGCTGTCCCGCAGTTCGTTGTGCCTGCCAACGGCGCCGCGGCGCGCCCGTCGCTTGACGACCTGATAGCGCATATCGATCATTTCGTCGCGCTCATAGGCATCGACCATGTCGGCCTGGGACTAGATTACTGGTGGGGAACTCTTCCGTTCTCCGACCTCGACACAGTGATCAGCCAGTGGGAGCAGGCTGTTCTCGGGGGGTCTTGGAACCCGGACGCCTACCCACGCCCACCTCATTACAACCCACCGGAAATTGAAACGCCCGAAATGTTCCTAGGAATGACGGAGGGGCTTATTCGCCGCGGGTACAAGGAAGACGACGTACGCAAGATCCTGGGATTGAACTGGCTGCGTGTCTTCCATGAAGTCTGGGGAGAGTGATCCTGTGGCTTTCAACCTGAAAGACCTCCGGAGGTCTGGACCTAAACTTCTTGGGGTGCCTAAACAGCAGATGACTCCTCCCATCCTTTCAGTTTCTCATTTGGTCACCTCCTTCCGAGTGGGAGGGCGCTGGAATCCTGTTGTGAATGACGTGTCGTTCGAGATCGGCGAGAGAGAGACTGTCGCCGTCGTCGGCGAATCCGGATCCGGCAAGAGCGTGACTGCGCTCTCGATCATGCGGCTCAACTCCGAGCGCTCAAGCGAGGTCAAAGGGTCAATTAAGCTCGAGGGCAAGGAACTGCTCAGCCTGCCGGATGCCGAGATGCGCCGTATCCGCGGTAACGAAATTGCCATGATCTTCCAGGAACCAATGACTTCACTGAATCCGGTGTTGACCATTGGCTTTCAAATTGCCGAAGCGCTGATCCTGCATCGCAGCTTATCACGGTCCGAGGCGGAGAGGGAGACCATTCGGCTCTTGGAGAAGGTGCGCATCCCCGGCGCGAAGGCGCGCTTGTACGAATATCCAGACCGCTTCTCTGGCGGCATGCGCCAACGCGTGATGATCGCGATGGCACTAGCCTGTCAGCCGAAGCTCCTGATCGCTGACGAGCCGACGACGGCGCTTGACGTGACAATTCAGGCGCAGATCCTGGAGTTGATCAAGGAGTTGCAGGAGGAGGAGGGCATGTCGGTCCTCTTCATTACGCACGATATGGGCGTCGTCGCCGAGATCGCCGACCGCACGGTGGTCATGTATAACGGCCAGGTGGTCGAGGCTGCGCCGACTGAGGACATCTTCGACAGTCCCGAACACCCCTATACGCGATCGCTGCTTGCGGCCGTTCCGAAACTCGGCTCGATGAAAGGCCGTAGGCGGCCGATGCGCTTCCCGGTTGTCGACCGCGCGACTGGCCAATCCGACGTGCCGGCCGAGGTGCCGGACACCATCAAGGAGACAGAGCGCCCCGTGCTAGAGGTCGCCGGGTTGACCAAACGCTTCGAAATCCGTTCGGGTCTGTTTTCTTCGATCAAGGGGAGGGTCTACGCGGTTGAGAATGTCTCGTTCAGCGTCAAGAGAGGCGAAACCTTGGCACTCGTCGGCGAGTCGGGTTGTGGCAAGTCGACGACCGGCCGCGCGGTGATGCGGTTGACCGAGCCCCTCTCAGGCTCGATTTTGCTCGACGGCGTCGATCTTCCTAATCTTAGCCAACACGAATTGCGCAAGCAGCGTAATCGCATGCAGATGATCTTCCAGGATCCGTTGCACGAGTTCTCCGGTGGCCAGCGCCAGCGCATCTGCATCGCGCGCGCGCTCGCGCTTGAGCCGCAGCTCATTGTGGCAGACGAGGCCGTCTCGGCGCTCGATGTTTCGGTGAAGGCGCAAGTCGTCAACCTGATGCTGGATCTGCAGGCCCGCATGGGGCTCGCCTATCTCTTCATCTCGCATGACATGGCGGTGGTCGAGCGCGTCAGCCACCGCGTCGCTGTCATGTATCTCGGAGAGATCGTTGAGATCGGCCCGCGCGAAGCGATCTTCCAGAATCCGCAGCATCCATATACCAAACGGCTGCTCGCGGCAGTGCCGATCGCTGATCCAGCGCGGCGCCTGCAGAAGCGTCTGCTCACCAATGACGAGATTAAGAGCCCAATACGACCTGCGGACTATGTGCCGCCCGTGCGCCAGTATCGCGAGGTCTCGCCCGGCCACACCGTGATGATCTGGGACCCGGAATGGGACAAGAAGGAAGCGCCGGCCGTCGCTGCCTGACGTTGTTGTGAATGGCCAGAAAAAGGGGAAATGAAAATGAGGATAAGCGCTAACAGTAGCAAGAGCGTGGCTAAGAGGATAATGCTCTCGTCGTTATTTGCTGGGGCCTTTTTCGCCGGCACGGCAATGGCGGATACGCTTCGCGTAATTGCTGACACAGATCTCAAAACCGTAGACCCCATAGTGACGACGTCGGGCACGACCTTGGTTCATGCCTATCTGATCTACGACAAATTATTCGAGTTCGACAAAGACGGCATCGCCCGTCCCCAGTTGGCTGATAAAGTCGATACTAGTGCCGACAACAAGAGCTACACGATCACGCTTCGGAAAGGTCTGAAATTTTCCGATGGAGGTCCAATTACGACGGACGACGTACTTCAGTCCCTGAAGCGCTGGGCTTCCCGGGACCAGACCGGGCAGTTGTTGGCTGCCAGACTCAAGGAGATGTCAAAAGTCGATGATCTGACGTTTCGCATTGAGCTGAGCCAGCCGTTCGACGTTCCCGCTGCGCTTGCCGGCATCACCGGGAATCCTGCTTTCATCATGCCCAAGCGGGTTGCTTCCTTGCCGCCAACAGACCAGCTCACCGATACCACCGGCTCTGGACCTTATCAATTTGACTATTCGTCATGGAAGCCAGGGCAGACGCGCATCTATACCAAAAATCCCAATTACGTTCCGAGGAATGATCCGCCGAGCTTCTTTGCGGGCAAGAAAGAGGCAACTTTCGACAAGATCGAAATGTCTTACGTGCCGGATGCAAACACCGCGATGGCGGAGATGCTGACAGGGCAACAAGACATCTGGCCAGGTCCTCCAATGGATAATGCGCTTGCCTTGAAAGGCAATCCGGACCTCGTGGTAGCGAAAGGATTCTTCACGCAAGGCCTGTACGTCATAAACCACGTGGTGCCTCCGTTCGATAACGTCAAGGCGCGTGAGGCCCTTACCTATCTGATTGACCAAGCCGAGATCAATCGCGCAGCGGTGGGTGACCAGGAATTCTGGCATACCTGCTATGCGTTTCTGACCTGCGAAGGGACGTACGGCGACGAGTCCGCTTATAGTGGCCATAGAGGGGCAGCCGATTTCGAGAAGGCGAAAAAGCTCCTGGAAGAAGCCGGCTACGACGGAAAGCCGATCGTGGTTCTCGACCCGACAGATTGGTCTGAAGCCCATGCAAGGGCGCTGTACATGGCGCAGCAGCTGAGAAAGGCCGGTGCTCAGGTTGACCTGCAAGCGATGGATTGGTCGACCCTGACGTCGCGCCGTACGTCTAAGGCGCCGGCTTCGGAAGGCGGCTGGAACCTCTTCCCCAACATCATGGAAGGTCAGCCCGCCTCCTCTCCGCTGACACATCTCATGCTTGCCTCTAACTGTGACAAGGCCTGGTTCGGTTGGCCCTGCGACAAGAAGATCGAGGACTTCCGTGCAGCATTCATTAGCGCAGCCGACCATAATGAGAAGAAGAAGATCGCCAGTGAACTCCAGGCCCGTGCATCTACCTATCTGCCCTTCATCATGACCGGAGAGAACACTGCGGCCGTGGTCTACAGAGCTGATATTGAAGGATTCAACCCCGAAACAGCTGAGGTGTATTTTTGGAATATTCGGCGAAAGGGTAAGTAGCGCGCCACATCTGCGACCGTGAGGGTATTATGATCAGATATCTCATCACCAGAATGCTTTCCATCGTACCGGTGATGGGGGTCGTAACCGCCGTTGTATTCGGGCTGACTTATTTGAGCCCTGGGGATGCGGCGGTTGTGCTGGCGGGCGACTATGCGTCGCCCGCTCAGATCGCTGCTATCCGAGAGCGGCTTCACCTAGATGCTCCAATTGTACCCCAGTACTTTCATTGGCTGTGGAACGTCCTGCGGGGTGATCTCGGAAATTCGATCTTTTCTGAACAGCCGGTACTGAATCTCATTCTCTCGCGAGTCGAACCGACAGTCATTCTAGCAATCTCAGCAACTCTGGTCTCAGTTATTATTGCTGTGCCATTGGGACTGCTGGCTGCGCGAAAGAGGGGCGGCCTTGCCGATCAACTGGTATCGTTCTTCGGTATCGCTGGGACGGCGATACCGGCCTTCTTGATTGGGTATTTGCTGATCTTTACGTTCGGGGTGTATTTTGGATCAATGCCCATATCGGGTTTCCCAGGACTTGAAAGCGGGACATGGGAAGTCTTAAAGCACGTGGTTCTTCCGGCGACCATGTTGGGATTCGCGCAAACCGCGCTGATCACGCGGATCACGAGAGCGAGTGCGATCGAGATTCTAGACCAGGACTTCATTCGGGTCGCACGAGCGAAGGGCCTCGATGAGCGCACCATTATCATGCGGCACTGCCTTAGGCTCATCGCCGTGCCTCTCGTCACAATAGTTGGAATGTCATTTGCCTATATGCTCGGTGGCGTGGTGATAACGGAGACAGTGTTTGCAATCCCCGGGGTTGGACGTCTCCTGGTCGATGCCATCCAACACAAGGATGTGCCGGTGATCCAGGGTGTCTTGCTGATAAGCTCGTTTGTATATGTTCTTATAAATTTACTCGTCGACCTATCATATCTGTTTATCGACCCGCGAATTAAATATACCTAGGGAAGGTTTGGCGATGGCGTTTTCTCTCTCGTGGCGACATAAAAAGCGTATGCCAACTCCTTTGCTGGCGGCCTCAGTTTTTATGGTCGTGGTCGTATTGGTCTCTTTTTTAGCGCCGATCCTGACCAGCGTTAACCCCTTGTCCATGGCCGCGGATGCAAGGCTCAAGCCACCTAGCTACGGTCATTTACTGGGGACTGATATGTTCGGGCGAGATATTCTGGCGCGTGTGCTTTACGGGGGGCAGATTTCGCTCGTGATCGGATTGGCTACAGCGGCCCTGGCGACAATGATCGGAACGATACTGGGCCTCGTCGCGGGAGCCGGGCAACTCTCGGACAAGATCTTGATGAGGATCATGGACGGCATGATGGCTATACCTGGAATCCTGCTTGCGATTGCCTTGGCGACGATCTTTGGTGGCGGGGTCTTGACTGTGATCGTAGCTTTGGCGATCCCGGAAGTGCCGGGTGTCGCGCGACTGGCTCGGAGCTTAACGCTGACACTCCGTGAGCAAGTTTTCGTAGAGGCCGCTCGGTCCTACGGCGCTGGGCCTCTGCGTATTCTGTTCAAATACATCCTGCCGAACGCGTTGGCGCCGATCGCTGTGCAGGCCACATATATCTGCGGGGTGGCTATTCTCTATGAGGCTTACCTGAGCTTTGTGGGTGTTGGCGTTCCGCCCGAACATCCGAGTTGGGGCAACATTGTTGCCGAGGGGCGGTCCTTTGCCTTGATCGCCCCACATATGATCCTCTATCCAAGCGTGCTTATTGCGGTTGTCGTGCTCGCAATCAATTTGATAGGCGATGGGGCACGGGACATGCTCGATCCGCGATTCGCCTTGCCTGATTGAGCTTCTGGGGAGGGAGAGGGATGCCAACACCTCCGTGAGGCGCGATCAAACCGCAGTATCGCTCACTCGGCGCTTGTTGAGCGCATCCAGAAGGTTATGACCAGCCCGGATTATGTGCCCTCGCATAAACTCCACGACTTGTTGGTCGCGTTCTTTGCACATGCTCAGAATTTGGCGATGTTCGCGCTCTGCTTCTTCGAAGCCCGAAGTCAAAAGTAGCTGAATCCTTATATATCGATCAATCTGGACATTGATGCCTTGGAGAATGGCGAGTGTCTGGACGCGTCCCGCGGGTCGATAAAGACTGCGGTGAAACTCCCAGTTCAAAGCTCCTACCCGGGCAATGTCCCGCTTGTGATATGCCTCCTCAAGTCGCTTGAGGATTTGCGCGGAGTGAGCCAAGTCTTCGTCGGAGAGATGCTCTAGGGAGCGGCTCAGAATATCGCACTCCAGCGTTGCCCGAAGTTCGAACAATTCCATGATCTGTTCCGATGGCAATGTCGAAACAATTGCACCCTTGTGAATCTTGGAAACAATCAATCCGGCTGCTTCCAACTGACGAAATGCCTCGCGCACAGGCATTCGGCTGCATTCGTATTCCGCTGCGATCGCTTCTTGTATGAGCGGGTCGCCCTCTTTGAACTCGCCACTGAGAATTCGTTCCCGCAAAGACTCCGACAGCGCCTCTGGTAGGCTCTGCCTCTGAAGACGGTATTTCGAGCGCTGCTTCTTCTGTTCCAGCATCTTATCCATCGTTTTTTGGATCCCAAAACCCAAATTTGAAAAGCTGGCTTTTCGCCGATGCGAATGGTCGCCTGTAGCAAGGTAACCCAAAAAAGAGCAACATCAAAGGGTGGACACGTCATTTGTCATCATGTAGATTGGATCCAGTTAGAGCGCAGATGGATGGAGAACCATGGTAAAATGGGCTGGTGTATTCCCCGCAGTGACGACAAAGCTAACAAGGGATGGCGAGGTTGACCTTCGGGCGACGAACGACAGCCTTGACCGCCTCGTTAAAGCAGGCGTTTCCGGTGTCATTGTGCTACCTATGCTCGGCGAAAACGCTTCGATGTCGCTGAAGGATCGTGAAGACATTATCCGCGGAGCTGTTGAAGTGGTAGCCGGACGTGTTCCGGTTCTCTCCGGCCTTGCCGAAATCACACTCGATAACGCGAAGGCGAACGCGAAGCTCTACGAATCCTTCGGCGCCCAGGGCTTAATGGTGTTCCCAAGCCTCGGCTACAAGACCGACGATCGCGAAACGGTCGAGTGGTACAAGGGTGTCGCCAGTGCTTCGTCGCTGCCGATCATGATCTATAACAACCCTATCGCCTACGGCGTCGACTGCACGGTCCACGTTCTCAAGCATCTCGTCGACACTCCGGAAATCGTCTGCGTTAAGGAAGAAACCGGTGACATTCGTCGCGTCACCGATATGTATGTCGAGCTCGGCGACCGCTTCAGCGTCTTCTGCGGCGTTGACGATCTGATCGTCGAAAGCTGCGCGCTTGGCGTCACCGGTTGGGTTTCGGGCATGACCAACGTTTGGCCGTCAGAATGCGTCGAGCTCTTCAGCCTCTGCACCCAAAACAAGTACGAGGAGGCGCGCGCGCTTTACCGCATCCTGACGCCGTCCTTCCATCTCGACACCCACGTCAAGCTGGTTCAGTACATCAAGCTCGCCGAGAACCTGGTCTACGGGGCCCCTGAATGGACCAGGGCACCGCGCTTGCCGCTCGTCGGCGAAGAGCGTGACATCGTCATATCGACGATTCAGCTAGCTATCGAGACATTGGGCAAGCGGGTGAAGAAGGCCGCCTGATTTAGGATCGGCAGGAAACCGGTGCCGCCATGGCGCGATCGAGCATTAGGACTCGGGTTGTTCGCTTCGGGTCGGGAGGTTCGTGTGTGTAATCAATTGCCAGGAGCCTAGGGCAGCAGGAAATACTGTTCCCGGACGTTGCCGAGCAAGCCCCCATTCGTGATTAAACGAGGCAAGTCTCGTTCGGCATGCCGTTACCGGGGCACCAGTTAGAGGATCATGACGTCCGCTCGTGGCCGCTCGTTTGGAACACAGCAACTGGAAGTTCAAAGGTCAAGATATGGTTCAGTCAACGCCGACAACCTTCGCCAGCGCTAGATCGGGCCGCCTCCGCGTAGCCATCGCTGGTTTTCAACACGAAACCAATACGTTTGCTCCGTTCGGTGCCCCTTTTGACGATTTCGTTCGGGGCGGCGGCTGGCCTGCTCTGACTACCGGTGCGGCCATTCTCGATCTCTTTCCGCCGATTGAAATTCCCATCGGGGGGTTCATCAGCTCTGCGAAAGATACGTATGAGTTGATACCCTTGGTCTGGGCCGCTGCGGAACCAACTAGCTTCGTCTCAGATGACGCCTTTGAGCGTATTGCAGGAATGATCTGTGATGGGACCGCCCGCGCAGGTGTTCTCGACGCGATCTATCTAGACCTGCATGGCGCGATGGTCGTCGAATCTTATCAGGACGGGGAAGGGGAGTTGCTAAGGCGCGTGCGAGAAATCGCCGGGCAAGATATTCCAATCGTGATCAGTTTGGATTTTCATGCCAATGTTACCGATGCCATGGTCGACCTATGCGACGGCATTACTATTTTCCGCACTTACCCTCACATAGACCTGGCTGATACTGGCAGGCGCGCCTTCAATTTACTGGAGCAGCGCCTTCGCCACGGGAGACCCTTCTTCAAAGCGTTCCGGAAGACGCCATTCCTGATCCCGCTGCCTGCCCAGTGTACTGATCTAGAGCCATGCCTATCGCTCTATGCGGGGCTGCCGGAACGGGTCAGAGGAGCAGTTCTAAACGTCGACGTCGCGCTGGGCTTTCCGTTGGCTGATATTCGCGAGTGCGGGCCAGCAGTTGTCGCTTATGGAGTCGACGAGGCGGCAGTCGCAAAGGCGGCAGATATGCAACTGAACGATATCCTGGAGGCTGAAGAAAGGTTCCATATGTCCCTTCTGGATGTAAAGGAAGCTGTCGAACATGCTGCTCGCAACGGGCGCAAAGGTTCACTGATTGTCCTTGCCGATGTTCAGGACAACCCTGGCTGTGGAGGAACGTCGGATACGATCGGGCTTCTACAGGGTATGGTAGAGGGCGGCCTTAGAAATAGTGTGCTTGGCTTGCTTTGGGATTCAGAAACGGCTGAAAAAGCCCACACGGCAGGTCTGGGCGCTGAACTCAATGTTCGACTTGGTGGGCGCTATGACTACGATTCGGAACCATATCTGGCCAGGGTTCGTGTGGAAGCACTTTCCGACGGGGTGTTCACGGCTAATGGGCCATGCCTGGGCGGTGTGGAAGTAGATCTTGGGCGCATGGCACGCTTGCTCATCCTTGACCCTGGATCGAGCGTACAGGTCGTCGTAGCAAGTGTCCGCTTTCAGTGTCTCGATCAGGATCTGTTTAGGGCGGTTGGGATAGAGCCGAGCGAGCAGTCGGTTGTGGCAGTCAAAAGCGCAGTTCACTTCCGTGCCGACTTTGCACCAATCGCCGAAGAGATTCTTACGGTGGAATCCCCTGGAGCGCATTGGTGCCGGAATGACACTCTCGACTATAAGAACCTGCGCCACGACGTACGTAGGATGCCAATCTCGATGGCCAGTCAGCGGAGTGGGTTTCATGTTGCCGAGAGCCTGGAGTAACAACTTTGGATCCGGGCTCGCAAAATCAGTCTATTCCAGAGTAACCGACGAAACGGCGCTGTGGTCAGGCCGCAGCGTCGAACTCGCCCCATGCAGGGCGCTTTTCGAAAGCCCATGCAAACCTACACAGGGGCGCGCTTCTCGCCCTGCTTCTACAACAATGGATCCCACGCGCGATCCGCCGAAGCTGCCCATAGAGGGAGAGGTGCCGAGCCCGGCCAAATCCACCAATCCACCTGGTGGCTGCACCTTTCACCCACGCGGTCACGCGGTTGTCGCACCGAAGTTCCGCCGGCTATGTCCCATCAGGTAGTGTAGCCGCCCGCGAGCGCGCCGTTGGTGGCGAGTGAGCGGCGTGTCGTGAATATCGGCACTTTCCGTTGGGTTTGGTTTTTGAAGCCAACCCATTTCGGAAGGAGAGAACGAGAAGGCGCTGACCGCATTTCCAGGAAGCCTACGTGCAAGGCATCTCGATAAACGAGTAGGTTGACGACCTGGTCAAGGGTCACGGCCAAGGGGGGCATGAGCGGATCTCCAAGAGCCAGGTCTGTCGGCTGGCGAGGAGATCGACGTCTTCCTCGAGCGGTCGAGAGGGCTATTGGCCCACACCTGATGATCGACGCCACCTATCTGAAGGGCCGCCGCGGTTGTCGCCCGTCGGCGTCAATGCGGGCGCGAGGCCGAGCCGAACTGAGTTCATGCGCAAGGTGACACTTCGCGGCCTGCGCGACGTCAAGCCCAGGAAGGCATAGAGGCACTCGTTAGCAAAAGTGCAGTGCGCGACATGGCAGAGGGGCGGGTCCACTTGACGAGGAAGGTACCGGCCCATGCCGGCAAGAGCGGCCGCAGGGTTGTCTCAGCCATCATTGCCACCGTTTTCGCCCAGGATCCAGCACGCCGTATTAACTGCTGTTTACAATAAATTCACATAACTTCACGACCGCAAATCGCCGACGATGATATTTTCGCGACAGGTCTGAGACTAGGCGCGTCAAAAAGCCACGTCGACTCCGTTTTGGACTGAGGCACGGCATCCACACGGGATCAAAAGCTAATGGCCAAAAGAGTGCTTATCCTAGTTGAAGGCTCGAGGACAGGTCGGTTGTACATCCAGGCGGCCCAGCGTCTTGGCCTACATCCGATTACCCTGTCGGCTGATCCCGCTCAATACGACTATATTGCGGCGGAAGGGGCTGAGGCGATCCGTGTCGATACAGACGATCTCGATGCCTTGATCGGCGAATGTTCCCGGCTGGGTACGGCCAATGACGTTGCCGGAATTACGTGTGCCAAGGAGTCGGTCTATGCGACAGTTGGCAAGCTCTGCCGGTATTTCGATCTGCCGGGACCAAACCCTACATCGATTGAACGATGTTGCGACAAATTCACCCAACGTCAGCTCCTCGCGGAGGCCGGCGTTTCAATACCGTTTTATCGCTTGGCAACGAATGCGGTGGACATAGAAAGCTGTGCCGCTGAAATTGGGCTCCCGGTAATTCTTAAGCCAGCCGTAGGCGTCGGTAGCACCGGTGTCCGATTGTGCCGCAACGTCGATGAGTTGGCCGAACACACCACCTATCTGTTGGGCGGGAAGCACATTTGGCAATCTTCGCCGCGAATACTGGTCGAAGAATTCGCACAAGGCCCATACTATAGCACCGAGATAATGGGAGATGAGGTCATCGGGATTTGCGCCGGTGAGTTCGGCCCCGAACCGTATTTCGTGTTTCGTGAGTTCACCCTACCGGCCCTACTGACTGATGAAGAGCAAGAGCGGATAGTCGATGTCTCGCTGAGCTGTTTGCGGGCTCTCGGGCTTGGTTGGGGGCCAACCTGCATAGAATTCCGGTGGACGAAGCGTGGCCCGGTCGTCATTGAAGTTAATCCGCGTCTTGGTGGCGCGCCCGGTCCTCAGCTGGTTCAGCTGACTTACGGGCTCGATCTCGTCACCGAGCACATAAAGCTTGTCATAGGCGACCAATGGAGCCTGCGCAAAAGGCATTCGCAGGTTGCGGCTGCGCGAATCCTGGTTCCTGATCGCGATGGCACCCTTGATTGGATCGACGGCGACAATCGGGCAACTGCTGTACCAGGCGTCGCCGAGGTTGAATTCTATTTTGGACCCAATACGCCGATCGGCAGGAAAGGCGATCACCGGGACTGGATCGGACATGTTATCGCCGCCTCACCCAGCCGTGCTCTAACCGAAACGACACTTCAGCGTGCCGTTGATCTAATCGATTGGTCGATCGCACCATTTCCGACCCTTGGCGAATAGAAATAATCAGCCGCCCTCAACTTTCCGCACCAGGGGCAGGGCGGCGTCATATTGGTAAGTAATCGCCGTCCGAACGTTGATGCAATTGAGAACGAGAAAGACGTAAGTCGACGAGATGCCGGACTTTGTTCCTGACCGCTCGTGGAACTGAATGCTGTTAAATGCAAGAAGAGATTAGAGAGAAATGTCTTGCGACGAGGAGGGATCAATTGCTTTCAGCTCGTCGACTGATCGTGAAGATTGGCTCCGCAGTGGTTGCCGATATAGAGACCGGAGAGGTGCGCGGTCCTTGGCTTGAGACATTGATAAAGGATGTCGCACGACTTTTCGCACGCGGCCAACAGGTGATCATCGTCACCTCCGGTGCTGTCGCACTTGGATCATCCCACTTCAAGCAGTTGGATAGATCTTTGCGAATTGAGGAGAAGCAAGCAGCCGCTGCTATTGGTCAGATTCGACTGATGCTCGCTTATGAACAGAGTTTGAAACGCCATGGGTTTGGGCTGGGTCAAATTCTGTTGACCGGCGCAGATATAGACAACCGGCGTTGCCGCCTCAATGCGCGGTCGGCCCTTCAACAACTTCTCAAAGTTGGCGCCGTACCCGTCATCAACGAGAACGACGCGACCGCAACGGCCGAGATCTGTCTTGGCGACAATGATCGGCTGGCGGCACGGGTCGCGCAAATTGCGAAGGCCGACGTTCTCATTCTGCTTTCCGACGTAGATGGCCTCTTCACCGAAGACCCACACGACAACCCGTTGGCTCGTATCATCCCAGAGGTGCGGTGCATTACCCCGGAGATAGAAACCATGGCGGACCTTTCCCCCGGGCGCTACGGTTCTGGGGGCATGGTGACAAAGTTGATGGCAGCAAGGATACCCATGGACGCGGGCTGCAACGTGGTCATTGCGAAAGGAAACAAATCTTACCCGCTCGCCGCCATCGAGAACGGTGCGCCATCAACATGGTTTATTCCGCTCGGCAAGGAGACAGCAGCACGCGGAGGCCGTTGAAGAAACTCCCGCCGTTTGAATTGCTCGAGCGATCATCGTTTGGGAGAGCGCCTAGTGCTGAGAGGCAGCCATCTCCTGTAGTGACCACCGCCTTGGTGGCAATGGCCCAGTGGAGGTCGGTCCACTTGATACAACATGGAGTCAGGTCACCACTCATTTACACTTCAAACGATGTGATACCCATTCGAACTTCGAACGAAAGCATGCACGAAGAGGGACTGAGAGTTGGTAACTTCCATCAAGCCGAAAGCAAAAATTCCAATCAGACGACAAAGTGTACCTGAAATGCTCGTTGAGGCTTTGCGAGAGCGCATTCTTAGCGGTGAAATCCGGGACGGCGACTCCCTCGTGCAGGAGACTATTGCAGAAGATTATGAGGTGAGCCGAGTACCAGTTCGCGAGGCGCTCCGACAATTGGAGGCGCAAGGACTGGTCTCCTTCAGAACGCATAAAGGCGCCGTCGCCATTTCAGCGAAGCGCGAGACAGTTATCGAACTACTAGATCTCAGGATCCTTTTAGAGTGTGATATTCTATCACGTGCACTGTCACGTTATAAGAAATCAGACCTATCGGCCGCCTCGGAGGTTCTCGATGAAATTGAGCGGACTTGTCACGACAGCCCTAAACGCGGAGAGATGAATTGGAAGTTCCACAAATGCCTATACATTCCTTCTAACCGTTCTGAAACATTGTCGATTGTTGAGAAAATGCACCTACGCACTGGCCACCTCGTTCGAGTACCCGTAGTAGCGTCTGGTCGAATTCATGCTGACGACGAGCAGCATCGCGAGCTTCTACGACTGTGCGCTGAGCGCAATTCCGCCGCGGTAGACTATCTTCGTGGTCATATATATAGTGTTATCAAGTCGTTGGCCTAAACAACTATCGCCAGTCCACGGCACACGGCTCAGGTCCAACTTTGAACAGTTGGACGGGAACGAAGGCGAACGCTGTCCGTTAAGGTACTGAATTCACTTGCCTTGAATTTCCGGAGCGAAAATGTGTGGTAACAACATTTGTGCTGTTATTCCAATTTTATTTTATAGGATTTTACGGCATTTGTTCGCTAACTGGCATGTTTGTCGTTGAGAGAATCGCGCGCGGCCACTGCTATCTCTACCTTGTGGAAAGTGTCCGCGACGGGGGGCCAGCTCTCCTGGGTATTTTCGTTCTTCAATCTCCATTCATGCAATTAAAATGCCACGCAGAAGTTTTGGTAGAGAGCAAAACAATCTTATTCTTCGGCACTCTCCATCTCTCCATTTCTTGGCATCGCTCTGACAATCCCGACCCAGACCTGAACTGCGTCGGGGCGACCGCAGTGGTTCTCGACGGATGAGAAGGTCGCATGCCGCGCCTGGCTTGTCGTTGCCTCGCCGATCGGCGCCGGACGAGATCAGGTGAGCGTCTCCCTGCGGGCCGGGCTGCAGGACTTCGCTGAAGCCGGCCCGCGGTCGTCTTCACCCCTTCGGGCACGCATCCCTTCTGTAATCCGATCTTGCCCGTCAAGCACCATTATGCGGTTTCCCCTCACCGTCGGGCGCCTTTGGCACAAAAATTCTTTCTCTCCGCAGCGATGGCGCGAGGGGGAAAGCTGCCAATCTAGCCGTTGACGGTTCACGCTATTTCGCGACTGCAGAGCCTTTCTTGCCGGCAAATCGAGCGCCTCTTTGTTCGCGCAAGGCGACGCCGGTGCGATACTCTCTTTTGCTGAGAATGGCGCGGGCGCACGAATTAACCGATATGTCCGTGTTGCAGGTGGCAGTTGCTTGCGGTTTCGTCTCATCATCGCATTTTTCAAAATGTTTTCGTGACCACTTCGGTGAATCAACCAGCA
The DNA here is from genome assembly GCF_057784245.1 of Mesorhizobium sp. CNPSo 4671. NCBI lineage: Bacteria > Pseudomonadati > Pseudomonadota > Alphaproteobacteria > Hyphomicrobiales > Phyllobacteriaceae > Mesorhizobium > Mesorhizobium sp. CNPSo 4671. Next base: position 34,916 of record NZ_JBWLUW010000025.1, on the reverse strand, counting down.
GTCTGCGACGCGGCCAATTGGAATTAACTCGCCATTCGCGACCATACAATCGGGCGCTCGCAATTGATTGAGCGGTAAGGAAATCGAGATAGCTGCCTGTCGCTTGGTGATATCAGATGTGCGCTTTTTGTGCTTCCACAGTTGCGTAAAAAGGCAGTGTGGGACTGGATGCGGCAATCTTCGACAATCTTGGCAATGACCACACCTGGGTTCCAAAGCTCGGCAGCGCGCCTCGTCGCGCCACGCGCCATTCAAAGCGCACATCTCACTTCAGATCCGGGTGAGCCAAGGTGTTTCGTTGCCATAAGCTGCTTATTGAAGCCACAACCGTCTTTTCTGATCCTTTTTCATTAGAAGGCATCGTTAAAAGTCCTGCGAGTCTTCGGACGCAGAGACTTTGCTTTGTAGACCCGTCGGTCAGGTGGTCGGTTCCCTTAAATGATTGTATAAGTCTCATCATCGTCGTTAGGCGGGCGCGAATGTAGACTCGGTTCCGTTTCATGAAACACTATCCGTCCATTCAAGCGCTTCGCGTGCTCACCAGCTTCGCTCGGACAGGGTCAGTTGAAGAGACCGCGAACGAGCTTTTTCAAACGCGAAGCGCGGTGACTTACCAACTCCGCTTACTCGAGCGCGAGCTGAATTTTCCACTATTATCTAGGACCGGCACGCGTATGGCGTTGTCTGCGGAAGGCTTGGCCTATGCACATGATGTGCGCCAAGCGCTCAACACGATCTCGGGATCAGCGCAACGTTATGCTAACAAGAGCTTGAGCGGTAACCTCACCATTTGCAGCACCCCGGGTTTCGCTGGCGGATGGCTTTGCAGTCGCATAGCCAAGTTCAACGAAGCGTTCCCAGATGTAAAAATCATCCTTAAGACACAGACACTTCTGGAGAACGTCGCTAATGAGGACGTCGATGTATTTATCACCTTTGGAACCGGCCATTGGCCCGAGATGACCGTCTCCCACCTGGTCGACATCCGGATATCTCCGGTATGCAGCCCAGTTTTTCTCCATCAGCATGGAATGTTCAAAGATCCAAAGGATTTGAGCAGTGTGCCTCTATTAAATATCCTTGGCGATGAGACCGATTGGGAGATCTGGCTGACGGCAGCTGGGGTTGATCCGTTTCTGGCCCACAGGGGCATCACCTTCCACGACGGGAACCTCTGTTTCAACGCGGCTGTTTACTCACAGGGAGTGGCGCTCGGCGACCATTTCACATGCCGCGCCGCTTTGGAGAGTGGAATGCTCGTGATGCCCTTTGATCTCGTGCTTAGAGGCCGCCGATCTTATTATCTCGTTTCATCTCCGGCCAAGGCGGAAACGCCCACAGTGGCGGCGTTCAGTTCCTGGATCAAGGCTGAGATTATGGTCCGCTACACCGACGACCATGTAGCATGAGAGCTGATGTCGACAAAATTCTTTTGTCGAAAAGGCAAAAACTATGAATTTGACGAATGGCCTCCGTCGTTCCTAGGATCAAAAAAACGGGGAACGTCATACGGTAACTCGGCAATCCTTAAAGCCGCAAGACGCCGCTGACCCAACATAAGCGCGATATAAAATGAACGTAAGCAAAGGTTCGGGGACCTTTCGGACCCTGACGGCTCGCGATTGCCTCGAACTCTATAAAGCCGGCACGATCTCACCAGTAGAGGTCGTCCGGGATTGTCTTAACCGCATAGATGCGGTCAACGCCGATCTAAATGCATTTTGTCATATCGATGCCGATGGCGCCCTGACGGCAGCCCGGCGGTCTGAGGAGCGCTGGCACAAGGGGCGGCCGATCGGCGTGCTTGATGGCGTGCCAGCAACGATCAAAGACCTTACACTGACCCGCGGAATGCCGACCCGGCGAGGCTCCGCCGCAACCAGCGCGGTTGGACCGTGGGATCAGGATGCCCCCCTTGCTGCCCGCATGCGCGAAGCTGGAGCAATCATCCTCGGAAAAACAACGACACCGGAGTTTGGCTGGAAGGGAGCAACGGATAGTCCGCTGACCGGCATCACGCGCAACCCCTGGAATCCGAAGCTGACACCAGGGGGATCGTCCGGTGGTGCGGCCGTGGCAGCGGCTATGAATCTCGGCTTTCTTCACCAAGGTAGCGACGGCGGTGGCTCGATCCGAATCCCCGCGAGCTTTACCGGCATTTTTGGATTCAAGCCGACTTTCGGATACGTGCCTCAGTGGCCGCTCAGTGCCATGGGGGTTCTATCCCACATTGGACCGATGACACGTACGGTCGATGACGCGATGCTGATGATGGATGTTATTACCCGCCCCGACGCACGGGACGGCTATGGTGGCGTCATTTATAAGGCCGATGGTTCGGGCGACGCCGAGTTCCTGCAAGGAATTCGGATCGGGTATAGCCGTAATCTGGGCTACGCCGATGTAGCGCCGGACATACTGCGCGTCACCGATGCCGCTGTCGGACAGCTTCGAAGCCTTGGCGCAGATGTAGTGGAGATCGACCCTGGGTTTGCCAATCCTGTGGAGGTATTCGCCACGTTCTGGTTTGCAGGCGCCGCACGTCTGATTGCTCGCATGAGCGAAGCGCAGAAAAATCTGCTGGACCCCGGTTTTCTTGAATGTGCAATCCGGGGCGAGGGGATCACTCTCTGCGAATTCAAGGATGCCGAACAGGCGCGATTCGACTTGTCGGTAAAAATGGCCGATTTCCACGAGAGCTTTGACTTGCTCGTCACTCCGACTGTTGCGGTTCCACCTTTCCCGGTTGGCATGGACAAACCTGATGGGTTTAGCGGCTGGGTCGATTGGACGCCCTTCACGTTCCCTTTCAACCTGACGCAGCAGCCTGCGGCCTCGCTTCCAGCTGGGTTGGACGACGGCGGGCTCCCCGTGGGCCTTCAGCTCGTCGGACCTCGCTATCGCGACGCCAAGGTACTCGGCGCCGCCCGAGTGATTGAAAAGCGTTTGGGACGGCTAACGCCGCCAGCCGTGCAGATGACCAGCTGATAGACCCCCACAAGTTTCAACGTGCCATCTCACCATTTGGAGAGGTGCGTTCACCAACCAGGATTGAGGACCGATGTCCGCGCAAACGAACGACATGAAACAACATCCCAATGGCAAGGTCCTGACATTCGCACTGCGAGAGTTTGAAGACCGGATCAGCCGTCTTGACGCCATGCTACAGAAAGAAGAGGTCGATATCTATCTCGGTCATGCCCCAGAGAGCCTCAATTATTTCACAGGCTTCGATCCCCTCGGGATCTATTTGTATGAGTGCGTGTTTTTCCAGACTGGAGCGAAGGAGCCTTCGCTGCTCACTCATAAAGCTGAGAAAGAGCTCACCGTTTTCCAGTGCTGGATTTCGGAAGTTATCATCTGGACGCACGGTCACGATCCCGTCCAGCTGACAATCGACAAATTGCGCGCGCTTGGTGCAACAGCAGGCAAGAGGGTCGGCCTCGAAATGGCCAATTGGTATCTTCGGGCCGATCTCTACAAATCCCTGACAGTGGCATTTCCAGAAGTTGAATTCGTCGACGTGACGCAGAAGATCATGCAGCTGCGCACCATTAAATCACCGACCGAAATTGAATATATGCGGAAGGCAGCCGGGTTCTCCGACCTCGCTCTGGAGGCGATGGCCGAGATTCTTCGCCCGGCCATTAGCGAACTAGATGTGCTGGCAGCGGTACAGTCGAAATTGGCAGTTGCTGGCTCCGAATATCCCACGCTGCCTTTCATTATCGCTTCGGGGTGGCGTTCAGGCACATTCCACGCCGTCCCATCTTCGAAAATCATTGAAGCCGGTGATCCGATCCTCTTTGAGTTCACGGGATCCTGGAAACGCTACAATTCCAACCTCTGCCGAACCGTGGTGGCAGGTAAGGCGTCCGACCGGCTGCTCGACCTCTGGAAAATCAACTACGAATCGTTTTGGCGGCCTTTCGAGCTGATCCGGCCCGGCGCTTCGGCTTCGGACATCGACCGCCTGAGCAGAGAGATCAGGGGCGACTACGCCGATTATATCGTGGCCCGCGCCGGTTTTGGTATGGGCCTGTCTTACCCTCCGACCTTCGCGCAATTCCCGGATATTTTGGTGGGCGACGAAACCATTCTAGAGCCTGGGATGATCTTCTCCCTCGAGCCATCGATATCGCAGTTTGAAGGCGTCACCATCTCCTACGGATACAACATCTTGGTCACCGAGACCGGTGCTGAAATCCTGCATAACGCCCCTAAAGACCTTTTTGAAATCACTGCGTAGTCCGCGCCATGGCCATAGCGTCTCATGAAAGGACAACCGATGAACGCACACGAGACCGTCAGCTCGCATCCCTCCATGTCGGAAGCTCAGGGCGAAGCCCGGCGCGATCTTGCGGCCGCTCATCGCCTGGCAGTGAAGGACAACTTCATTGAAGGCATCGACAATCATTTCACACTCGCCGTGCCAGGCGAACTGGATCGGTTCTATCTCAACGCCTTTGGACTTCACTGGTCAGAGGTGAAGGCTTCGAACCTTATAGAAGTATCTTTCGATGGTGCTGTGGTCGCCGGCAACGGTATCGCGAACCTTTCTGCCGTTTGCATTCACGCGCCGATCCATCGCCGCGGTATCAAGTGCGTCCTGCACACGCACACGCACAAGCTTGCGGATGTGGTGCATTTTATCGCAGACGGAACCATCGTGGAATCCGGTCCCCCGGATCGCATATTTGACCATCCCGAAAGCAAGAGGCTCAGCGGATTTATCAAGTCGATTATCCGCTGATACGTTCACGACTGACACCAATCTCGGCCACCAACCACTGACGGTTCGGCCCCCTCCCATGCGCAGGAGATATCCTTGGAGAGGCATCGCACATGATGAACAGCTTCGGTTCAATCTGGCCAAAGGGGTCGAGCACGCCCTGCTCGCCGAAATCGGGCGAACAGGACGACCAGATGGCCTCTCGTGCTGGAGATGGTCTCCGGCATGCGCGCGTCATCGCCGAGATGCCGTCGCCTTTGCCGGTTTCCAAGGCGCGCAAGCCCTGCTGCGAGAGGGTGGAGGTGGGCCTCGTCCCAGATCCAAGCGGTAGCTCACCTTATCCTCGCCGCGGAACAACAATGCATTCTCGGGACCGTGCTCGGCCAGCAGAAATCCCAGACCGCCAATTAGACTAAATGTCAAACGGCTTCCAAAACTGACCCCCGATCGGCGTCTAATTTTGACCCCCTTATGTAATGCGCGGCGGTCAGCGTTCGCCCGGGCGGAGCTGGTCAGGGTTGCGCAGCCCGGGCGAGCGCGGACGACGCTTGGCAGCTTGATGGGGTTATCAGGCGCGGTTCTTGAAGCGCCAGGACTCGTTCCCGGTCTCGATGATCTCGCAATGATGGGTGAGACGGTCGAGGAGCGCTGTCGTCATCTTGGCGTCGCCGAAGACGGCGGGCCATTCTCCGAACGCCAGGTTCGTGGTGACGATGATCGAGGTCCGTTCGTAGAGCCTGCTGATCAGGTGGAAGGGCAATTGCCCGCCGGCCTGTGCGACGGGCAGCTAGTCGAGTTCATCGAGCACGACGAAGTCGAGCCGGGTGAGGTAGTCGGCGATACGGCCCTGTTTGCCGCTTCGGTGCTCGGTCTCGAGCCGGTTGACGAGATCGACGACGTTGAAGAAGCGGCCACGTGAGCCGTTGCGGATCAGGGCGCGGGCAATGGCGATTGCCAGATGCGACTTGCCGGTTCCGGTGCCGCCGATGAGCACGGCGTTGCGCTGGTCGGCGACGAAGGTGCCGTTGGCAAGGTCCCGGACCAGCACCTCATTGACCGGCGTGCCGTCGAAGTCGAACTCATCGATGTCCTTGGCGATCGGCAGCTTGGCGACGGTGAGCTGGTATTTGATGGAGCGGGCCTGCTTCTCGGCGATCTCGGCCGATAGCAGATCGCCGACGATCCTCGGCGGCTCGTGCTGGCGCTTGATGCCTGTCGCCATGACCTCGTCATAGGCGCCCCGCATCCCGTAGAGCTTCAGCGTGCCCATCAGTTCCAGAACCTGCGTGCGTTCCATCAGCTTGCCCTCCTGAGGCTGTCGTAGCGGGCGCAGTCGGCTTGCGGTTCGTGCTGCAGGCGAAGAGCGTCCGGGGTGAGAATGGTGACTGCCGGCGCCGGATCGCGCTGCCGCGCCAGGATGTTGATGATGACGGCGGATGAGCAGACATTCTGATCGAGCGCCTCCTGGCAGGCGGCTTCCACGGCATCGATGCCGTCGGTCAACACCGTGGCCAGGATCGACACCATCTGCCGATCGCCATCATGCGCCGCCTTCAATTTGCGTCGGATACGCTCCATGGCCGACGGCAGAACCCAGTCCTGGAACGGCGCGCCGTTACGCAGCGCTCCGGGCTTGCGGGCAAGCACAGGGACGTAATGCCAGGGATCGTAGACCGTCTCGTTCCGCCCGAAGGAGCGGGCATGTTCGGCGACGACCACGCCGTCCTGGCTGATGACGATCCTGTCGGCATAGGCATGGATCTCGACCGGGCGGCCGACGGCCGTCGACAGGACCGAGTATTTGTTGGTGTCGAAGCGAACCGTGCAGGTCTTCGACACCGAGGCCGGCACCGTGTGGAATCCGTCGAAGGGGCCGCGATACTCGACCAGTTTGCCGCGCTCTTCCTCGAACACGTTCCAGATTGTTCGTTCCGGTTGCTCGACGTGACGGTGCGCCTTGGCGTAGGCGACGCACTTGTCCTGCAGCCAGGCGTTCAGCTCCTCATAGGTCTTGAAGCGCAGCCTGGGCGTGAAGAACCGCTCGCGCACCAGCCCGACCTGGTTCTCGACCTGACCCTTCTCCCAGCCCGACGCTGGCGTGCAGGCGACCGGCTGCACCAGATAATGGCTACACATCTGCAGGAGGCGGCGATTGTATTGGCGGTCCTTGCCAACAAAGATCGTTTCCACCGCCGTCTTCATGTTGTCGTAGATGCCGCGCGTGCAGGCGCCGCCGAAGAAGGCAAAGGCCCTGTCATGGGCGTCGAACACCATCTCCTGCGTCTCGCGCGGATAGGCCCTGACGAACATCATCCGGCTGTGGCAGAGCCGGACATGGGCGACCTTCACGGTCACCGTCACGCCGTTGATCAGGACGATCTCGTGGCTCCAGTCGAACTGGTAGGCCTCGCCCGGCGCGAAGAACAGCGGCACATAGGCGTCCGCCGTCGCCGACCCCTGCGCCTTCGCCCAGCTCTTCGCGTAGCGGCGGACGGCGTCATAGCCACCCTCGTAACCGAGACTGCAAAGCTCTTCGTAAATCCGGATCAGTGTCAGTTGCTCGCGCGCCGCCTTGCCACGGTTGCCATTCAAGAACCCGTCAAGCTGATCCTGCCACGGACCGATCTTCGGCTTGGGCTGCCGCTCGCGTTCGTAGGAGAACGATGTCTCATTGGATCTGAGTATCTTGCGGACGGTGTTGCGCGACACATGCAGTTCGCGGCAAATCCGCTTGAGCGACCATCCCTGCACATGGAAGGCGCGCCGAACTCGGGCAATCGTATCCACCGACTTCATCCCCACACCATCCGCTCGCCACGACGAGCTGATGGTCGCAAATCAAAGCATCAGGGGGGTCAAAATTGGACGCCGATTCCCCGCCTTATGGGGTCAATTTTGCACGCCGATTCACAGACTAAAAGGGACCGGGACTGTCGTTCGACCATTGGTGGAAGGGGTCACGATTGGGCAGCGCTACCGCGTTCCTACCGCTCAAACGTTGCGAAAATTCGTTATGGTCGTTCTTCGATTCAAGGGGCGACGATATGTGGTCGCGGCATTTCATCTTTGATGACATAGTCCACGCCACCGCCGACGGACCAGCAGGATACAACCTCATCGAAGGCCTTGATTGCGCGATCAAACGGTCGAAATCCGCCTGGCGATGGTTGGAGAGGGTCACCTCCATCAGCACGGTTGCAACAGGGGCCATTCTCCTCAGATCGAGACGAGCATGGTAGCCAGTGATGATGCCGGCCCTTTCAAGCTTCTGCAGCCGCATCCAACAGGGTGTCGGCGACAGGCCAACCTTATCCGCGAGCGCGAGTTTGGTGATCCGGCCAACGCGCTGGATAGCATCAAGAATACCAAGATCGATAGCATCAAGCTTCACAACCATATCCGGCGAACCCCCGAACACGCTGAAGTTTTCCACATTTGCGCACCTTGGCTACGAGCTATGTCTCGCCGCCGTTCCAAGGTGCAGTTGCACCCTGCAAGGTCATTGTGTGACGGGATGTCCTTGCCCTTTAAAAGAACATCCACGCCGGCTCAGTACCCAAGATCGAGCCTCACTTCTCGCTTCATCAATGTGCCCGATACAAATTCAGCCAGATTCTGTGAGCCCCAGCGGATATTCCTCTCGAGCACGTCATCGGCATTTGCCGCCTGATCGTTCGATGTAATCACATTAGGCAATTTGTGGATTCCAAGGCGAGATCCCCAGCCAATCGGAAACGTTTGGCCGTAGTTGTACTGCCACCATACGTCGGTTGCGAAACCATGAAGGGTGCCCGAAGTGAGCGCTTCGAATAGTGGCTTCTCCTGGATCAACATGCCGCGCGAGATATTAATGAGAAACGCCGATCGTTTCATGGCGGCGAGTTGCGCGGCGCCGAAGAACTGATGCGTCTCTTTTGTGTCAGGCGTCGCCAGGACGACGTAGTCGCACTTCGGCAGAACATCGTGCAACTCGTCGACCCCGTGCACTGCATCGAAAAACTCGACCGGGGGGCCGCCTTTGCTTCGACGGACGCCGAGGGTCTCCATGTCGAACCCCTTGGCGTGTTTGGCGATTCGCCCGCCGATATTTCCAACTCCAATCACACCGATTGTGCGACCGTGTAGCATCCCCGACCGGTATTGGTCATCGTAAAGAGGGAATAGAAACCTGCCTTCTTCCGTCGCCCGGTGCTTGAGAAGAGTCTTTTTTGCAAGGGCTAGTACGAACATCATCGCTTGCTCCGCAACCGCAACCGCGTTCGCGCCGCGAATGTTTCCGAGCTTGACGCCACGCTGTTTGAAGAGATCCAGCGCGCCCATCAGGCCAAGATCGTCTACGCCTGAATGCAGCCAAGAGAACACCTTGAGCTTTTCCGCGATCTGTAGGATTCCTTCCGGAACGCTAAAAGCAATGATCGCATCGGCGTCGGGCGCCAGATGCTTCACGTCTGAGTAGTCGCAGTCGAAACGCGAGAGATATTCGCCTCTCGGTGCCACCACCTCGGTTCCCGGAGGCAGCACTTCTTTGATCAGGCTGATCTCAGCGTCCGTGGCGTACCACAAGCATAGAACTTTCATTCCTGGTCCTCCTGAATTCTGATAATGGGCCGATGCGCAAATAAGTCGCTTCAGACAGTGAGCAGCTTGCCGAATCCCGACAGTGGTTGTGTGTAGCCGGCAAGTCTCAGTGCATCCCAGAGCATCGCTTGGTGAGCGGTGATGACAGGCTTGCCAATGCGCGCTTCAAGGGGCTGTATGATTGTAGAGGTCCTCAGGCCAGTGCATGGTATGAACAAAGCTTCTGACCCATTGGAATTTAGTGCTTCGGCCGCCTCTATGATGCTCTCGGGCTTGATATTGATGATTTCATAATCGTTATCGATGTGAAATGAACCACACGAGACGACGGAAATGCCTTCCTCCTTCAAGCACTCGGTCATCGCCGACGTAACGTCGTCCGGATAGGGGGTCAAAAGATCGACCCTCCGAATCCCGAGCTTGCGAAAAGCCTTGTAGGCTCCTGTCATAGGCGATGTTAACTTCGCTCCTGGTGCAGTTCGATGCAGTTCTGCTTCCAGGGTCGTTTGCAGAATCAGCGCGGATCCAGACGTGCAGCCGTAGGCAAAGACATCCACCGACTCCCGGGGCACGAACAGCTCGGCGGCTTTGGCAATTTCATGCGCATGGCCGCGCAGATTTTCGATCGTAATTGGGTTTTTGGTCTCAATTCGGGTTGCTGAAATACTAACCCCATCCGTTGGAAGCATTCTCCGCAGCTCGTACTCAGTTACGACATCTGTCGAAAGAGCGATCAAGCCGATTACGACCTGGTTCGACATCCCTCCGTCCATGGCTGCTTCGAGATGTTTGATTGGTGACGTGATCATGCCGAGATGCCCGTGTTTGCTGAAACTTGAAGATTCCTCACAATTGCCCAGGCAGCTCGCGCCGCGCGCAACACGTCGTCATCGGAGACACCAAATTCCGCCGTGTGAACATGGGTAATGTTTCCAAGCGCTTCGTCGTAACAGCCAAACCAGAAATACACCGATGGGAGTTGTTCGGCGTAGAATCCGAAGTCGTCTGCCCCTGCGAGAGGTCTCGTCGGAACGAGGGCCTCGCTTCCATAGATTTCGGCAATCGCTTCGCGGGCCGTTTGACTGATGCCCGGGTCGTTTACGACGGCAGGCTCTCCCGGCACCAGCTCGAACTCTGCCTCTCCGCGATGCATCGCGGCAATCTGACGAGCCAGTTCTTGCAGACGGCGTCGAAGCCTTTGGCGGGCGTCTGGCGAACGTGTACGCAGCGTACCGTCGAGAACAACGCGATCGCAGATAATATTGGTTGCTTCCCCACCATGGAAGCGGCCTATTGAAATGACAGGAGCTTCATCGGTGTGGCTCTCGCGCGATACCAGCTTCTGCACCTCAGTGACGAATGTGGACGCAATCGTGATCGCATCAACCCCTAGCTCTGGCCACGCCGCGTGGCTCTTCTTGCCTTTGAACACTATCTGGAATTCATCGGATGACTTTGTTACCGGGCCCGTGAGGACCGCAAAAGTCCCGGAGGGTATTTCGGGGTTCACATGCATCCCAATCGCGCAGTCAAAACCGTCGAGCAGACCTTGTTCAGCGACAGACCGGCCGCCGAGGGGTTCTGCTTCCTCGGCCGGTTGAAACACAACGCGCACCGTTCCGGCGTAGTGCTGACGATGGGCAAGTGCCGCCAATACAACGCCCAATGCTGCAGATGCATGCGCATCATGGCCGCAAGCATGCATCTTTCCAGGGACACGGGACCTATATGGAATATCCGGGCGGGCCTCTTGGATGGGCAGCGCGTCGATGTCGCCACGAACCACCACGTTTATGGGAATTCCATTTCCCTCGCCGACAATGTCAACGAACAAGCCCGTGTGGTGAAAGATCTGAGGTGTTTGCAACCCCGCACCACCCATAAACTCCGCTATTTTTGCCCGGGTGTTGTGCTCCTCGTTTGATAGCTCCGGGTTCGCATGCATGTAGTGCCGAAGTGCAAGGATTTGCTCCTCGCATCCCGCTGGCAAATGGAATGCGTGACTGGCTCGTTTGAGGTCTATCTCGGATGCATTCATTGATCGATCACAATCAGCTGGCGTGGCGACTGTGCCAGGCACTCGGCCTGCTTGTCGGTGATAAGGATGCTTTCAGTGATTTCGATGCCCCAGTCGCCAAACCACAGGCCTGACATAAAGTGAAACGTCATTCCTGGCCGCAGTTCGGTGCGGTCCCCTGTGCGAAAGCTTGCGGAGTGCTCACCCCAATCCGGCGGATAAGCGAGACCGATCGAGTAGCCGCAACGGCTTGGCTTTTTCAGCCCATGACGCTCTATGGCAGTGTAGTAGGCTTGCGCGACGTCTTCGCAGGAATTTCCCGGGACCGCTTTCTCCAGGCCGGCCGCCATTCCCTCGAGCACGGCCTTCTCTGCGTCGACAAACTTTTGATCCGGCTTACCTAGATAAAATGTCCTTGAGAGAGGGCAATGATAGCGTTTGTGGACGCCGGCCAGTTCAAAAAAGATGCTTTCGCCAGAGCGAAGCTCACGATCTGACCAAGTCAGATGAGGCGCAGAGGCGTCGATGCCCGCCCCGATCATCGGAACGGCCGCTGGGTAGTCGCCCCAGAAGCCATCAACCCCACGAGTGGCGGTGTGGTAAATTTCCGCCACAATGTCCGATTGCTTGATGCCGGGTTTCAACACTTCGGCCACGCGCTGATGCATGGCCGTGACGATCTTGCCCGCGCCCCGCATATACTCGATTTCGCGGGGCGACTTGATGATCCGCAGCCATTTCACCAGCCTTGTCGTATCTTTGAAGCTTGCGTTCGGCAGCGTGGAGGACAATGCTTCAAACGCCGCGTGCGTAAAGTAGTAATTATCCTTTTCGATCCCGATCGAACCGGTGGACCAGCCGAGGTCCGTAACCAATTGGCCAAGCGCAGTCATTGGATGATGTTGGGAGGATTGGACGTAGTGATCCGCGTAGGACTTGATACGGCTCTCATCCATATAAATGGTTCGGCGAGCACCGTTGCCGTCCATTTCACGACCGAACCAGACCGGGTCTTCGTCCCCGTGAATGAGGACGCACTGGTGAACGTAGAAGGACCAGCCGTCATAACCGGTAAGCCAGGCCATGTTCGCGGGGTCTGTGACGATTAGAAGATCAATGCCTTCCTGCTGCATTGCTTTGTGGGTGCCCTCGAGCCGGGCTTTGTACTCGGAAATTTCAAAGCGTAGTGTCGGTGCAGTCATGGTTGAGTCCTCAGTTCGGCTGCTCAGGCAGTCCGAAGTTTCAGATAGTTTTCCAAAAGCCGAATAAGGGCCGCGGAGCAAAGGCTGACGAACAGGAAGCCCAGGGCGACGAGAGTGATTGGTTCGAGATAGCGGTAGCTGAAGTTGGCCTTGGCTAGCGCTTCGCCCATAAGGTCGAGGACGGTAATCGCTGATAGTATTGGCGTCTCCTTGAACATCGCGATCACATAATTCCCCAAGGGTGGGATCATCGGGGGGATGGCTTGCGGCAGCACGATTTCCGTCCACGTCTGCCTTTTTGTCAGGTTACAAGCCCGCGCAGCTTCCCATTGCCCGGCTGGAACATTGATGATCCCGGCGCGATAGACCTCTGACACGTAAGTGCCGTAGTGGAGACCGAGGCCAATCGTCCCGGCGACCATGGGAGACAGAACAATTCCGATGTCTGGCAGGACATAGAATAGAAAGTACAGCTGAACCAACAACGGCGTTCTTCTAATGGCCTCTGTCACAAGGACCGCAGAACGGCTAACGAGATTGTTTGAAGACATCTTGGCGATGGCGAAGCATAGACCGATGCTCAAAGCCACAACCGACGAGATCAATGTTATCTTGACTGTGACCACGAGCCCTTTGAGCAAATCGGGCGTGATCTCAGAGACAAATTCCCAACTCCAGATCATGTCCGACCTCAGGTGCTTACGCTTGTGATGCCACGGCCAAAGCGTCTTTCAAGCCACCGCACGAAGCTCGTCAGTACAGACGCGATTAGAAGATAAGTGACCATGATGAGTAGAAAGGGCATGGCGGTGTCGCCCGTTTGGCCTCGTACCACCTGCGCCTGGAACGTCAGCTCCGAGACGGTTATAAGGGACGCAACCGCAGTGCCTTTCATGAGCTCGATTGCAAGATTTCCAAAGCTCGGCAGCATGAACACGACCGCCTGGGGAAGGATCACCCACCAGAGCGCCTGCCACCGCGTCAGGTTTAACGCGACAGTTGCCTCCCGCTGATCGCGACCGACGGCGTTGAGTGCTGCTCGAACGACTTCAGCGCCATAAGCGCCCCCATTTAATCCCAGCGCCAGGACACCGGACTGCAATGGAGATAGAGAAACGCCCACAAATGGCAGAACGAAATAGGCCGCGAACAGTTGGACAAACACCGAGGTGCCGCGGAAGATCTCCACATAGGTTCGCGTCACGGCACGCACGAAGATATTGTCCGCAGTAAGAGCAATACCGGCTAGCATTGCCAGCATCAAAGCGAGCAGGCAGCTCAAGAGCGTAAGTTCGACGGTAGCGAGAGCCCCCGTGAGTACGAACCAACTGTATCCTATTGCAGATTCAAAACTATTCACTTGATGACCTACTTGCCTTGACCGACCGACTTAAACGCGATGGCCTGCGGCGATTATCTTGCGAAGGAAGCTTTTCGTGCGCTCGTGGTGAGGCGACTGAAAGATTTCCGACGGCGGCCCTTCTTCAACGATCTTGCCGCGCTCGAAGAACAGCACTCGATCGGCAAAATCCTTGGCGAAACCCATCTCGTGGGTAACGAGGAGCATCGTCATGTCGGTCTCGTTTCGGAGATTTGTGATGACGTTTAGGACCTCTTCCACCAGTTCCGGATCGAGGGCGGAGGTGATCTCGTCGAGAAGCAGAATCTTTGGCTGCAAAGCCAGAGCACGAGCAATCGCGACACGTTGTTTTTGGCCGCCAGATAATCGTGACGGATACTCATTCGCTTTGTCGACGAGCCCGACGTTTTCCAACATTTGCAGCGCACGTTCTTTGGCTGCCGCCTTCGATAGGCTTCCAGTCAGCACCGGGGCGAGGGCGACGTTCTGAAGAGCGGTTTTATGCGGAAAGAGGTTGAAATGTTGGAATACCATTCCGAAGGCAGCACGCATTTTGCGTAGATGCGCCTCCGACGAAGGCATTTGTTTACCGCCTCTTTGCTCGTGGTTTAGGCAAACGCCATTGACGATCACATCTCCAGCCGTAACCGACTCGAGCGTCATCAAAATTCTAAGGATCGTCGTTTTCCCCGAACCCGATGGACCAATCAGCGCAAGATGCTCACCAGCATTCACTGAGAACGAGAGTTGTTCCAGCACCTTGAGAGAACCATAGCTCTTCTCAACATCCCGGAATTCGATGATGGGCGGGCAATCTGGGGCCTTCGATGCGACATGCAATCCCATTGCGCTGTCTCCTTTCGTGCGATGGCAGCCCAGCAGCACTTTGCTGCTGGGCGTCATCACCTGGAGTGAATTACGGATTGCACATCTCAGCTGCTGACTTGGCATTAGCCAGAATCTTGTAGTTCGTTTGAAGACCATATTTCGCCATGATCTTCTCGAACTCGCCACTGTCCTTCAGCTTTTTCAGGCCTACATTGTAGGCGTCGCGCAGCGCCTTATCCTCTTTATTGAAGGCTGCGGCGGCACAATCGATAGGAGTGTTGGCGATCGGTATGATGGTCTGCAAAGTATCATCACCCGACCGTGCCTTCATATCTATGACACCCGCATCATTGAGGGCGATGGCATCGACGCGCTTGTCTTGCAGCATCTTCACCGCACTGGTGTTGTCGGGATAGGGAACCAGGTTCTCCTGTTTCACTCCGGCTGAGAGCGCATCCCGGGCCTGCAAAGTTCCGGCGCCCACCGCCAGCTTGAGGCCCAGGTCGGCAATTTCCTTATAGCTTTTGAACTTGCCACTCATGTCGGAGCGGATCAGGAAAGCTTGCGCAGTGCAGATGGCCGGTTCAGCGAAATCAACCACGGCGCACCGTTCGGGGCGAATGTTGAGAGAGCCGGCTGAGAGAATTCTTACGCGTTTTGCCTGCAGGGCGGGTATCATAGCCCCGTACTGTATCAGCTCGCCTTTGAAGTTCTTGAACCCGGAAAGCGCCAAGGCGCCTCGATCGATGTCGGGGCCAGCGCCACTCAATGTACCGTCGGGCTTCAACTCCGTATAGGGCGGCTCACCGCCGATGGCGATCGAAATCTCTTGGTTGACGTCGAGATCCTCCGCGATCGCAGCGCTCCCCGCTGTGATTGCCAGGATTGCGGTCAGCACAGTTGCGAGCCCGCGAGGAGCAAAAGAAGACCGCCGTTTTATGTTTGATGCCATTGTTGTTCCCTTTCTGATGGCTCTTCTAGATCGCCGCGCCAGGACATCGATCGGAATTTCCCGCTCCGATGCTCGCTGCTCTTGCCACATACCTAGGAGCGATCCAGCAGGTACATGACGAGAGCTTCGTCTCGACCTAGGGCAGACTGCTGTTTTCGCCGCTGCCGGTAACAAACATGACAATCGGGCAATGTGAAGTCAATTGACTAAATTGTACAATGACATTACGTTCCATCATCTGCTTCCTCTGGTTGCGCCATTCGAAATGGTACAATTTTTGCACATCAAAGGGAGTCGACAACAGGAAGCCAGGGCATGACAATATGGACGCCACTCAACGAACGTCTCACGCCGCCGTATTTTCTCTCGATTGCGGATCGGATCGCCGGAGCCGTCTCTTCTGGGGCTTTGAAGCCAGGCGAGCAGCTTCCGCCGCAAAGGCAGCTTGCCTATAAGCTCGGGGTCTCGTTACCTACTGTGTCTCGAGCGTATGAAGAACTCGCTCGTCGCGGTCTCGTCGCTGGGGAAATTGGACGCGGCACATTTATCAAAGGTCCTAGCGTCAATTCTGAAGCTGTCACGCCATACGCCCCCCTGCGCACTTCCGGATTGATTGACCTGTCGATACTGAAGCCCGTCTCTGACATTCTGCACCTCGAACGTATGAAGGAGACACTTGGGGCGTTAGCTGTCGACTTGCCGCCAAGCACTGTGTTCGGCTCTCGCCCAGGAACTCTTTTCGCGCGTCATCGCTCGATTGCAACTGAATGGCTGAAATATTGCGGTGTCGTTACACATGAGAGGACAGTACATTTGACGAATGGCGGAACGCCCGCCTTGACAGTAGCTTTCATGTCCACCTGTCAGCCCGGCATGACGATCGCTACCGAGGCGACAGGGCTCCACGTGATGCTGCCATTGGCTTCGTATCTTGGTCTAAAGGTTCAGGGTGTCCCCATTGACGAGGAGGGATTGATCCCCGATGCGCTCGAAAGCGTCTGCCAGCAACACGTCATTCGCGCGCTCTTCATGATGCCCAATGCTCTTGGTCCAACCGCATTCATTATGGGCGAACGGCGGCGCAATGCGATTGTGGAGATCGCTCGAAAATATGACTTGCAGATCATTGAGGATGACGCTTTGGGGCCGCTCGTAGACAACAGGCCGCCAACTTTTCAGGCTCTGGCGCCCGAGCGGACCATTTATATCACAAGCTTCACGAAACCCATCATGTCCGGCCTGCGCACGGGTTATCTCGTCGCGCCGGAACGCCTCCTCCCTGCAGTCGAAAATCGTCAAAACGTCACCAGTTGGAGCGCCACACCGCTGATCGCTGAAATCGCAGCAAGGTGGGTCGAGGATGGAACCTGCCAACAATTCGTGGAATGGCAACGCGCAACACTTCTTGAGCGGCACGAGCTGGTTGCCTCTGTTCTCAAAGGTGTTCGGTACAATTCTAACCATGCAAGTCTCCACATATGGCTCCCCCTCGGTGACCGGTTTCCAGAAGATGAGTTTGTCTCACACGCTCGCATGCAGGGCGTGGTCTTGGCGCGCGGCTCAGCATTTGCGATTTCGGAAAATCATCCGGCTGTCCGCGTTTCAGTCGGGTCGACCACGAAAGAGGAACTTCACCGCGGATTGGACGTCATTCATAATTTGCTACACAGCGAACCTGAACCAGTTCTGCTCTGAACTATGTCAAGCCGGTTCTGATGGAATCTGGTCGGCCTGCGTCAGGGTTTACCTGCGAAGCCAATTACAAGGCGACAACAGCGAGACTGTGCCTTGGTGATGGCGCGGTCTGAGTCCGTGATCCTGACAGCAGGCCTCCGCCCGCATCACTCGCGCATTGGGCGCAGGAGGTGCAGGAAATCCCACCCGCCCCGATCTGTGAGGGCGAAAGCCGAATGGCCGAGCTATTCGACCACGACCAAGGTAGCAGGCCCGCGCCAACAGCACCTGGGCGACGTCGGCTGGATAAACATCGCGAAGGAATCATCCGACTTCCCCGGGTGACATCGAAAACCGACACAGCTGTCGGGTTATCAAGATTCCGACACGACCGCGTTATATTAGAAGGGATCCTGCTGTGCGAAAACTTAACCTGAAAGATTGCCAAAATATTTGCTCTGACGTTTCTGTCGGTGCAGTTGGCACGATTGTTGAAGGTCAAAGTCACGACCTGCCTCAGTTTAGCGTGGGAGCAGACGGCAAAAATGGACGCCCATTTGGACGACCAGAGGTTACCGTCGTCGGCTAGAGGTTTTGGAAGGCCCAAGGGCGTCGGACACGATCAGTGGCCGAGAGCCGGATCGGGGGACCGGTGGCGGCGGTCGCTCGCAAGCACGGCGCGAGCGCCTGGCAGGTCTGCGATTGGCGCCGGCGCCTTCGTCAGGGCCAACTGGCGTGCCGGAAAGCATGGCGTTGCTGCCGTTGATGATGGAGGAAAGATCTGCGCGCCCGCGGCGAAGGCTTCGAAACCGGTGCCTGGAGCGGCCACAAGGACAGTGGCCGCTCATCCGTGCAGGGGGTAGCTGCATCTGTCTGACCGAGCGTATTCAAAGGAAAAAATATGACTGTCGCTCCACTACGTTTTGAGGTCTCCGAGTATAAGAGCCGGCTTAAGGCGACCAGAAAGGCAATGGAGCACGAGGGCGTTGATCTTCTTATCGTCACAGATCCCGCAAATATGGCGTGGCTGACCGGTTACGACGGCTGGTCGTTCTATGTGCACCAGTGTGTGCTCGTCCGTCAGGACGAAGATCCCCTCTGGTTCGGGCGGGAGATGGACGCCAACGGCGCCCGTCGTACCATCTACATGGATGAGAGCCGAATAAGATCGTATGCTGATCACTACGTACAATCTTCTCAATATCACCCAATGACCGCACTTGGCTCGCTGATCAAGGATCAGGGTTGGTCCACTGGCGTCATCGGGATTGAAAAGGACAACTACTATTTCACCCATGCAGCCTTCGAGGCGCTTTCTTCGGTGCTTCCGAACGCCGCATTCAAGGACACTACCCGTCTGGTCAGATGGCAGCGGATCGTCAAGTCGGCGCGAGAGATCGAGTACATGCAGACAGCGGGCAAGATCGTAACGGCGATGCACCAACGCGTGGCCGAAGTGCTCCGGCCTGGCGTCAAGCAGTCTGACGTGGTTGCTGAGATCTACGGCACCGCCACTCGTGGCGTTGATGGCTTCTGGGGCGACTACCCAGCGGCAGTTCCAATGATCGGCGCCGGCGTCGACGCCTCCGCACCGCATCTGACCTGGTCCGACCGCACTCTTCGCTCTGGTGAAAGCATTTTCTTCGAACTAGCAGGTGTCCATAAGCGCTACCATTGCCCTCTCTCAAGAACGTTTTACCTTGGAAAGCCGGACCAGAAGTTCGTCGACGCTGAAAAGGCCGTGCTCGAGGGAATGGCGGCCGGCCTTGAGAAGGCCGAACCGGGCAATACCTGTGAAGATGTTGCGGAGGCCTATTACCGCATTGTCGAACGCTATGGATTTAAGAAGCCGAGCCGTACGGGCTACTCGATTGGTCTTGCTTACCCTCCCGACTGGGGTGAACATTCGGCAAGCTTCCGCTTTGGTGACCATACCCAACTGCGCCCTGGAATGACTTTCCACTTCATGTCAGGCCTTTGGTTTGGTGACTGGGGGATAGAGATCACTGAAAGCATTCTGGTCACCGACAAACTGGCGGAATGCTTGGCAAGCTATCCGCGTCAACTGATAGTGATCGAATGATGGGCACACCCATGGGCACGAGCCGCGCCTCGGCAATATTGACCTGCCGGCAGGAAGCGACGATGGGGAGCTCTTCGCTCTCCGCCATGTCCGCCGCTCCGCTAAACACGGGGGCTGCGCGGCGGACACGCCAACGTCACCGCTGAATGCAACGCCATTTTTTGCAGAACTTGACGCACGCAACTCACCCGACCGGCTGTGGCTCGGTCCAACAGAAATCGAAGACCGTCGAGATGCACTGTTTTTTTCGCGGTTGGAAGGCAAGACACGGACTGCTGAGCCAGTCATCGAGCATTGTACGCCGATAGGGGAACCACACCTGTGGATTGTCAGCGTTCGGCAGAGGGAAATTGAATCGAGACCGTGTTAGTCGGCTGACCCCAAGCCTGCAAGATAACCCGCCTTCATTGGTTCGGTCGCCATGTCTGACTATGAACAGATCACCATGTCCCGAATCTGCCATCAGATCCAGAATCTTGTGCGCTTTGCGAGAATATTTGGTTCTTACTTCACGAATTGAGGACAGTATTTTGGCAAATCAATCACTTAGCCCAACGACTTCGTCGGTTGGCACATCCCTTGCGGCGATGTGAACATATACGTCAAAACTCAATCGGAGGAGCCCATAATGTCGCGTCAGATGAAGTTCGTAGCGTTTCTCATGGCGGGGCCCACTTCCCATCACCATGCCATGTGGCGCCATCCGCAAACAGAGAACAGGTTTCTCGACCCAGCGTTCTGGGAAACACTGGCGCGAACGCTCGAGGCCGGCAGATTTGATGCATTCTTCTTCGCCGATGTTCTGTCTTTTTATAACGAAACCGTCATGGCGCGGGGCGGTCAGATGTCGCTGCTCGATCCTGTCCCGCTTGTCGCGGTGATGGCACGGGCAACGTCGCGCATCGGACTCGGTGTGACAATATCGACAAGTTTCCACGAACCCTATGCGATAGCCCGGGTGCTTTCCTCGCTCGATGTCCTCAGCGGCGGTCGCATCGCTTGGAATATCGTGACTTCCGCAATCGAAAGGGAGGCGCACATTCTTGGCAAGGACGCGCTCCTGCCGCGTAGTGAACGCTACGACCGTGCCGAGGAGGTCCTGAAAGCCTGTCTCGACTTGTGGACGGGGTGGCCCGACGGTGCGCTCGTCCTCGACAAGGAAAGCGGCGACTTTATTGATGAGGTAAAGATGCGCCGCACCGAAATCACCGGGAAATATGTCGGGGCAAGGGGCGTGTTCACCGTCCCGCCGAGCCCTCAGGGCTACCCGGTCATTATGCAGGCCGGATCGTCACCGCGCGGCCGCGATTTTGCCGCGAGCCACGCCGAGCTTGTCTTTACGCTTCAACATTCGTTGCCGGACATGCAGGAATTCTATGCCGACCTGAAGGGTCGCGTCGATAAGGCGGGGCGGAATCCCGACGATTGCGCCATTCTCGTTTCGGTAGATCCGATCATCGGCGAAACAGAATCCATTGCCCGCGAGAAACAAGCTTATGTGAATGACTTGGTCGACCCTCGCCTCGGCATCCCTTTCATGTCGACCCATACCGGGCTCGATTTGTCGCAGTATCCGATTGACAAGCCGATTAGCGATATCCCGGCAGAAGCCGGCTCTCGCGGCTCCTTCGATGTCATCCTTCAAGGCACCAAAGCCAGCAATCTCACGCTCGGCGAAGCGGCAAAGCGTTTTGCCACAAGCGAACTTTGCCCGCAAGTCATCGGCACGCCCGAGAACGTGGCCGATCAGCTCCAAGAATTCTTCGACAATAACGGCTGCGATGGCTTCATCGTGACGCCCACAGAAATGCCGGGCTCCTTCGAGGCCTTCACGCGATCGGTCGTGCCAATCCTTCAGAAGCGCGGTTTGTTTCGTAAGGAGTATCCGGGCTCAAGTCTGCGGGAAACGATCAAGGCATAATCAGTGCGGTATCTTTCTTTCACACCAAAGCTGGGGATGAATCCGAACACCCCGCTCATCATCGAACCGCTTGTTGCAGCCCGCGACCACCCGATATCATTTTCGCTCGACCGAGAGCAACGCCTATGCGCGTCATATGCGATGAATACCGACTGCCCCAAAGCGGCCTGAGCTAGTTTCTTTTCAACTTTCGAGGGGATTCAAATGCGCCGACGAAAAATAGTAGCTCTACTACCGGTGGCATTTGACCAGAGTTCTACATTCTTGAGCGAGGCTGATAACTTCGCAGATGTAGTCATCACTCAAAGTGCGAACGAAGCAATACGAGAGTTACAGGATGCTGAAGGATTCTTGCTCTGGGACATTTTTAACCCAGTAATCCGCAACAATCCATTACCTCCAAAACTCAAATGGATCCATATCGCTGGCGTGGGGGTTGATGCCGCCCTGTCGAGTGATCTAGCGTCTGCGGAGATCGTGGTAACCAATACGCGCGGGGTTTTTGAATATCCGATAGCAGAATATGTTCTTGGATTACTGCTGATGGGGGCAAAAGATTTTCGAAACACCATAAAATTTCAGCATGCCAAGGAATGGAAAAGGAGAGAGGCCCTGCCGCTTCGAGGGCAAACTGTGGTCTTGATCGGGCCAGGCGCGATTGGCTTGGAAATTTTTAACCTACTAAGCGCGGTAGGGGTGAATGTAATTGCGGTCGGGCGTCGCCAAGTGATGAATGACCCTCTCTTCGGGCGCAGGCACTCCATGGAGGAACTAGAATATCTCCTTCCTGAAGCAGACGCGGTCATTCTATCTTTGCCGCTAACTTCGGAGACTGCGGGAGTTATGAGCACGACGCGGTTTTCACAAATGAAGCCCGGCTCCTCTTTCATTAACATCGGCCGTGGCGGCTTGGTGGACGAGGACGCATTGCTTGACGCACTCAAAGATGGTCGGATAAGGAGCGCTTTGCTTGATGTCTTTGCCGTGGAACCGCTACCCAAGGGTCATCCTTTCTGGAGTATGGATCAGGTGTTTGTGTCACCTCATATGTCGGCGGACCTCCGTGGCTGGCGAGTCCATGTCGTAGCAAAGTTCATCGAAAATCTTGAGCGCTGGGTGGCAGGACAGCCGCTGGAGAATGTGAACGACAAAACTAGTCGCTTTAGCTGAATAGCAATTGTCCACTCCTATTACTACTGCGGAGTGCTGGTGCCTGTTTCAAATTGTGCGATTCTAAGCAGTGTTCTTCAATCCAAGAAGTCGGGCATATATGGTGACGATGTACAGAACTTACCCCCGATCATGGGCGTGGCAAGGTCATCCCTTATTGATGCTGCGGTAGCCGAAATGACTGTTTTGCGTTTTGTCCTCGCATTGCAAACAGCGTCCGTGGCTGGATTGGCCCTGCTGTCCCCGCTCCTGTGGTCAAACGCGGTAGTCCGTCGGTAGAGCTAAATAATTTGCGCCTGCGCGCGACTGACGGCCGACAAGGCCATTGCCGAACTAATCAACCGGGCAGGAAAGCGAACAGGTCGAGCGGATGGATGGTCGCAGTCACGTGTGCGAGGCTTCCGCAACACGCACGGCATCGCGATCTACAGGGATGGCGAATGGGCCGAGCGCGGCGAAGTCACGTTGGCTGAAGCCGCCTCAATCCGAGCTCCGCGACGGTCCATCGCTGGCTTGCCGCCGTCTGTCATTCCTGCCGAGCAGTAGTGCGAATTGACTTCCATGACCGCAATCAAAGAAGGCACTCAGAAAGGCTAAACTCGACAGTAAAACTGCGCTCAAGAAATCCGCTCGACCGTTTCAGTCGCCGAGCATTTGATTAGCTGGGATAACTCGCCTCGAGTTAGCCAAATGAGCCAGTCATCATCTTCGATGTCTCGATCAGGTAAAGTCAAGACGGACCCATGTGCTTCTTTGTGAAGATAGCCGTATTGATCGGCGATTCCCTTTTGGATAAGCCAAGTAGGCACAAGAGCATAGATGAAATCGGGGGACCATTTCGCCCATGCCAGCCCAAAAGCGACTCCTGCAAGCGTGGGTGCTAAGCCCAGCCCTCTAAGGTCACGCCGGAGCCATAAATCACCGTGATACGCTACGATCCCGCTTATGATCCGAGCAGTCGGCGCGACACAAACACACGACGAACCCGGGCCGGCATGCCTTGCAGGATCCACATAGCAGGCTTTCAGTGACTCGAGATGGTCCGCCAAGTTCGTAGGCGTCAGATCATCCACACGAAGCGCCTGGACGTGCGCTACTTTCCCGAATTTATCTTCTCCAACGACCCAAAACGCCTGGCCGGGCCTATGCTGTGAACAATCCGGGCGGAAGTTCGGAAAGGTAGGATATTTCCCGGCAAGCTTACTTGTAATTGAAAGGTACTCCTCAAAATCTTCCCCCATCCTGAATTGCACGCCCGCTTTGCGGGCCTTTCGGTCAAGCGAACAGAGATATGTTGATACCTCAAGGGTCGTTGCGTCGTCATGCATTGCAGGTACTCTTACCGTTGGATTGATAATGCACTGAACATCAGGGCCAATTGTCGCGAGCTTCTCGTTTCGCAATGTCGTAGACATGCGAGCCACCGGACAGCCAGCCACGGGAGATCCATCGAATGACGGGCCGCCATACCTTTCTGGTTGCGGCTGGGCTCCTGTAGGGTCAGTGTAATGCGGCTAGAATGGTGACCGACGGCGGAGGCGAAGGACCCGTATCTCGCTGCCGACGTAGATTGAGCACCCTGGAGCGACTTGAGGTCGCCGGTCGCATCATGCACCTCGCGCCCCCCAACTGCACGCTTTCCCCGTCGTCTGAACCCGCCGGGCTGTCAGATTCTCCTTATTGAAATCCCTTACAATCATGATTCACCTCTTATGCTGCCGTGGCCGCTGTGTGGCCGATCACGCTGTCGATAGCGTCCTCAAGGATGTCGAGACCTTGGCTAAGTTGATCCTTCCCAATGACGAGAGGTGGCAGACACTTCACGACCTCGTCTTTCGGACCAGCGGTCTCGACAATGAGGCCATTCTGAAAGGCAGTGCTGATGACCTGACTGGCAACCTCGCCAAACTTCAGATCAATGCCTCGCATCATGCCACGACCCTTGGCTGACGCTCGGCCTGGGTCGTACTTCTGCGCGATCTGCTCGAGTCGGCTTTTCAGCAGATTGCCTTTCTCCTCGACCGACGTCGCAAAGCTGTCTGTCCGCCAGAAGTGCTCAAGGGCCGCCCGGGCGGTCACGAAAGCATGGCAATTGCCGCGGAATGTGCCGTTGTGCTCTCCCGGCCCCCACCTGTCGAGTTGTCGGTCGATAAGAACGAGAGCCATAGGCAGGCCATAGCCCGATATCGATTTGGCCATCGTGACAATGTCCGGGCGGAGACCGGCCGCCTCGAAGCTGAAGAACGCATCGGTCCGGCCAACGCCGACCTGGATGTCATCGACGATCAGCAGAGCTCCGTGCTTGCGCGCAATGGCCGCCACCTTGCGCAGCCACTCCGTACCGGCGACATTCAGGCCGCCTTCGCCCTGAACTGTCTCGACAATCACCGCCGCCGGCGTGTCCACGCCGCTGGAGGGATCCGAAAGCAGGTGATCAAGGTAATCGGCGGTGTCTACAGCGGACCCAAGATAGCCGTCATAGGGTAGCCGCGTGACGCCGCCGAGCAGCTGGCCGGCGGCAGCCCGGTGGTATCGGTTGCCGGTGCAGGAGAGAGCGCCAAGGCTCACACCATGAAAGCCGTTGGTGAAGGCTATAATGTTGGACCGACCAGTGATCTTGCGCGCCAGCTTGAGCGCAGCCTCGACCGCGTTAGCGCCGGTTGGACCGGGAAACTGAACGACGTAGTCCAGTTGCCGGGGCTTGAGGATCGTCTCGTGGAATTCTCGCAGAAAAGATCCCTTGGCTTCGTTATACAGATCGAGGCCATGGGTGATGCCGTCGCCCGCAATGTAGTCTACGAGCGCGGACTTCAGCTCGGGGGGATTGTGCCCATAGTTTAGACTCGAGCAGCCCATGAGAAAGTCGAGATAGGCTGTCCCATCGCGCGCAAACAGCTGAGCCCCTCGCGCCGTCGCGAAAACGACGGGAAAGCTGCGGGCGTAGCTGCGCACTTCGGACTCGAGATGGTTGAAGATCGCAAATTCCTGCTCGCCATCTGGTGGACTTCGGTCAGTCATCGTTGCCTCCTTATTTAAGTATTGGCTTGGCAGGTCGGCGGGAATGCCTAGTTCGCGGTCGAACCAGGGAGCTTGCCGGATTGGTGCACCCAGGTCCTGAGCCACAGCTGCGAAGAACAACTTAGACGAACACAAGTGCCGCGCCTCGCGTCGCGTTTCACGAAGAGGACTTCTCAAGAGTCATGCCAATTGCCGAGGGAGCGTTAGAAATATTTTTCTGAGTTGTTGTTCAATGATTTGACCCCGAGTGCAGCAGGCAACCGGGGCGAAAACAATGTGTCGCGGGTTCGACAAACACGACAGTAGGTGTCGGTCGCCCGGCGTTTTCTCAGGAATGACGTTTAAAAAGCGGGACCGGTAGCGGATCATCTTGCGACTGAGAACGGAGCAGGTCCGCCGCTCCGACAGGCGTTCAGCTTTATCGTCGATCAGCGGGCCGCGCCGACGAGCTTCACCGCGGACATTGACGAAAACGGCAAGGGACGATGCTCTGGCCAATCGCCGGCAAAAAAAGATCGGATGGTTGGGGCTCCGGCGGCCTGCCTGCATGGGAGTAGCGGGAGGTCGGTCTTCCAGGCAGGCTCCAACGGTTCAACCGGTCAGGAGGTCTGCCATGGGCCTGTTCGTCGGTCTTGATGTTTCCGTTCGCGCCACCAGCGTCTGCGTAATGGACACGGGTGGCAAACTCATTCGAGAGAGCAAGGTGGAGACCGAGCCGGAGGCGATCGGCGCCCTGCTTCGCGCGATTGGCGGCCCCTACAAGCGCGTCGGCCTTGAGGCCGGTCCACTCTCGCAATGGCTCTACAGTGGCCTGTCGGCCGCAGGCTATCCGGTGATCTGCGTCGAGACGCGGCACATAAAGGCCGCGCTCTCGGCTCAGGGTCTGGCTACATCCAGGCAGAGATATTTGAGGTCCGTAAAGGCTTCGAGCCCGTGGCGCGAGCCCTCGCGGCCGATGCCGGACTGCTTGACGCCGCCGAAGGGTATCGGTGCGCCGGTGATCTTGACGCGGTTGATGGCGACCATGCCGTAGTCCAGCGCGCGGCCCATGCGCTGCTGGCGGGCGCCGTTCTCGGTCACGACATAGGCGACGAGGCCATATTCAGTGGCATTGGCACGGGCGATGACCTCGTCCTCGCTGTCGAACGGCGTCACCGCGGCGACCGGCCCAAAAGTCTCCTCGCGCATGATCAGCGCCTCATCGGGCACATCGACAAGCAGCGTCGGCTGGTAGAACAGCGATCCTGCCGCGTGAAGTCTTCCGCCGACAAGGCAGCGCGCGCCATGGCTCTGCGCGTCAGCAACCTGTTCCTCAACCTTTTTGACGGCTCGCTCGTGCATCAGCGGTCCGATGTCAGTTTCGTCGGCAAGCCCGTTGCCGACGCGCAAGGTCTCTACGCGACGCGCGAAAGCGGCGCAGAACCGATCATAGATTGGCCGCTGAACGTAGATGCGGTTGGCGGCGAGGCAGTCCTGGCCGGAAGTGGCGAATTTGGCGTCGATGGCGATGCTCACGGCCTTGTCGAGGTCGGCGTCGGCAAAGACGATCAGCGGCGCGTGGCCGCCGAGCTCCATCACTAGGCGCTTCATCGTCGGCGCGCTCTGCGCCGCGATCAATCGGCCGATCTCCGTCGAGCCGGTGAAGCTCATGGCGCGTAGGCGCGGGTCCTCGCACATCCGTGCGACAATGATAGATGCGTTTCCAGTGACGACGTTGAAGACGCCGGCCGGCAGTCCCGCGCGCTCGCCGAGCTCGGCCAGCGCCAGTGCCGACAGTGGCGTTTCCGAAGACGGGTGGGCGACGATGGTGCACCCGGCCGCTAGTGCGGCAGCCGCCTTGCGGGTCAGCATCGCCGAGGGAAAGTTCCACGGCGTGACGACGCCGACGACGCCGAGCGGCTCGCGCAGCACCATCATTCCCGCGTTCGGCAGATGGCTGGTGACGCTTTCGGCGTTGAGGCGTTTGGCTTCCTCGGCGTACCACTCGACAAAGGACGCGGCGTAGTCGATTTCGCCCAGCGATTCCTTGAGCGGCTTGCCCTGCTCGAGTGTCATCAGTAGCGCCAAATCGTCCCTGGCGGTGATGATCAGCTCGAACCATTTTCGCAATATCCTCGAGCGCTCTTGCGGCAGCAGAGCTCGCCAGACCGGAAAGGCGCGCGAGGCGGCCTCGATCGCCTTTGTTGTCTGTCCGGCATCGAGCGCCGCGACAAAGGCGACAGTCGCACCGCTGGCCGGATCGGTGACTTCAAAACTTTCGGCGGCCTCGCTCGCCGTCCACTGGCCATCGACATAAGCGAGCTCGCGCAGCAGCCGGCGGTCGCAGAGGCGGTCGAGCGCGTCATGGCGGATCGTGCGAGCAAAGTGCGCGGACATTGTCGAAGCCTCCCGGGTCGGGCTGATACGGGAAGATTATTCGACATGGGCAGACAGAGAGGCTGTTTGGATGGCTGCCCGTAGAGAGATTCTCTCTATTGTACGTTATCGCAGGAGGATATCTCTGGAGGTCCGGCTACCATTGCGCGGGCAGCAAGTCGGCCAAGGGCAAGACGGTCTCATCCTTGACCGTCTTGGTAACAATGTAGGTGAAGTAACGATCGATGCCGATCTCGCGCTCGAGCAAGCTATCGACCAGCCGCTGATAGGCGTCGATGTCGCGCGCTATTACCTTAAGCACATAGTCCACACCGCCGCCCACGGACCAGCAGGCCACGATCTCACAGATGTCGCGGATGACGCGCTCGAAGCGATCGAAATCGGTCTGGCGGTGGTTGGCCAGCGTCACCTCCATCAGCACGGTGGCGACAGGCGCGACCACGCGCATGGCGATACGGGCGTGATAGCCAGAGACGATGCCGGCCTTTTCCAGCTTGCGCAGTCGCATCCAGCAAGGGGTCGGCGACAGACCGACCTTGTCGGCCAGCGCCAGCTTGGTGATGCGCCCGTCGCGCTGTATGGCGTCGAGGATTTTGAGATCGATCGGATCGAGTTTAAGGAACGTCATGCTAAGTATCCATTCGGCGCACTTATATCAGTTCAATTTCCGGCCTGTAGCATGCTTCGTCGTCAGCGCCGATCGGAATGTGATGCGCTCCAGTCGCGCGTTGTTAAACTCCTTCTCCATTCTTAAGAAAACACCGGGCAACCGACACCTACTGTCGTGTTTGTTGGATCCGCGACACATTGTTTCGCCTTGGTTGCCTGCGGCACTCGGGTCAAATCTTTGAACAAACCTCAGTAAACTATTTCTAAGGCGCCTTCGGCGCAATTGGCATGACTTTTGAGACGTCCTCTTCGTGAAACGCTATGCCGGGCGGCACCGATGTTCGTCCAAGTTGAGCTGTGGCTCGGACCAGCGCCAATCCGGCAAGCTCCCTGGTTCGACCGCGAACTAGGCATCCCCGCCGGTCTATACCCAAATAGGGAGGCAACGATGACTGACAAAAGTAAACCGGATCGCGAGTAGGAATTTGCGATCTTCCACCATCTGGAGTCCGAAGTGCGCAGCTATGGATGGCCGCTGGTGCTGCGAGTTGAGACAACTCACCGAAAGGATTTTGAGGTGAAAACTCTTGCCTAACCGCGAGCCTAGCGCCCACACTGTCGAGAAGATCGGAGGCACGTCGATCTCCAACACCGCTGCCGTACTCAAGAACGTCCTAATCGGAGGACGCAAGGGGAGCGCACTCTACAACCGGATATTCGTCGTATCCGCTTATAGTGGAATGACCGATCTGCTCCTCGTGCACAAGAAAACTGGCAAGCCCGGCGCCTATGCGCGTTTGCGGGCGACAGATCGAGATCGGCTTTGGTCGAAGCGATCGCAGAGGTCCATCGTGAGATGAGGAGGATCAATGCGGAAGTCTTCGGCCGCTCGCCGGAAAGGCACGTCGCCGATGATTTCGTTCGCGACCGCATCGAAGGAGTGCGCGGCTGCCTGTTGGATCTGCAGCGGCTTTGCTCAAATGGCCCCTTCAGGCTCGAAGAGCACTTGAATACCGTGCGCGAGGTTCTCGCCGCGCAGGGCGAAGCCCACAGTTCCCACAACACGGCACTCCTCCTCAGGACACTTGGCGTGGAGGCGGTCTTCGTGGACATGACGGGCTGGCGTGACGAAACCGAGACAAGCCTTGACGAGCGCATCGAGACGGCGCTATCCGCGATCGACCTCGGCAAGCAGCTGCCGATCATCACGGGCTACAGCCGATGCCCAGCTGGTCTGGTGCAGCTCTATGGCCGTGGCTACACCGAGTTTACATTCGCCCGGATCGCCGTACTCACAGGCGCCAAGGAGGCAATAATCCACAAGGAGTACCCTCTTTCGACAGCCGACCCCAAGATTGTCGGCATTGAACGGGTCCGCACCATCGGAGCGTGGAGCGCTAAGGCTGAGCCGATGATTGACTTGCACAGCGTCACCACCGGCATCGTGGAACCTCGAGCATGTCGCAGACTCCCGGTTGCGCGAAAATCGCCGTGACGGCTGGTAAAACATCGGCCCTGGTCGATCGCGGGATCGTCGTTTCCTAAGAGACCGTCTGGAGGGGCCTTGATGCGGCACCGGCTGAAAGCGCGGCCGAGCAGCCTCATAAACGGACCCGACGCCTTGGCGGCTGCCCAAGCAAAGCGGTGAAGCGTTCGTCCCTCCCGGCTCCATCACTGGTCGAACCTACCGTTGGCCGTTCGCTCTACGCTTGGAAAATTATTTTCAGAGTTTCGCTATTTGTGCAAATGGAAAAAAATGTTTGGCATTGCGGTACTGCGTCGGCGGATCGAAGGCGAGGGAGTGGGTTCCTTTCGTAGATGTCGACTGCCTAGTCGATCCGAGCCGATTCATGAATGCCTGCGGGTGGTCTCCAGCGGCACCGCTGGAGCAACGTTCGGTGACGTTTTATAGACGCTCGAGAGCCGTGGCGCACTGGGCAGAAGACGGCTGGAAACCTCTGACCTCGCATCGACCTTGAGGAAACCCTTCCCTGGAATTGGATACCTGTCAGCTCACCTAACCGAGGCCGCTTTATGGCGACAATAACCCACGTTTTCACGATCGACTACGTTTCCCAGATGATTGAGGAGGATCTCGAACTCCTTCAAGCGATCGTCAGCAACGATGACAATCTCAGCTATGGCAGCATCATCAGTGTCCATGACGGTAGGGAGGAGGCGATAACCGCTCTCACCGACGACGGCATTGACGAGCTAAGACAGATGCTTGCCGATGCTCGCCGTTCGGCCGAAAAGTGGAACGACTTCCTTGATGACTGCGTCCTAGGATCCGGCATCATCGCGCGCATCCAGGCGAAGTCTCGGGCGTAAGGCCGACCGGCTGCGGCATAGTTGAGGACAAGCCGATCAGTATGGTTACCTTTGCCGCCACCTCGTCCAGAGTAGCGGTAAGCCGGTTTATCTGCGAGGCGGTTGCAGCCAGCTCCGGGCCGTAACGGGTCACGAGATATTCCCGGTTCTGGCTAAGGGAGTGAAGATGTTTGGCGGTTTTTGCGCGAAGGCGCAGCCCCGCTTCCAAGGCGAGCCCCGTGCGCGCCGACAGGTCATGCTGCATTTTGCGGATCTGATTGGGGCTGTGCCCACGGTGAAGCAATAGCGCGGTCAAATAGAGTTCGATCGCATGGATCGCCGACAACCTGAACGGCGCTCGAGTGAGCGGTTTGCCTGGCCGGCCGAGCTGAAGCAGCATGGTTGCCGCCTTGCGGTACTCTTCCGCAAGTTCGTGGACCTGCAGCGAGGAGGCCAGCTCTCCTGGGTATTTTCGTTCTTCAATCTCCATTCATGCAATCTCCATTCATGCAATTAAAATGCCACACAGAAATTTTGGTAAAGAGCAAAACAATCTTATTCTTCGGCACTCTCCATTTCTTGGCGTCGCTATCGTAATCCGAGCAAGACCCGCCGCGGTGTGGTCTGGGATCGAGGCGACCGTAGTGGTTCTCGACGGATGAAAGGGCACATGCCTCGCATGGCTTGTCGTTGCCTCGCCGATCGGCGCCGGAAGAGATCAGGCAAATGGCCGATGGCATCATCGCTCGCGTTTTCCTCTTGAAGGGTCATCGCGCCGACAACACATTGTGCGACGATTGGCGGGGTCGATGGGGCCCCGCCTTACGTGAACTGACGGTTCAGCAGGTCGGGAGGAACAAATGAAGGCCGAGGCTTTCGACAGCCCCATTTTCG
Source organism: Mesorhizobium sp. CNPSo 4671 (assembly GCF_057784245.1). Lineage (NCBI taxonomy): Bacteria > Pseudomonadati > Pseudomonadota > Alphaproteobacteria > Hyphomicrobiales > Phyllobacteriaceae > Mesorhizobium > Mesorhizobium sp. CNPSo 4671. The sequence goes on along the minus strand of NZ_JBWLUW010000025.1, from coordinate 3,192 downwards.
TGAAGCGCTCCAACTACATCGTACAAGAGATTGCAAGTCTTGGGCGGCGAAAACTCCCGACCGACTCTTCGCCCGTCCCGCAGGCGCTCCCGCTCGAAATTGCGGGCCATCGCAGAAGGCCGCCCGATCATGACGGCGACCGTCGCGAACAGCACGACCGAGCGTGCGCACGTTGGGCTCGGAGCCAAAGCTTGTTCTTTGGTCACGCGCTGGCCTGGCAACCGAAGCGTTACGGTCGACTTCGAGGGCGGCCAGTTGGCGGCGACAAGGCAGCTGCGGAAGCCGGTTTTGGGTCGGTCCAGCAACCCTAACGCTTCAGCCGCAATTCTCGCCTGATCATGACCGCTATCGTGGTGGACGTAGCAAAGGCATAGACGACCAACTGCACCGCTGTACCGACGCCAGTTCCTAACAGCCAAGCCAAGGCCATTACCAGAACACTTATCGCGCCTGCCGAAGTCAAGAAAATCACGAACGCCTCGATGATCGGTGCGAGATAGTCGAGGAAGGTATCGTTCCGGTCCATGACCTGCCCTTTCACCGGATGCCTTGGCTCTTGCAATAGGAAATGATGGCGGCGCCGTCGGTTTCCGCGCCGGCTATTTCTCTAAGAACAAACTCGGCCTGCGCTGTCTGCCTATAAGTGGCCAGAACGCCCACAAACGGCGTCTCGCCGGCGTAACCGCCGAAACCGTTCTTCGCGTTGACCAAGCCGCAAGCCAGAACAACTCCCTCCTGGACACCGGGATAAGGAACCGCTTTGATTGGCCCAAACTTCGCGCTGTCGGGGTCTTTCAGTTGGACGCTCACGCTGCGTTTGATCGCGGCCAGCTCAATCTCGTTCAGCTCATAGGCTTCTTGAGCCACTGCCGCCGATGCAAAGGCAACGGAAGCGGCGAAGACCGCGGCTTTGAAAGTGATCATGAGATTGCCCCCGTGGTAAAGGAAGATGCCGTGTTTCTGGACCCGGCGCAATGCTTATGCGCACCGGGCTCAGTGGTTCTCCTTCGAGTATTTCGATGGTATCGTCGCCGCCTTTGAATTGATGGGGGAAGCATCGCATGCGCTATGGCTGGGTTCTGGTGGCAATGCTCATCGTCACCGGGTGTAACAGCAGTTCGGACCAGTGGAAGGCGACGTCACCGTCTTTCCAAAATCGGTTCGAGCAGGCGAAGGCAATCTGCAGGGGAAGATCAGCAAACAACTTCGCCAGCGCAAATGGGGGCCTCTTGACCCGGGCAATTACCTCGGACGAGGTGTTTCGGGGCTGTATGGCCGAACAGGGTTTTGTCTCTAAATAGACTTCATCGAACCGAGTCCGAGGGCAGCGCGCCTGACCGATAATTCGCGCAGGCATCGGCCGGACAATCGCGTACCTTCCTCAGCCGCGATCAGAAGGCGGCGGCACCAGAGGCTCTCGCCGTTACCATCGCCGCACGAAGCCGCTGGCAGCTGTGGATGGCATCGACGGTGACGTTTCCACTGGCCAAGAAATGTATCGCATCGTTTATCACGACATGATTGGCCCGGCCTGACCAGTCCTGACAGACAATAAGATCAAAGCCAGAACAGCGGCGCTTGTGGCATAGCAGAACAGGGATCGTGCCGGAACATGGCGGGAACATTTTTGGCCCAGCGCATTAGCGTTCCCGTGCGCGATGTCGCCACGATGTTAATCGGGTGCAAAGCCGTTAACGGGGTCATCCGGAGCACGAGGGAATCCTGGGCGAAAACATTGATTTCGTCGTTCCGCGAGCCCGATCCAGGCGGGCGGACAGATCGAGCATAGGAAGGATATTCCGAAGGTCGACAATTGAAGACGGCTCAGAGAGCCGTTGATCAAAGCCGCCATGTCACAGCTGATGGCCGGTCGATTTGAGGGAAACTATCTATTGCATCAGAACTCGATAAACCCTGATCTTCGATAATGGTTATGTGGCTGGGACAACATGGCTGAGAATGACTATGACACGTTTGCAGCGGCTTATGAGGTTGATAACGAGAACAACGCTTGGAATGCATACTACGAACGGCCGGCCATCCTTTCGATGGTGGGTAACGTCGAGGGGCTTCGGGTGCTCGATGCTGGATGCGGCGGCGGTGCCCATGCCAAGGCACTTGTCGACCGAGGGGCAATCCTGACCGGTATCGACTCGAGTACGGGTTTGCTCGAAATCGCCCACCGTCGCCTTGAGAGCCGGGCACGTTTGTTGGTCGCTGATCTGAACGAACCGCTGCCCTTCGACGACGGTGCCTTCGATTTGATCCTCGCCTCGCTCGTCATGCACTATTTGCCTGACTGGTCACGACCGCTTTCGGAATTCAACCGTTTGCTGCCCCCAAGGCGGCCGGCTGTTTTGTCCACACACCATCCTTTCATTGATCACCAGCTGGCGGGTCGCGAGAACTATTTCGAGACCTATAGCTTCACCGAAACCTGGCAGCGCGGCGGCAAGCCGATGACGATGCGCTTCTGACATCGCCCACTTCACGTCATGTTCGAATCCTGAGGCCCGCTCATGCTTTCCGGCGGCATATCAGGACCTCACGACCAAGCCGCGATTTCTCTTCTTCTCGGCGGCGAAAGCATGGGTGCCGCTGCGTTCGATGGCAGCTCAGGTTCCCCCTAACGGGGTCGTCAACCGGCATGCACCATACATATCGAGACTTTTAAACCGAGGTTCACTAATGATCCGCTAGGATATGGCGTGAGCAGCAGGGGCGAACGTGCTGCTAGCGGGGTCATCCATTGGGCATTCTGCAAAATGCACGTCGGACGCGGGTTTATATTCCCAGCGAAGGTCCGACGAGTTGGCAAGCATTCCTCGCCGAACCTGAGAGGCAATGGCGAACCGGCTACTCGGCAAAGACGCTTGCTCATTGTTGGGAAAGTGCTGACGGCTTGCCGGCTGAAGTCGCGCAGATGTTCGATGGCCCGGCCGAGCTACTGCTGGCCTTGCCCGAGCACAGGGTGCCACTCGAGGGCGGCAACCGTGACAGCCACAAACAGATGGGCGATGCTTGCGAGATGATCGTTGCCGCGGAGCTCACGCTCGCCGGCATCCCTGCTTTGAAAGTTCCCGACAACTGGCCCGGTTACGATGTGATCGCGCAGCCATTCGACCGGCCAGCGCAACGCGTTTCGGTAAAGTCGCGGACATTCAAGCGCGGTGCCGCCTATGTCGGCTACAA
>NZ_JBWLUW010000024.1:0-55693 GCF_057784245.1 Mesorhizobium sp. CNPSo 4671 | reverse complement strand
CTTTCGGTCAACAGCTCGACCGGCGCGGTGACGCTGACGCAGGACCGTGCGGTGCACGAGAACACGGCCGACAATCCGACCGACAGCTCCGAAGGCATCAACCTGACCTCGGGCCTGGTGACGCTGACGGCGACGGTGACCGACAATGACGGCGACAAGGCCTCGCAGTCGCTCGACCTCGGCTCCAAGGCGACCTTCCATGACGACGGCCCGGTCTTCACGTCCGTCATGGATGCGGTCGTAGCCAACCAGGCCGGTACCAGCTTCACCGGGCTCTATACCGCGGCCTTCGGCGCCGACGGGCTTGATCACTTGTCGCTCGCGCTTCAAGCGAGTGGTGTGTACAGCGGCAGCGCGGTCAATTTCGTCCAGAGCACCAGTTCGGGGGTCACGACCGTTCAGGTTCAAGACGCAACCACGCACGCTGTTGACTTCACTTTCTACTACACCGAGACCCAACAGGCCGACGGTGGTGTGCTGATGCATGCCTATTCGAATTCGAGCGATCCGGCAGGCAGCGCCTTCTTCACCCTCGATCTCAATGCGAACGGCACCTACGACTACACCTTGAACTCGCCGTCCGTGATAACCACGACAACGGTGACCGGAGATTCCGCCTTCACGTCCTCCGGTGGCGGGCAAACATCGCTCACCTCGCCTGATGGCCAGCTCGTCATCACCGGCGATCTCAACGGCGCTGCGGCGCAGGTCAAAGCTTCCAACGTGGGCATCGCTGTCGGCAGCAGCGGGCAGCAAATGGATCCGCATGAGACGCTGCACCTCAACTTCACGCAGGATCAGACAACAGTCAGCTTCCTTCTAAACAAGTGGGGCGGGTCCAACGGCAGCGTCGCCGATGTGCAGTTCCATGTCCTAGACAATGGCGGCACCGTCAAGGACTTTGACATTCAGATTACAAAGCCCGCTACCGACATCTCGATCAAAATCGTGGATACCTCGGACAACACTCTTCTCACCACCAACGGCGGCGTGGCGTTTAACGCAGCGACCAGTACCTATACGCTGTATGTCAATCACACCTACGATGACGTCAACGTCACCTATGACCATGCGGTCAGCGGCAACCCGACCTTTGCTTTCAACAACATCACCTATGGCGAGGTGACGACGATCCACGATCTCACGATGAATTTCGGCCTGTCGGCAACCGACCGCGATGGGGATACCTCTCCGCTCGCCGATCCCCTGACGATTGCCACAACCTCCTCACTGACGCTCGATGCACATAACTCGGCGTTTGCCCCAGTCGACGGAAATGACGGCGTCGTCATTTCCGGCGGCACCGGCAACGACATTCTCATCGGCGGTGACGGCAACGACATCCTCTACGGCGGCGGTGGAACGAACAATATGACGGGCGGCGCAGGCGCCGATACGTTCAAGCTCGACCATCTCGATATCAAGGATCTCATCGCCGACTACCATGGCGGCGAAGGCGACAAGATCGACTTGAGCGCGCTGTTCGACAAGGCGGCGGCCGGCAACATCACCGACTATGTGCATTACAACAGCGCAACCAGTACTGTGAGCGTCGACACCAGCGGCTCGGGCAACGCGGCCAACTTTGTCGATGTCGCCGTTCTGCAGAATGCACCTGCCGCCGGCACGATCAACATCCTTTACGACGACACGCAGCATCAACAGCATACGGCCACGATTTAGCACTTATGCGCGGCCGTTCTGGCATGCTATACATTAGCGAAGAATAAAATGGCGGTTTGGAGAGGGACTTAAATGAAGCGTTGTGCAAGATTGCTGGCTTCGGCCGTGGCGCTGCTGCTGGCTGGATCAACGGGCTTTGCCGCCGACATCATAGGGGAACCGGTAGGCGACTATTGCCGCACCGTCGGCACGTCCAACCTGGTGTTGAACGACAACATCGTCGATCTCAAGGAGCAGGTGGTGAAGCTGATGGACGAATCGGTTGCCGTCGCCAAGAGCCCGGAATGGATCAACTCATCCCGGCCTGCCTTCGTCTGGGCGTCGGAAGCCAAGGTCGCCTGCGGCATGGCCTATGGCTATCTGAAGACGAACTACAAGGACGAAGACACGCTCAACAAATGTGAGTGTTTCCACGACCGCATGGTCGAATACATGCACTGACCGGTGGGCCACGCCTGTTGGCCATCATGATATCCGACGGATCAATTTCGTGGGCGATCGCCGGGACGATCGCCTTGATCGGCCTTGGTCTGTTTGCCACGCAGGCCCGTGCCAACCGGCTGGGCCTTTGCTTTCAGGAGTTTAGCCAGCAAGGGAGGATGGCATCCTCGCCCAGGCGAAAGCCGTTTGCGTGCGCGGCGTGAGCATGCCCGGCCCAGATGTACGAAATGCGCCGACCATCGCGCCGGGCAGCCAGACGGATCATGGCGCTGAGAGCCCGGCTTTACAGCAGCTAGAGAACAGCAAGACGGTGCGGCGAGTCCGCCTTAACATGAATTAAAGAACCAGATCGGGAAAATACCCGGCGAAATGCAGGGTGGAGCAATCATGGAAGCTGGCCGACAGGTCCACTGTCCGCGGAAATCAGCAATCGCCCTGGCGCTCGCCATGACCTTGTCGGGCTGCCAGTCGAAAGGCGGCGTTTCCGAAGTGCTCGATCCGGCGGCGGTCGCCGCGCCTGCGGGACAGAATGGCGCTCCCGGCCCCGGTCCGGCCCAGGCGAGCCAGTCGCTCGGCACCGGTTCCGCCAAAGTCACGATGCTGCTGCCCTTGTCCGCTCCTGGGACGTCAGGGGAAACCGGCCGGAAGATGCTCGACGGCGCCAAGCTGGCGATGACGGATATCGGCAATGGATTGCTGACGCTGACGATAGAGGACACGAAAGGCGACAGCGCGCAGGCCAGCAAATTGGCGGTGCAAGCCATCACGACGGGATCCAAGGTCGTCATCGGCCCGACCGAACTGCCTTCGGCCCAGCATATCGCCACGCTGTCGGGATCGAAGCGGCCACCGGTTCTGGCGCTTGCCGACAATTTCGCGGGCGGCGCCGGGGTTTATGCCGTGCGCCTCAGCGAAGCCGACAGCGCCGCGGCGGGCGCAGCGGGGCTCGCCGCGAAAGGCAGCAAGAAGTTCGTATTGCTCGTCGCGGAAGGCTCGAACGCCAGTGCCGTGGAGAAGCGGGTGGCGAACGGCCTCAGCATCTATGGGGCGACGCTCGCGGTCACTGTGCCTTATTCGGCCGGCGACAGTGGCGCGAAGGCGGTCGACCAGATGGGCTCACTCGTGGACGCTCCCGACGCGGTCATCATTGCCAGCGGCGACGGCAGCCCCGCGCCTGTCCTTGCCGCCCTCAAATCAAAGGGCATTCCGGGAAAAGCAATCTCTGTCGTCGGAACGGACCGTTGGCTGGAACACCCCATGGATCCACTGTTCGAGGGCGCATACATCGCCACGCTCGATCCAGGCGAAACCGGACCGATCGCCGACCGCTTCAGGACGACATACAATTACCAGGCCGACGTCAATGTGGCCTATGCTTATGATATGGTTGCCCTGACGGCAGGGATCGCCAGCGCGGTCGGACCTGACGGCTTCAGCAAACAGGTGCTCGAAAACCCGAACGGGTTTCGCGGATCGACCGGTTTGTTCCGTTTTCGCGCTGACGGATCGAGCCAAAGATCGATGCCATTCTATCGGATAGAAAAGGGTGCGCTCAAACTGGTTGCCAAATCGACGTCGGGTTTCTGACGGGCTGCCGGCCCGATCTTGCTCGAACGCCGTGCCGGACTGATGAGCTGGCATGCCCGCCTGGTGATCGCGATCGGGGGCCTCGAGCTCGTGGTCGGGATCGCCCTGATCATGCGGGCCGGAGCCTTGCTCTCTCTCGACCGGCCGGTCCCTGCGCCGTCCCTGCAAATTGCCGGCAAGCAAGCGAATCAGGCAACCGCGGCCATCATCGAGGGACAATCGCGGGAACCCGCACGGCGGATTGCGGAGAGCCTTATCGCTCCGCCGCCGGTTGACGTGTCGGAAATCGAGCGGGTCGAAGCCCGGCCGCCGCTCGGGGAACTCGGCCTCGCCGTCCGCCCCAAAACACCCATGCCGCAGGACTGGCGCGAAACCCTGCTCTACCGTCCGATCGCGACGTCGTCGGCGACTTTCGAATCGATGGGGTGGAAAGTGGTCATCAGCGGGACCCAGGACATCGGCGTGGACCAGACCTGTTCGTTTCGCGACGAGGCCTGGCCCTGCGGCCAGCGAGCCCGCGCGGCCTTCAATGCCTGGCTGCGGGGGCGCGCGCTGAACTGTTTCCTGCCGCCGGAAACCGAGCGTTTTGCCATCGCGGCCCCGTGCCGGCTGGGCAAGCAGGATGTCGGGGCCTGGCTCGTCGCCAATGGCTGGGCGATGGCGCTGCCGGGCGGCATCTATGGCAAGGCGGAAGCAATTGCCAGGAATGCCGGGATGGGTATCTTTGGACCGCCGCAATAGGCAGCAGCTGACCGTCAAAACGCAGAATTTCTCACAGACCGGCTTCGTCGGGGCATATCGAAGACGCCATCCGGCGTTTTCCATAAAATTGTACGGTTCGGCGAAACCGAAATTACGGCAGGCAGGCCTTATACCAGCCGACCTGACAGGAGATCGGCCAATGACGAGACCAATGGCGACCACCACTGCCCAGCCCTGGAAGCAGGTCGCATGGCTGACATTGCTGGGGACCGCCGGGAGCCTCGGCCTTTCCCTTGGCCTCAACTACCTGCTGCTGTTCAGCGACGCGCTGACGCCGTTCACCCGCAGCATGATCACCGCGGGACTGCTGCCGGTGATCATCGGCCTGCCGCTTTTCGCGCTGATCGGCTGGAATCGCGTCGAAATCCACCGCTACCGGCAGGAACTCAACAAGTCCGGGACCTATGACAGGCTGACGGGCTGCCTGAACGGGCCGGTCTTCACGTCGATGGTTGAACGGCGGGCAGCCGGGCGATCGGGGCCAGGACCGCGCTCGGGCGCCTTCCTGATCATTCATCCCGAACACCTTCGCTCCATCAACATGCGCTTTGGCCTTGAATGGGGCGACGAGGCCTTGCGGCTCATCGTCTCGACCATACAGTCGTCGGTGCGCGAGGACGATCTGATCGGACGCATCGGCGCCTCGATGTTCGGGGTTTTCCTCTCGGGCGCGACGGAAGCAGAGGCCAAGGAGATTGGCGAGCGCATCCGCACGCGTATCGCGCAAGTCTACTTCGCGCCAAAAGGCACCGAGGATGTCCTCACCATCAAGGTCGGCGGCGTGATGCTGGAGAACGAGATGGAGTTCTCGGACATGTTCCGGTCCGCCGAACAGCACCTGTCCGACACGCAGGATGACGCGGGGTTTGAACTGACGCATCTCCACAGCTGACGACCCGCTGGGGGCGCTTTGGGGGGGCTGCTCGATTTCACAATCCCGCCCATCCACGCCCTGCTGGTGTCGGCGGCCATCCCGCTGTGGATCGGCACTACGGTGCTGAGTTTGATCCTCCACGGGCAGCCTTGAGGCAATATTCTTCGTGGCACGAAGTAAGCGCTCTCGCTGCCACACAGCGCGGTGAACTCGTCCGTCGCCTGAGGCCATCCCCTAAGAAAGTGGTATTGCGAGCGGGCGGGCATCGAACCCCCCGCCGCATGAGCCCGCTCTCTGCGTTCAACAATTATAACGCTATGAAACAATACTGGCGCTGCCGCCATTCAGGGGTATAATCAGCCGTTGTTTAGCTCAGGCTCGGCAACAGGTAGGAGGAGTAAGGCCTGCCGCACCCCCCAGTGCAGGCCTATCTGTCGCCTCCCCCTCCGCGACGCTCCTCCTACTGGCCCTCCGAGCCGGGCCTTGAGGACAGGGGGCCGTCCTCAACCAAGGTTGCGGAGGATTAGGCGATGTCCGTTACCGACCAAGCACTAAAATACGGCATCCTAAGTGCCAAGGAGTTGGCTCTATTGAGTCGTGCGTTCGACACGGCATGTCGTCAACGCCTGGTAGACGACCATTCGCTGGAGGCGGAAATCATAGCGGAGGAAATCGTTGCCGCATACCGACATGGGGTGAGGAGCGAGGACGAATTGATCAAGGCGGCTGGAACCTCATCACACATCGGATAGATCACGCCGCGGTGAGGAGTTTGAAGGTCAGCCGCGCTCGCGCGGAAAAGACTGGTGCTGCGAGAGAGGATTGAACTCTCGACCTCTCCCTTACCAAGGGAGTGCTCTACCACTGAGCTACCGCAGCCGCTGATGGCGGGGCTTCTGCCATATCGAACCGGCAAGCGCAAGGCCAAGAACAACGCTTCTGTGAAAGCCTTTGCCGGATAGCTTTTAATGACATGGCCGCGCCACAATGTTGGCTATCCCTGAACGGCAGGTTTGGCCGGGTCGCCGGCCGGGACGGGACGATGAGCGACAAGACAATTCCAGCGAAAAACGGCGGTACGGACCGCAAGGACCGGCTCGCCGAGCAGTTGCGCGCCAATCTGCAGAAACGCAAGGCGCAGTCGCGCTCGCGCCGTACAGGTGAAGCCGACCAGCGGCCGGACGGGCTCAGCTCGGCCAAGGAAATACAGAAAGATTAACTCAAATCAGCCACTCTTGGCTCGGATGCTGGGAAATCCTATTTCTTGAACCAAGCCGGCCGATGGTCTAGACGGGCCGATACTCAAACGATTGAACCGGCCTTTTTGGCCGAGAGGGACGTTTTCCAATGGATCGCATCAGAATTGTCGGCGGCAACAAGCTTGCCGGAAGCATTCCGATCTCAGGCGCGAAAAACGCCGCTTTGCCGCTGATGATCGCCTCGCTCTTGACCGACGACACGCTGACGCTGGAAAACGTGCCGCATCTGGCCGATGTCGAACAGCTGATCCGCATCCTCGGCAATCACGGCGTCGATTACTCGGTGAATGGCCGCCGCGAGAAGCAGAATGAGGGCTATTCGCGCACCATCAACTTCTCCGCCCGCAACATCGTCGACACGACGGCGCCTTACGAGCTCGTCTCGAAGATGCGGGCCTCATTCTGGGTGATCGGGCCGCTGCTGGCCCGCATGGGCGAGGCCAAGGTGTCGCTGCCCGGCGGCTGCGCCATCGGCACGCGCCCGGTCGACCTGTTCCTCGAAGGCCTGCAGGCGCTCGGCGCCGATCTCGACGTCGACACCGGCTATGTCATCGCCAAGACCAAGAATGGCCGCCTGGTCGGCAACCGCTATGTGTTCCCCAAGGTCTCGGTCGGCGCCACCCATGTGCTGATGATGGCGGCCTCGCTGGCCAAGGGCGAGACGGTGCTGGAAAACGCCGCCTGCGAGCCCGAAATCGTCAATCTCGCTGAATGCCTCAACGCCATGGGCGCCAGGATTTCCGGTGCCGGCACCCAGACCATCACCATCGATGGCGTCGAATCGCTGTCGGGTGCGCGCGTGCGCGTCATCCCCGACCGCATCGAGACGGGCACCTATGCGATGGCCGTCGCCATGACCGGCGGCGACGTCGTGCTCGAAGGCGCCCGCCCCGAATTGTTGCAGAGCGCGCTCGACGTGATTTCGCAGACAGGTGCCGAGATCACCCAGACCAATTCCGGCATTCGCGTCAAGCGCAACGGCGCAGGCATTTCGCCGGTCGACGTGACGACCGCGCCCTTCCCGGCCTTCCCGACCGATCTGCAGGCGCAGTTCATGGGCTTGATGACCGTGGCCAAGGGCAAGTCACGCATCACCGAGACGATCTTCGAGAACCGCTTCATGCACGTCCAGGAACTGGCCCGACTCGGCGCCCACATCACGCTTTCGGGCCAGACGGCGATTGTCGACGGCGTGGCGAAGCTGAAAGGCGCGCCGGTCATGGCAACCGATCTGCGCGCTTCCGTCTCGCTGGTCATCGCCGGCCTCGCGGCCGAAGGCGAGACCACCGTCAACCGGGTCTACCACCTCGATCGCGGCTTCGAGCGGCTGGAAGAAAAGCTGTCCAATTGCGGTGCGGTGATCGAGCGGATTTCGGCTTAGGCCAATCGGCACGATTCCAGGCGTCCTGCAACGCCGAATATTGGCGAAATCCTCGGTCAAGGAGTCCTTCTCCCCTTCACCATACGGGGAGAAGTACCCGACAGGGCGACGAGGGGCAGCGCAAACCGAAGATATTGGCGCGGTTGCACCGATCGCCAAGACCGCCTAACAGAGGGCTGAAACCAACCTTAGGTGCAAATTCCGCATGGCCCTCAAGCTTATCGCGCTCGACGACCAGGACCTGAGCATCGTTTCGGCCCATGTCCAGGACGCCGTCCTGAAAGTCAGCGACCTCGAATACGTGCCTGCGGCCAAGCGTTTCGTGCTGACCATGAACCGTTTCGTCTGGGAGGCGAAGTCGGGCCTGTTTCGCCAGCACAATGAGCGGCGGCAGGCCGTGCTGCATTTCGACCGGGTGCTGGGCGCCAAAACCAATGGCATCGCCCGTAACAAGCCGGCCGAGGTGCTGTCCCTGCTGGCGATCAGCTTCATCGAAATCAGCAAGCCAGCCGGCATCGTCGAACTGATCTTTTCGGGCGGCGGCACCATCATGCTCGATGTCGAGTGCATCGAGGCCCGCCTTGCCGATATAGGCGGCGCGTGGGAAGCCACGTCACGCCCCGTCCACAAGGCTTGAGCGTCCCATGGCCATCACGCTTCGCCAATCCGATGCCGATTTCGAGCAGCGTTTCGCGGCCTTCCTGACGACCAAGCGGGAAGTGTCCGCCGATGTCGACGCCGTGGTGCGCGACATTATCGCGCGCGTCCGCGCCGACGGCGACAAGGCCTTGATCGACTACACGAAGAAATTCGGCGGCGGCGACCTCAGCACGCTGGGCATCGCCGTCTCCAGGGACGACATTGCCAGAGCCTATACCGAGGCCGATCCACGGACAGTCGAAGCGTTGCATTTCGCGCGCGACCGTATCCGCTCGCATCACGAGCGGCAGAAGCCCAGGGATGATCGTTACACGGATGCCGCCGGCGTCGAACTCGGCTGGCGCTGGACAGCGATCGAGGTGGTCGGGCTCTACGTGCCGGGCGGCACGGCGAGCTATCCGAGCTCGGTGCTGATGAACGCCGTGCCGGCCAAGGTCGCCGGCGTCGAACGCATCGTCATCGTGGTGCCAGCGCCGCAAGGCATTATCAATCCGCTGGTGCTGGTGGCAGCCGATATCGCCGGTGTCTCGGAGATCTACCGCGTCGGCGGCGCGCAGGCGATCGCAGCACTTGCTTACGGCACGGAGACCATAAAGCCGGTCGCCAAGATCGTCGGCCCCGGCAATGCCTATGTCGCGGCGGCCAAGCGCCAGGTCTTCGGCACGGTCGGCATCGACATGATCGCCGGCCCTTCGGAAGTGCTTGTCGTGGCCGACGGCAGCAATGATCCGGACTGGATCGCCGCCGATCTTTTGGCACAGGCCGAGCATGACGTCTCGTCACAGTCGATCCTGATCACCGACGATCCAGCCTTCGGCAAAGCAGTCGAAGCCGCCGTCGAGCGCCAGTTGCAGAGCCTGCCGCGCGCCGAGACGGCTGCCGCAAGCTGGCGCGATTTCGGCGCGGTGATCCTGGTGCCGACAATCGAAAAGTCGCTGCCGCTGGTCGACCGCATCGCGGCCGAACATGTCGAGCTGGCTATCGACGACGCCGAGGGCTTCCTGGCGAAAATGCGCAATGCCGGCGCCGTCTTTCTCGGCCGGCATACGCCGGAAGTCATCGGCGACTATGTCGGCGGCTCCAACCATGTGCTGCCGACCGCGCGCTCGGCGCGCTTCTCGTCGGGCCTGTCGGTGCTCGATTTCGTCAAGCGCACTTCGATCCTGAAGCTCGGGCCGGAGCAGCTGCGCGCGCTGGCGCCGGCCGCGATCGCACTTGCCAAGGCGGAAGGGCTCGACGCGCATGGCCGTTCCGTCGCCATACGGCTGAACATGTAGGCTGAGATGACGGGCTCTGATCAAACCCGCGCAAAGCTGATCGATGTCGAACTCGATGAATCGATCGGCCGTTCGACGCCCGATGTCGAGCATGAGCGGGCGGTGGCAATCTTCGATCTGATCGAGGAGAACAGTTTTCAGCCCGTCAACGACGCCGGCACGGGTCCTTACCGGCTGAAACTGTCGCTGGCCGAGCAGCGCCTGGTCTTCGCCGTGGCGCGCGAGGACGGCGCCGCGGTGGTCACCCACATCCTGTCGCTGACGCCGCTCAGGCGCATCGTCAAGGATTACTACATGATCTGCGAGAGCTATTACGATGCTATCCGCTCCTCGACACCGAGCCATATCGAGGCGATCGACATGGGCCGGCGCGGTTTGCACAATGAAGGTTCGCAGACGCTGATGGACCGGCTTTCCGGCAAGATCGACATCGACTTCGACACGGCGCGCCGGCTGTTCACGCTGGTCTGCGTGCTGCACTGGCGGGGCTAGCCCTGGCACCCGGCGCCCTGCCCCGCTCGATCCTGTTCCTGTGCGGCATGAACGCCGTGCGCTCGCCGATGGCCGAGCAACTGGCGCGCCGGATGCTGCCCGCCACCATATTCGTCGCCTCTGCCGGCGTGCGCGCCGGCGAACGCGACCCGTTCGTCGATGCCGTGCTGGCCGAAGACGGTCTCACGTTGGGCGAACGTCATCCCAGGACGCTGGACGACCTCGAGGACGACTATTTCGACCTGATCGTCACGCTGGCGCCGGAGGCGCACCATGCCGCGCTGGAACTCACCCGCTCGCTCGCCGTCGAGGTCGAATACTGGCCGACACAGGACCCGACCAATGCTGGCGGCACGCGCGAGCAGATCATGGCGGCCTACCGCGATGTGCGCGAGCGGCTGAAGTTGCGCATAAGCCGACGTTTTTTGCCTCCGGAAGCAAAAAACGCGACGGATTAAGCGTGTTCACAAGCGGACGATTATCATATAGGTTCCGCCGAAATTCCAGCCGGGGCGCTGGAACTGCCATCCAAGCAAAGGTATCGAATGCCGAAGGAAGAAGTCCTCGAGTTTCCGGGTGTCGTGACGGAATTGTTGCCCAACGCGATGTTCCGGGTGAAGCTCGAAAACGAACACGAGATCATCGCCCATACGGCCGGCCGCATGCGCAAGAACCGCATCCGCGTGCTGACCGGCGACAAGGTTCTGGTCGAGATGACGCCATACGACCTGACCAAGGGCCGCATCACCTACCGCTTCAAGTAAGATCAAGGCTCGACTGGTCCGCGATGAGCATTTTGCAGAAGCTGGTGCTTGCCTCGGGTTCGCCGCGCCGCATCGAACTGTTGCAGCAGGCCGGCATCGAGCCGGACCGTATCCTGCCAGCCGATATCGACGAAACGCCGCTGCGTGCCGAGCATCCGCGCTCGCTGGCCAAGCGGCTGTCGAAGGAAAAGGCCGAGAAGGCGTTCGCGTCGCTGAAGACCGAGACGGATTATGCGCCAAGCTTCGTGCTGGCCGCCGACACGGTGGTCGCGGTCGGCCGGCGCATCCTGCCCAAGGCCGAAACACTGGACGATGCCGCCAATTGCCTCGGGCTGCTGTCGGGCCGTTCGCACCGGGTCTATTCCGGCATCTGCCTGATCACGCCGGGCGGCAAGCTGCGCCAGCGGCTGGTCGAGACGCGGGTACGTTTCAAGCGGCTGCCGCGCGAAGAGATCGACGCCTATGTCGCCTCGGGCGAATGGCGCGGCAAGGCCGGCGGCTATGCCGTCCAGGGCCTCGCCGGCGCTTTCGTCGTCAAGCTCGTCGGCTCCTACACCAACATCGTCGGCCTGCCGCTCTATGAGACGGTGGCGCTGCTGTCGGGCGAAGGCTTCAAGACCCATCAGAGCTGGCTTTCCCCACGGCCATGAATTCCGACTCCAAAGTCACGCCGCTGCGCCCCAAACGCCCCTGCCCCGAATGCGGCAAGCCGTCAGCGCGCGACAGCTTTCCATTCTGCTCGACGCGCTGCAAGGACATCGACCTCAACCGCTGGCTGAAAGGCGCCTATGTCATCAAGGCCCGCGACGATGAGGAAGAGCCGGACGCCGACGAGCCTAAGTAAGGCCGGCCTTGTTTCTATGCATGTCGTTGTCCCAAAACCGGGGCCACTTTTGGGCGACATGCATTGGTCAGGCCGCCTCGGTCTTGCGGCTCGTGCGCGCCCAGGCCGGTAGCCAGTCGCCGTGAGCGGTCAGGAGATCATCGACCAATGACCAGATCTGGTCGAGGTCGAGCTCGGCCGCCGTGTGCGGATCCATCATCGCCGCATGGTAGATGTGCTCGCGGTTCTCGCTCATCAGCGCCCGCACCGTCAGTTCCTGGACGTTGATGTTGGTGCGGATCAGCGCCGTCAACTGCGGCGGCAGGTCGCCTATATAGGTCGGCTGGATGCCGGAGGCATCGACGAGGCAGGGAACCTCGGCGGCGCAATCGCGGGGCAGCGAGGTGATGCAGCCATTGTTGCGGACATTGCCGTAGATCACCGACGGCTCGCCGGTCCAAACCGAGTTCATGATCGAGGAGGCATACTCCCTGGACTCCTCAACCTCGATGCGCTGGGCCGAGCGATAGGCCTGCGCCTGATCCTTCCAACGCTCGATCTGCTCGATGCAGCGCTTGGGGTATTCGTCGAGCGGAATGCCATATTTCTCGATCAGATCGGGGCGGCCCTCCTTGATGAAATAGGGCGTGTATTCGGCGAAATGCTCCGAGCTTTCGGTGACGAAATAGCCGAGTCTGGTCAGCATCTCGTAGCGCACCTTGTTGGGGCAGCGCGGATTCCAGCCCAGCTTGGGCGCGCGGCCTTCGCGATAGGCGCGCACAAGATCCGGATAGAGGTCGCGGTAGGAACCGTCAGGCTGGCGGTGCTCGAATTTCAGGTAGAAGGCCATGTGGTTGATGCCGGCCGACCGGTAGCGGATCTCGTCATAAGGCAGGGAGAGGTCGTGAGCGAGTTCCATCGCCGTGCCCTGCACCGAGTGACAGAGCCCGACCTGCTTGATTTCGGGGTATTTCTCCGAAATCGCCCAGGTGTTGATCGCCATCGGATTGACGTATTGCAGCATGATCGCTTCGGGGCAGACGGCGAGCATGTCCTCGCAGATCTTCCACAGATGCGGCACGGTCCTCAGGCCGCGCATGATGCCGCCGACGCCGAGCGTGTCGGCGATCGTCTGGCGCAGGCCGTATTTCTTCGGCACTTCGAAATCGGTGACGGTGCAGGGCTCATAGCCGCCGATCTGGAAGGCGACGACGACGAAATCGGCCCCGGCAAGTGCCTTGCGCTGGTCGGAATAGGTCTCGGCCTTTGCCTTCACGCCGAGCGTCGCGATCAGCTTGTTGACGACGATGGCGCTCTCTTCCAGCCGCTGCGGATTGATGTCCATGAGCGCGATCGTCGCGCCCGAGAGTGCTGGCCGCTGCAGCACGTCGCCGACGATGTTCTTCATGAACACCGTCGAGCCGGCGCCGATGAACGTGATCCTGGGATTTCTTGCCACTTTAAACCTCCGGCACTTTGCTACGCCACGTCGAATGCGGCCCTGACGAGCCGTTCGGTGTAGGCGGTCTTGGGATTATTGAGGACTTCGTCGACAGGGCCTTGCTCGACGATCTTACCGTTCTGCATGACGATGACGCGGTGGCACAGCGCGCGCACCACCTTGAGATCGTGCGAGATGAAGAGGTAGCTCAACCCACGCTCATCCTGCAGCTTGCGCAGCAGATCGATGATCTGCGCCTGCACTGACAGGTCCAGCGCCGATGTCGGCTCGTCGAGCAGGATGAATTCGGGCTCCAACGCGATGGCGCGGGCGATGGCGACGCGTTGCCGCTGGCCGCCGGAGAATTCGTGGGGAAAGCGCGACAGTATATCGCCGGGCATGCCGGCGCTGACCAGCGCCTCGCGCACCCGGTCGACCCGCTCGGCCCGCGTCGCGCCGATGCTGTTGACGATCAGCCCTTCCTCGATGATCTGGCCGATCGTCATGCGCGGGTTGAGCGAGGAGAACGGATCCTGGAAGACGATCTGCATACGCGAGCGAAACGGCCGCATCTCGTTGCGTGACAGGCCGTGGATCGGCTGGCCGTCGAAGCGGATTTCGCCGCGCTTGGCGTCGGTCAATCTCAGCAGCGCCTGGCCGAAAGTGGTCTTGCCGGAGCCGGATTCGCCGACCAGCCCCAGCGTCTCGTGGCGGCAAAGCTTGAGGCCGAGATCGTCGACGGCGACCAGTTCGCGCCAGTCCGGTTTCAGGAAACTTCCATGGCGCAGCATGAAGCAGACGCGCACATCATTCGCCTCGAGGATGGCGCCGCTGCGCTCAGGAAGCGGTTGCGGCCGCCCGCGCGGCTCGGAGGCCAGCAGCCGCTGCGTGTAGGGATGCTGCGGGTTTGCAAACAGCCGTTCGGTGATGTTGTGCTCGCACATCGCGCCATGCTGCATGACATAGACGTAGTCGGAGAATTTGCGCACCACGGTGAGATCGTGGGTGATCAGAATCACCGCCATCCGCAGCTCTTTCTGCAGGTTGCGGATCAGGTTGAGGATCTGCGCCTGAACGGTGACGTCGAGCGCGGTGGTCGGCTCGTCGGCGATCAAAACGTCGGGATTGTTGGCCAGCGCCATGGCGATCATCACGCGCTGGCGCTGACCGCCCGAGAGCTGGTGCGGGTACTGTTTGAGCCGCGCTTCCGGCTCGGGAATCTGCACATGCCGCAACAGTTCAAGCGCTCGTACCCAGGCTTGCCTGCGACCCACCTTGCGATGCACCCGGATCGCCTCGACGATCTGGCTGCCGACTGTATAGATCGGGTTGAGCGAGCTCATCGGTTCCTGGAAGATCATCGAGATGCGGTTGCCGCGCAGCTTGCGCCGCTCGCTCTCGGGGAATTTCAGGATGTTCCGGCCGTCGTAACAGATGCTCGATTTCGGCGACACGGTGGCGCGCCTGGACAGCAGCCCCATGACGGCGCGTGCCGTCACCGACTTGCCGGAACCGGATTCGCCGACGATGGCGATCGTTTCGCCGCGATAGAGCTGGAACGAGATGTCCTTGACCGCTTCGACAACGCCGTGCTCGACCTTGAAGGCGACCTCAATGTTGCGGGCGTCGATGATGGGCTGGTCCTGGCGCCCGTCATGGTCGAGGCGGAAGGCTGGTGCGAAAGGCTCGGCGAGCACGACGGTCATCCCAGCCACCTCAATACGGATCGACGGCATCGCGCAGGCCGTCGCCCAGCGCGTTAAAAGCAAAAACGGTGGCGAGCACGAAACCGACCGGCGACAGGATCCAGGGATAGGTGCCGATGACGGAATAGGTTGCGGTGTCCTGCAGCATCAGGCCCCAAGAGATCAGCGGTGGCTTGACCGCGAAGCCGAGGAACCCGAGGAAGCATTCGAGCAGCACCACGGTCGGGATCGCCAAGGTCACCGCGACGATCACGTGGCTCATCACATTGGGCAAGATGTGCTGCAGGATGATGCGCCGGTCGGTGGCGCCGACCGCCATGGCGGCACGCACATATTCGATGCGCGCCAGCGCCAGCGTCTTGCCGCGCACCTCGCGCGACATCTGCGCCCAGCCCAGCGCCGACATGACGATGATGACGAAGGCGAGGAAGACATTGGTCGGCGCGGTGACGGGGATCAGCGTCGTCAGCGCCAGATACAGCGGCAGTTGCGGGAAGGCGAGCACCAGTTCGACGAAGCGCTGCGTCCAGATATCGAACCGACCGCCGAAATAGCCCGAAACCATGCCGACGGTGGTGCCGATGACGGTGATGATGAAGACCACCGTCAGCGCGATCATCAGCGAGACCCGTGAGCCATGTATGGCGCGCGACAGCACATCACGGCCGAACTTGTCGGTGCCGAGGAAATGCACCGGCTGGCCGTCCGTTGAGGCGAAGAAATGCCGGTCCGCCGGGATCAGCCCGAAGAGCTTGTAGGGTGCACCCTCGACAAAGAAGCCAAGCAGCCTTGGATGGTCATAGTCGGGGCCGACGACGGGCTGGAAGGTGACCGGATCGAGGTCGGCCGAATCGGCCAGCGCATAGACCCGCGGCCGCATGACGAAATTGCCGTCCTTGTCGTGGAAGGAAGGCAGTTGCGGCGGCGCGAAGCCGACATCGGTCGCCTTTGGATCCATCGGCGCCAGGAACTCGGCGAAGACGGCCATCACCAGCAGCAGCACAACGAGCCAAAGCCCGGCCATGCCGGTCCAGGAGCGCTTCAGCCGGCGCCAGACGAGCGCGATATAGCTCTCATTGCCGCGCGCCGGTCTGGCGACGATGGGTCCTTCGGCCGGCAGCGGCGGGGGCGATGGATCGCGGGCCAGCATCTAGCTCTCTCCGTATTGGCGGATGCGCGGGTCGAGCAGGACGAGCAGCATGTCGGCGATGATGTTGCCGACGATCAGTGTCGCCGCCAGCACCATCATGAAGGTGGCGGTGACATAGACATCGCCGACCGCCATCGAGCCGACAACCGCCGGGCCGACGGTCGGCAGCGCGAAGATGATCGCCGTCTCGATCTCGCCGGTGAGCATGTAGGGCAACACCACGCCCTGATACATGACGAGCGGATGCAGCGCATTGGGCACGGCGTGGCGCATGACGACGGCGCTGCCGGTCAGGCCCTTGGCTCTCGCGGTCTCGACATATTGCGCGTTGAGCGTGTCCAGCAGATTGCCGCGCATGACGCGCATATTGTAGGCGAGGCCGCCGAAAGTGGCGATCGCCACCACCGGCCAGACATGCTTGACGAGGTCGACGAACTTCGCCCACGACCATGGCGCGCCGCCATATTGCGGCGAGAAGAACGAGCCGATCTCCGACACGTTGAACTGGAAGACCAGCAGGTAGACGATGATCAGCGCCATCAGGAAGCGCGGCACTGTCATGCCGAGGAAGGAGATGGCCGACAGTGTCGAGTCGATCCAGGTGTATTGCCTTGTCGCCGCCCATATGCCGAAGGTGATGCCCAGCACCGAGGCGAGCAGATGGCAGACCAGCGCCAGGAGCAGCGTGCGTGGCAGCCGTTCGCCGACCACATCGGCCACCGGCTTGTTGTAGTAGAGGCTGTAGCCGAAATCGCCGCGGGTGATGATGCCGCCGATCCAGTTGAGATACTGAACGGGCAACGGCTTATCGAGGCCGTGTTCGACACGATAGGCCTGCGCCTGCGCATCGGCCTCGGCGAAGGAAGCGCCGCCCTGGTTGATCAACTGCGAGCGGATGTAATCGGCATAGTCGCCAGGCGGCGCCTGGATGATGGCGAAGGTGACGAGGCTCAGTATGGCGAGGACCGGAATTGCCGACGCTATGCGCATAGCCAAGAATCGCAACATGGTCGGTCTGCTTCCTCGTTTCGCCGGACGCTCCCGTTGAGGGCCGTTCGGAGGGTTGGTTCACCCGGCCGCGCCAGCAGCGCGGCCGGGTCTCTCTTGGTCAGGGGAGGTAAACTTACATCGGACCTTTGTCTCCAGGCTTGCCGGGGAGCTCTTGCGGGAACAACTCGTATTTGGCCTGCTTGTCGGCCGCGACGAAGACGCGTTCGCGAACGATCGAATCCTCGGCCCAGTTGAACATGAAGATCGGCGTGCCCTGCGGAATGTTCGAGAAGCGCTTGTTGACGATCAGCGCGCCGGGATATTCCGTCAGGCCGACATTGTAGACATGTTCGGTCGAGATCTTCTGGAACTCCCTCATCAGACTGGCGCGCTTGTCATTGTCCTCTGACGCGACGAACTTGTTGACGATGTCGACAAGGTCTTTTTCGAAAGGCATCAGGTCGACTTCGCCGCTTTCCGGCGCGCGGTGGTTCCAGCTGGTCTTCGGACCGACGGGCGCGAGCTGCTCCGTGTTCTGCACGACCGAGGTCAGTTCCTGGTCGTTACGCCGGATCAGCCAGTCGAAACGCCCGGAATATTGCGAGGCATCGCGCTGGGTGCCGTTGAGGCCGTTGAGCACGACTCTAAGGCCAAGCTTTTCCATCTGGGCTACGACGCCTTCTGCGAGACTCTTGTCCGTGCCGTAGTCGTTGTTGACCAGCATCACGATCTCGACGTTCTTGCCGCCCGCGGCGCCGGCCGGGAAGTTCACGAAACCGTCGCCGTCCGTATCTTTCAGGCCGGCCTTGGCGAGTTCGGCCTTGGCGCCCGCGAGGTCGAATGGATAGTAGACGGTCGACTTGCGGTCATAGAAGCTGGTGCCCGAGGAGAAGCCGCCGGGATAGATGGCGGTGAACGGTCCCTTGACGAGGGAGTCGCCCAGCGCCTTGCGATCGAGCGCCATGGTGACGGCCTTGCGGAAGTCCTCATTGCGGTTCAGCTCACGGACCGCCTGGCTTCGCTCGTCCGGGTTGCCCCAGCCATTGGCGGAATAGTTCAGGCGCAGATTGTAGCCGATGAGCCGGGGACCGAAGGCGAGCCGTGCCGGCGCATTGGCCTCCGCCGCGCGCTTCAGCGAAGCGACGAAGTTTTCCGGCTGCTCGAGGTTGGAGAAGTCGCCCGAGCCGGCAACCGCCTGGACGTCTCGGTCGGCCCAAGTCGACAGCTTGTACTGCAGCTCGTTGAGGTAAGGCAGCTGGTTGCCCTTCTCGTCGACCTTCCAGTAGTAGGGGTTGCGGCGCATGACGATGATGTCGTCCGGCCGGTATTCGACCGGCACCCAGGCGCCCATGACCGGCATGTTCATATATTCCGGCGGAAAGGCATTCTTGAACTGGTCGTAGGTGTTCTTCGAATATTTCGGGTGCTGCGGCTTCAAGATGTGCGCGGGGCCGGGGCAGAAGGTGCCGTAGGCCATGGCGTAGAGGTACTGTTTCGGGAAGGCATCCTTGAACGTCCACTCGACGGTGTAGTCGTCGATCTTCTTCAGCGTCGTGCCGACGCCGAAGGTTTCCGGCGTCGCGCCATTGAGCGGCGAGACATTCGGGTCGACCACCTCGTCATCCCAATAGAACATGACATCGTCGGCGTTGAAGGCCACGCCATCGGACCATTTGGCGCCTTCGACAAGATGCATGGTCAGCTTGTGGCCGTCCTTCGACCACTCCCAGCTCTTGGCGAGGTTCGGCAGCGGCTCGGTGTCCTTGGCCTCGACCTGGAAAAGCGGCGCGGTACGCGTCAGGCATTCGGAGAGGCCGATATCGATGCCGCCCCAGCCTTGCGTCTGGCCGGCGCCATAGTTCCAGCCTTCCGGCCGTCCGCCGATGACATGGCGCATCGTATCGCCATAGACACCGATGCCGTCGGGCATGTTGGCCGTCTTGAAGACCAGCGGCTCCTTCGGCAGCCGGTCCTTGACCGGCGGCAACTTGCCGGTCTTGACGTATTTTTCGGTCACCCAGTCCGGCTCGTGATATTCGGGCAGCGCCTTGAACTCCAGGATGGAGTCACGCGCCACATACTTGATCTTGCCCTCGGCCGGAAAGGTCGCCGGCACCGGCGGGACTGTCGGCTCTGATGCGAAAGCGTTGAGTGCCGGAACGGAGACGCTCAGCGCCAGTCCGGCGGCAATGCCAATGCTGCGTAGATTCCTCATTATCTATCTCCTCCCTCGTGTTTAGACGTTTGCTGCTGCGCGTCTTCTGCCTGGACGGCTGACTGCGGCGGAACTGCCTCCCAAGGTCCGTCGCCGCGCCCGAGATTTCAGCCGGCCTGTTTGAGCGCGGCTTTTTCGGCGCGCAATTCCTCGATCGAGCGCACGTTTCGCCGTGCGGCGCCGGCCCATTCGCGGGTCTTCACCTGCGATTTCGATAGCCGTTCTTTAGCGGCCGGAACCGCATGCGCATATTGTGGCAACCAGGCGGCCTGGGCGACGACCATCTCGTCGACCATCTGCCAGACCTCCTCCGGCGTCGACACCGCACCGACCAGCGGGTCGTGCAGCACGGCCAGTTTCAAGAGATCGACGTCACCTGATATCGCGGCATGGACCGACATGCGCTGGACATTGATCGAGGCCATGCAGGTCGCCGCGCAGGCTTCGGGTAGTGTGATGCCTGCGGCCATGTTGATGCCGAAACGGTCGACGAAACCGGGCGATTCGATGATGGCGTCCTGCGGCAAATTGGTGATCACGCCATTGTTCTTGACGTTGAAATGGCCGCGATAGACGCGGTTGGTCTCCAGCGCTTCGAGGATATGGCTGGCATGCTCGTTGGAGCGCTTCGTGGGATCGATCGGCTTCGACGCCGCTTCGAGGAATTGCGGATATTCCGTCTCGAACCAGTTGCGGGTTTCGGTGGAGTAGCGGAGATAGCCGCCGGTCTCGCCGTGAATCCAATCCGACATGTCGATCCAGCGCGTGATCTCATCGGGCCGCTTGCGGTACCAGGGCAGGTATTCGGAGAGATGCCCGTTGCTTTCGGTCGAATAGACGCCAAAGCGCTTCAAGACATCGATTCGGAGCTTTTCCTGCTGCGAATAAACCGGATGCGCCTCGAAGGCGGCAACCAGCTCGTCCTTGCCGACCTTGCGGCCGTTCAGCCGCAGATCGATGAACCAGGTCTGGTGATTGATGCCCGAACAGACATAGTCGAGCTCCTTGGGCGATTTCGCGCCCAGCACCGCGGCGATCTGCTCGGCGCCATGCTGGACGCCGTGGCAGAGTCCCACCGTGTCGACCTTGCCATATTCGATCGCCGCCCAGGTGTTCATCGCCATCGGGTTGGCATAGTTGAGGAATTTGGCGCCCGTCGCGGCGACCTCGCGTATGTCCTTGCAGAAGTCGAGGATCACCGGAATGTTGCGCTGGCCATAGAGGATGCCGCCGGCGCAGATCGTGTCGCCGACACACTGGTCGATGCCATATTTCAGCGGGATGCGGATATCGTCGGCATAGGCTTCGAGACCACCGACCCGCACGCAGCTGATGACATAGCGTGCGCCTTCCAGCGCCTTGCGGCGATCCGTTGTCGCCGTCACTTTTGCTGGCAATCCGTTCGCCTCGACGATCCTGTCAAGGATCGCCTTGATCATCCCGAGATTGTGCTCGCTGAGGTCGGTCAGCGCGAATTCGATATCCCTGAATTCGGGCACACAGAGGATGTCGGTGAACAGTTTCTTGGTGAACCCGACGCTGCCGGCGCCAATGATAGCGATTTTGAAACTCATCAGCCGCACCTCATCTTGTTCCAATAACAGGCCGGGAACGACGGGGATGGGTTGCAGCCACATGTCGTGACATATGTGCGGGACAAGCCGGATTCCGGCCTGCCAACCTCCCTGTCCGCTCCTCGCCTGCGGATCTCTCTCGCTTTTCGAAGGGGATTATGCCCTTATTCACGAGCGCGACCAGAGAAGGATTATGCTTTCAAGGGTAATTTTGTGCTGCAGAATTTGATCGCCAACGGACAGTCTATGCGCACGATCTCGCTGCCGCGGGGCCGCCAGCGCCTGCATGCCATGCCGACCAGCACCGGCTACGAGGTGCGCGAGGACGAGACCTACGACTGGGACGGGCGCAAACGCGGTCAGACCCCGTTCACCGTGCTCCAGCACACGATCAGCGGCACAGGCCGGCTGCGCTACGAGAACCGCAACTACCGCCTGCAAGAGAACGACACGCTGCTGGTGCTGGTGCCGCACAACCACCGCTACTGGCTGGCCAAGGACGAGCGCTGGGAATATTTCTGGATTTCGATGAACGGCGAAGAGGCGCTGCGCATCCACAAGTCGATCCTCAGCGTCTCCGGTCCGGTGTTTCGGCTTAAGCCGGCGACGGTCGACCACCTTGCCGATTGCAGCCTGCGCCTCATCAAGGGGGCGGCCTCACCGGGTGCCGCGTCCGCTATCGCCTACGAGGCGGCGATGGCGCTCTATGACGATGTGTTCGGCTCGCACGCCTTTGCCGAGAAGCAGAGCGCCATGCAGCCGGTCATCGACCATATAAACTCCAATCTCGACAAGCCGCTGCCGGTGGCGGAGCTGGTCCAGATCAGCGGCCTCAGCCGCGCCCATTTCTCGCGCTGCTTCGCTGAGAGCGAAGGCCTGCCGCCGGCCGAATTCGTGCTGCAACAGCGCCTGCAGCGGGCGGCAAAGCTGTTGACCAAGGCGGACTTCCTGCCGGTGAAGGAAGTCGCCATCCTGTGCGGCTTCGAGGATGCGAACTATTTTTCGAAGGTCTTCCGCCGCCTCTACGGCACCACGCCAAGCCAATTCCGTACCACCGGCATGTATGCCAGTCTGCGAACCCCGACCAGGGGCGGCGTCAAGGTGCCGGACGACGAGACCTGACGCCGCTTTGCGGCCTGTTCTATCAGGCCGCGTGCAGGCTGCCGCCGTCCAGCCACTCGAGATCGGCAGGCGAAAGCGCGATGTCGAGCGCCCGCAGGCTGTCTTCCAGCTCACCCAGCGTGCGCGGCCCGATCAGCGGAACCGACGGGAAGGGCTGGTTGAGCACATAGGCCAGAGCGATGTGGATCGGGCTTTTATGCAGCCTGGCGGCGAGCTCGATGGCGCGGTCGCGACGGCCGAAATTGCGCTCCGAATACCAGACCCGCACCAGTTCCTCGCTGTCGTGCCTGTCGCGCCCGGCGCGCTCGGTGAAGAAGCCGCGTCCCTGGCTCGACCAGGCGAAATTCGGCATCTGCCTGGATGTCAGCCAGGCCTTCCAGTCATCAGTGGACGAGGTGACGCAACCCGCCCAGATCGGCTCCAGCATTTCGGCCAGCGAAAAATTGTTGGAGAGTGCGCCGGGCTTCTGCTTGCCGTTCTTCTCGGCATAGGCAATCGCCTCGTCCATGCGCTGCATCGTCCAGTTCGAGCCGCCGAACGGGCCACGGATGCGGCCTGCTTTAGCCTCTTGATCCATCGCATCGACGAATTCGCCGACCGGCACGTCCGGATTGTCGCGGTGCATGAAATAGATGTCGACATGGTCGGTCTGCAGGCGGTCGAGCGACTGGGCAAGCTGCTTGCCGATCACGTCGGGATAGCAGAGCGGTGAGTGCGCGCCCTTGGCAATGATCACCGACTGCTCGCGCACGCCGCGGTTCTGCAACCACTGGCCAAGTAGCGTCTCGGTATAGCCGCCACCGTAGACATAGCCAGTGTCGAACAGATTGCCGCCGGCCTCGAAGAAGGCATCGAGCAGGATCGAGCCCGAGGAGAATGTGCGGAAATCCTCGAAGCCGAGCGCCACCACCGATGCCGGCTTCGCCAGGCCCGGAATGGCGCGCTTGCCGATCGCCGTGCCGCCGGACCGCAGAGGCCGGCCGGAAATGGTGCCGGTGCGCAGCGCGGCCCTTTCGATCCCATATTCCAGCCCGACCGCGGCGCGCCATCTGTCGAGCACGCGCAAGGTGCCCAGGCTGTCGGCCCAATCCATGCCCGGCCAGGCGAATTCCTGCCGTCCGGCAAGGATGGCCTCGCCGGCGCCATCGACCTCGAAGGAATAGAGATGGCGCTTTTCGTCGACGCTGATGGTCTGGCGCGAGCCGTCGGCGCCGATCACGTCGATCCGGCCGAGGCCGACATCGCGATTTCCGCCGGCGAACCAGAAGTCCGGCACTTCGATACGGCCCTTGGTGCCGAGGATGCGCAGCACATTGTCCTGGTCGAGTGAGATGCTGCAGGAGACCTCGGCGACGATGCCGCCGGGAAAGTGCAGCAGCGCCGAAGCCCATTCATCGACGCCGGACTGGCCAAGATGGGCAGTACCGACCACCTTGTCCGGCTCGGCAAAGGGGAGGCCTGCCGCCGCCCCGGCAATCAGCCGCGCCATCGAGACGGTATAGCCGCCGACGTCGAGAATGCCGCCGCCGGCAGCTTCGTTGGCATAGAGCCGGTGCCCCGGCATGAAGCGCGGCATGGCGAAGCCGAAGCTCGATTTGATCATCCTGATCTCGCCGATGATATCGGACTTGATCAGTTCCATCAGCTTCAGTGTCTGCGGATGCAGCCGGTACATGAAGGCTTCGCCGAGAAAGGTGCCGGCCTTGCGCGCGGCATGGATCATGGCGTCGGCCTCGAAGGCGGTCAGCGCCAGCGGTTTTTCGCACAGCACATGCTTGCCCGCTTCCGCCGCCCGGATCGCCCATTGCGCGTGGCCGGGATGCGGAACCGCAATGTAGACGGCATCGATGTCGGGATCGGCAAGCAGCGCTTCATACCCGTCGACGATGCGGGCGCCGGGAAAATTCTCGGCGAGGCCCGGCTTGCCGGGATTGCGCGCGCCGATGGCGACCAGTCTTCCGGTGCGCGAAGCGGCCACGCCGCTGGCGAAGGCCTGGGCGATGCTGCCCGGGCCGAGAATGCCCCAGCGAATGGGCGTGGTTGCGGTCATTGTCATTCTCCTTGAAAGCTGGAAGGGGCGGCCGGTCAGCGCAGCCGCAACCCGTTTTCGTCGAACAGATAGGATTTGCGGATGGAGACGGTGACCTCGGAGGTGGTGGGAACCTTCGCCGCGTCGCGCTGGATCACCACATCTTCGCCGTGGGCGGTTCGGGCGTAGAGAAAGCTCGTGCCGCCGAGATGCTCGACCACGTCGATGGTCACGACAAGGTCGGTGTCGCCCTCCCCGGCACTGCCGAAATGCTCGGGCCGCACGCCGACGATGACCTTGCTGCCCGCGTCAGGCGCAGGGCCTGTCAGCGGCTGGATGATACGGGTCTTCTCCTGGCCCGCCAGTTCGATCACGACCCCGCGCGCATCGTGCCCGACGATTTGCGCCTTGATGAAGTTCATCTTCGGCGAGCCGACAAAACCGGCCACGAACAGATTGTCGGGATCGTCATAGAGATCGAGCGGCCGGCCGATCTGCTCGATATGGCCAGCGCGCAGCACGACGATCCGGTCGGCGAGCGTCATCGCCTCGGTCTGGTCGTGCGTGACATAGATCATGGTGGCGCCGAGTTCCTTGTGCAGTCGCGAGATCTCGACCCGCATCTGGACGCGCAGTTCGGCGTCGAGATTGGAGAGCGGCTCGTCGAACAGGAACACCTGCGGCTCGCGCACGATGGCGCGGCCTATGGCGACGCGCTGGCGCTGGCCGCCCGAGAGTTTTTTCGGACGCCGGTCCATCAATTCGCTGATGCGCAGGATTTCCGCCGCGCGCTTCACCCGCCGGTCGGTATCGGCCTTGGGGTTGCCGGTCATGCGCAGGCCGAAAGACAAGTTCTGCTCGACGCTCATATGCGGATAGAGCGCGTAGGACTGGAAGACCATGGCGATGCCGCGGTCGGCCGGCTCGACATCGTTGACCAGCTTGCCGCCGATGGCGATCTCGCCGCCGCTGATGTCCTCGAGCCCGGCGATCATCCTGAGCAGTGTGGACTTGCCGCAGCCGGACGGGCCGACGAAGACGACGAACTCGCCGTCCTTGATGTCGATGTTGGCGCCATGAACGACTTCGAAGGCGCCGAAGCGCTTGACCACATTGCTCAGCGTAACGGTTGCCATGCTGCCTCTTACTTGACTGCGCCGGCGGCGATGCCGGCGATGAAATGGCGCTGCAGGAGCACGAAGACGATGAGCATCGGCACGGTCAGCATGACCGCGCCCGCCATGATGCCGCCCCAGGAAACCTTGGTGAGGCCGATCAGCGTGCCGAGCGCCACCGGCGCCGTCATTGAACCAGGCTGGCTGTTGATCAAAAGCGGCCAGAGGTAGTTGTTCCAGGACGCGAGGAACAAGATGATGGCAAGTGCCGCCAGCATCGGCCGCGCCAGCGGCAGCGCGACGAAGAGGAAGATGCGCCATTCTTTCACGCCTTCGACGCGGGCGGCATCGAACAGATCATCCGGCATCATCGAAAAACTCTGGCGCATGAACAGCACGCCGAGCGAATTGAACAGCGGCGGCACGATCAGCGCCACCCAGGTGTTGGCGAGCTGGAAGTCGCGCGCCACCATGATGAATTGCGGGATCAGCACCACCGCATAGGGCAGCGTGATGGTGCCGAAGATGATGCTGACAACCACCCCCTTGCCGAAGAACTGATAGCGCGCCAGCGCCCAGCCGGCCATCGACGTCAACAGCACCGACAGGAAGGTGTAGGTCACCGCCACCGAAACGGAGATGCCGATGGCGCCGACGAAGTTGGTGTCGCGCTGCAGATTGTTGAAATTGTCGACGAAATTGCCGTGCGGCAAGAGCTCGATGCCGGGGCTGAAGATGCCGTTGTCGGGCATCGTCGAGAACACCACCATCATCCACAGCGGGAACAGCCAGATCAGCGCCAGCGGCGTAAGGAAAAGATGCAGTAAGAGGCTGCGCCGCAGGCGGGCGGAGGAGAGCGAGCTCATTGCTTTTCCCTCGTCAGCCACAGTTGCACCAGTGTGATCGCGATCGCCAGCGCCGCCATGGTGTAGGCGACGGCCGAGGCGTAGCCGAAATTGAGCGACCGGAAACCCTGGCGGTAGAGCAGCAGGCCGAGCGTCTCGGTGCCGCCACCCGGCCCGCCGCGCTCGGTGATCAGGAAGGGCTCGGTGAACAGCTGCATGGTGCCGATGATCGACAGCACCAGGCAGAAGACGATGACCGGCTTCAACAACGGCAGAGTGATATAGAAGAACTGCTTCATCTTGCTGACACGGTCGAGCGTCGCCGCTTCGTAGACATCCTCGGGGATCGATTGCATGCCGGCCAGCAGGATGATGGCGTTGTAGCCGGCCCAGCGCCAGGTGACCGCGATCATGATCAGCGCCATGGCCGGCGTGACATTGGAGAACCAGTCGATCTTGGGAAGCCCGACGCTGTTCAGGAGCTTGTTGACGATGCCGAAATCGAGGCTGAACATCAGCCGGAACACCGCCGAATAGGCGACCTCGCCGACGACGACCGGAGCGAAGAAGGCGAAGCGGTAGAGCCCCCTCGCCTTCAGGAGCGGCGAATTCAAAAGCACCGCCATCACCATGGCCAGCGCAATCATCACCGGTACCTGGATGACGAGGATGAGCAGCGTGTTCTTCAGCGCGTTGAAGAAGGCCGGATCGCCGATTAGCCGGCCCCAGTTGAAGCCGGGCGCGAAACGCCAGGGCACGGTGCGTGTCGCCTGGAACGAGATCATGAACGAAGAGATGATCGGCCACACCCAGAAGACGGAGAAGATCAGGAGATAGGGCGCCAGGAAACGATAGGCCGTGGCGTTGCGGTTGCGCATCTTCCTCCTCCCTTCATCCCAGATGTTTCAGACAAGTTTGCACGCGGAGGGTCCGGGCGGCACGAGCCGTCCCGGACCCCATCCCTGGGAGGTTATGATTTGACCGGCAATCCGGTCGCCGCGGCGATCTGTTTTGCGGCGTCGTCGAGTGCGGCCTTGGCGTCGGGATAGCCGCCGCCAAGATATTTGGTCTGCACCGCGCGAACGATGATTTCGGCATCGCTCTGGAATTGTGTGCCGCGGCTGGGGACAACCTTGGGCAAGGTGCCCAGAATATCCTTCCACACCGCTTGGCCACCCCAATAGGGCAGGCCTTGGCTGACGTAGGGGTCGTCAAGCGCCGAGACCAGCGAGGGGACGAGGCCGAACTCCTTCAGCATGGTGATCTGGCCTTCATTGGTTCCGAGCGTGTATTTCAGGTACTCGTAGGCCGCTTCCTTGTTCTTCGAGGCCGAAGTGATGGCCAGCGACGACCCGCCGAGATTGGCAGCACGCGGGCCGTCTGCGGTGAGGCTCGGCATCAGATAGACGCCCCATTTGCCGTTTTCACCGGCCGATTCGGTGCGGATGGTGCCTTCATACCAGCCGCCATAGATTTGGGTGGCGACGGTGCCCGCGGTGTTGTTGGTAATCTTGGTGCCCCAGTCGGCGGACGAGACGATGCCGGCGTCCTTCATTTCCTTGACCTTGGTCATGGCGTCGACGCATTTGGGCTGGTTGACCGTGATCGACTGGCCGTCCTCGGAGAAATAGGCGCAGCCCTGTTCGTTGGAGATCATGCGAAAGAATTCGCTATCGCCGTTGAAATCCGCGTTGGTCATCGAGACGCCCGGATTGGCGGCCTGGATCTTCTTGCCGGCGGCGATGAAATCGTCCCAGGTCTTGATCGACGCCGGGTCGACACCGGCCTTCTCGTAGAAGTCGCGGCGATAGAAGGCGGCGACAGGGCCTGAATCCCACGGCATGGCATAGGCCTTGTCGCCGACCTCGAGCTCGGTGCGTTTGAAATCGGGGAATTTCTTCTGGTCTTCCGCGCTGTAGCCCAGCGTATGCAGGTCGACGAAGCAGTCGGGGAACTGGCTCCAGTAATTCTCGGCCTCGCCATTCTCGATGGTGACGATGTCGGGCAGGCCGACGCCGCCGGCGGCACATCCGGCGATCGACTTGTCGTAGGTCGGCTGGTTGCCGAGATCCTGAACGGTGACCTTGATGTCGGGATGCAGCTTGTTGAAGCCGGCCACCGTTGCCTTCAGCGACGAAGCGGCGACATTCCAGCTCCAGATGGTGATTTCGCCGGACTGCGCAAAGGCCGGGGCTGAGCCCAGGGCAAGCGCGAGCGCGGCGCAGGTCAGTGTGATGCGCATTGAAATCCTCCCATTTCATTTGCTCTCTCTGCGAGCGTGGCTAGACTATGCAGCGCGGAAGGCTTGTCGCCGACAAAGGGAATACGGAATTGGCGGAAAGTAAGATGCCCGAACGGCCGTTTTACCAGCCGGGCGCCAGCAGCGTCGAAGGCCTGCCGCTGCTCCTGCAGATGTTTCACACCACTCCGCTGGTGATGCTGAAGCCGCATTGGCATGCCCAGGTGGAGGTGAATTTCATCGTCCGCGGCAGCGTGCACTACCGCATGAACGAGCACGAAATCTCGCTTTCGGCCGGCGAGATGTGCTTCTTCTGGGGCGGTCTGCCGCACCAGATGGACGATCTCAGCGACGACGCCATCTATGCCGGCGCGCATCTGCCCCTGGTGCATTTCTTCCGGCTGCATCTGCCGGCGGATGTGCGCCACCGGCTGATGACGGGCGCGACGCTGGTGACCGCCGCCACCGATCAATCCGACAACGATAATTTCGCCCGCTGGAACCGCTACGCCCGCTCGGGCGATCCGGCCAAGGCCGAGCACGCCGTCAACGAGCTTCTGCTGCGGCTGGAGCGGGTGCGGTTCGAGCCTTACCGGCTGGTGCCCGAAACGGCGGCCGGACAGGAAGCCGGCAGTGCCTTCGACCAGCAATCGTCGCGCAATGTCGGGCGCATGTGCGATTTCATCGCCGAGAATTTCCTCTACGACATCGATTGCATGAACATCGCGGCCGCCGCCGACATCCATCCCAAATACGCCATGAGCCTGTTCAAGAAATCGACCGGCATGACGCTCAATGAATATGTCAACCTGTTGCGACTGAGCTACGCGCAGGCGCTGTTGATGCATCAGGACGCCAATGTGCTGCGCGTCGCCATGGATTCCGGTTTCGGCTCGCTCAGCGCCTTCAACAAATCCTTCCGCAAGCTGGCCGGCATGACGCCGTCTGATTTTCGCAAGGGCGTGGCCGGAGGCGCCCGGTAGAGGCGACAGCCAGTTTGCCGCTGGCCTGTTGATGCGAATGCATTGCGGCATCCCGATCGTCGGCTAAGGACGGATCCCGGCAGTTGCAGCGCGCCATGGCGGCGCCCGGACAGAGGCCAAAGGGCCGAAAGGGGCCAGCCCGCGCACCATTGTGGTGATGAACGTGCCTGAGGAAGCCGCCCTTTCCACAGGCTCCCTTTTCCTGCCGGAAATCGCCACCTAGGCGCTGGACAGGCCGAATTCCCGTGCTATAACCCACGCGCTTTCAAGGGGCGCCCACGGCGCCTTCATGAAATCCGGTTCACGCAGTTTCGTTTGCCGGAACAGGCCCAGATAGCTCAGTTGGTAGAGCAGCGGACTGAAAATCCGCGTGTCGGTGGTTCGAATCCGCCTCTGGGCACCATTTTTCGACCAGAATTTGTTGTCTCGGTCTGCTTCCGCTAGCTTGGCTGAAAGCAGCCCGTCACGCCCTCTGACTCGAGCGGCGAAACGACTTTGCTCCTATCGGCCCGCATCCGGATTCAATTTGCTTGGCGCCCCCTCATCCCTAGGGCAAACTTCCCATGGGGCTGCAGGAGGTGAAATGAGAGCACGTGCAGCGACGCTCGGGGATCTCGAGGATGTGTTTCATGGCCTGTCCAAGCGGATGTCGGACGAGTATGCGGCGGCCGGCAAGGACAGCAAGATCGCCTACGACAATCTGATGATGAATTTGAAGGAAGCCAGGGCGCACGCGCTGGTCGAGGGCGAGAAGGCCGTGGCGATCATCGCCTGGCATGAGAACAGCGATGCCGCCGATACGCTGTTTGCCGCGCAGGAGGATTTCTTCCGGGCCTCGACCGTGCGTTTCTGCAAGCGGCACATCAGGCACATCCAGGCGCTCGCCGGCAATCTTCCCATCCATTCGCGCAGCTGGCTACAGGGGCCTGATGTCGCCAGATGGTTCGGCATTATCGGCTATGTCGAGCGCGGCCAGGAGAACGGCGCCAAATTGTTCGAACTGCCGCCGGCTTCTGCTGCATAGAACCGCGGGTGACCTGATGTCTGCGCCGGCGTTTGGTTTGAAGCTGTCGCGGAGGCGTCGAGGAGCCGCCCCGGTTTTGCGGGCGCCGCCTAGCGTCCGAAGATGGCTTTCATCAGCGGCAGCCTGAAGCGGCCACTCGAGGGGCGTGGTGCGGCTTCTTTGGTAATCCCGCGGCGCTTCTCCTGCGCAATGAGTTCCAGTTCCCGGAACAATCCAGCGTCATAGAACCGAAAGGCCTCGACTTTCCGGAACGCCTTGACACCGGCATTGGCGGTCCACTCCTCGCCGCCTTGCTTGGTGACGGCGACGTGGGTTTCGTTCTTCACAATGCGCGCCAGGCGCTCTTCATCGGGTTGCTCTCCTGGTGCAAAGAACGGGATGACCCTCTTCATGGTCCCTTGCGGGTCGGACACAAAATCTTCGTACGCCACCAGCAGGCGCTCGAACTTAATCCGGCTGTCCACCCACTTTGCCATAAAGGCAGCCCATCCATCGGTTCGGATGAGTGCGAATTCTTTAAAACTTTCCTTCGTGTCCGCGCCGCCATCGAGCAGATACAGTTCAAAGTCCGATACGGTTCCAGGCATGAACGAGCGATGCTGGACCAGATAAGGAACATCCGGCAGGATCCGCCCGGATAGATCGAAATCATGGTTCTTCGAGAATTTGACCCCCGGCCGGATGCAAGGGAAGGTGCGGCAACAATCGGGATTATCAGTGGGATAAAACAGGCAGTAATTGAAATCGTTGCCGAAATAGCTCAGGGCGAGCCGATGCATCAGGTGATGTCCACTGCGCGGCCAGCTTATGCCAGCGACGTATCTGATTTTCACTTTGGATGGTCCCCGAGTCTGCCCTCTTTTGATATCGATCTAGCTAGCTGGCGAACCGGGAGAAGTCTACCGACTTTGACGGGTACCTCCCGACATTCAGGACCATTCTCCGGTGAAATTCGCCAAGGTCGGACCAACACCCAAATATTCGAAGAAATTGTCCGGCGATCGCCAAACTGCCGGTCCGCCAGGTCGAGAGCGCCAGCCGGTATGGCGGAGCATCCGAGGCTCACAGCCGTTGATTTCCAGACGCTTCCTGCGACTATCGGCATGTACGCTTGCGGCAGATGAAGGTCGAAACAATGCATTACGACTATTCCGATCATGTCTTCGTCGACCTCGTGCCCGAACAGTTTGGTCCGCTGGAAACCACCGTGGCGCGATATCGCGGGCTTGTTGCCACCGCCTTTCACTATCGATCCGGAGTTGCCGGTCTTCGCATCAGCAACGCGAAGGGCGAAATCGTCATGCTGCCGTTCCAGGGGCAGCAGATTTGGGACGCAACGTTCCTCAACCGCTCGCTGACCATGCGCTCGATGTTCGACGAGCCGGTTGCGACCCGGGACTATCTCTCCAACTACGGCGCGTTTTTCATTCACTGTGGCGCCACTGCGATGGGGAATCCGGGTCCGGACGACCACCATCCGCTGCATGGCGACCTGCCCAATGCGCCCTATGGGGATGTCCAGCTGATCATCGGGGACAATGCAGAAGGGCCGTTCATGGCCCTGACCGGGCGCTGCCGCCAGACAGTCGCCTTCAGCCACGACTATGTGACGCAACCGACCGTGCGGCTGCAGCGCGACGCCACCGGCGTTGCCGTCGACATCGCCATCACCAACCTGAAGCGCTCGCCCATGAATTTGATGTATCTGGCGCACATCAATTTCAGACCGGTGGATGACGGTCGTCTGGTCGACAGCGTGGTCGACGACCGCGCCAACATTATCGTGCGCCAGGTGCTTCCCCCTTTTTTCACGCCGAGTGAAAGCTACCTTGCCTATCGCGATGCCATAGTCGCCGATCCCTCGCGGCATCGTCTGCTGACCAAGGGCGAGCCGATCGACCCCGAACTCGTGTTGACAATGAAGGCAAGGGCGGATGCCGAGGGCTGGGCGCACGCATTGCAGGTCCACCCTGACCAGACAGCGGATTTCGTCAGCTTTCGCCCTGATGAACTGAATTATGCCGTGCGCTGGATCACGCGCGGCCGCGACCAGGACGCGCTCGGCCTTGTGCTGCCGGCAACTGCCGAACCCGATGGCTATCGCGCGGCCGAGGAAAGAGGCCGCCTCGTTCGCATCGCTCCGGAAGGGATGTTCCGCTGCACCCTTCGCTTTGGCGCGATGGACGCGGACATGGCCGCAAAACAGGAAAACATGATTTTAAGGATCAAGGCCGCGGGCGCCTAGCGGCCTCTCACCGCGAACGCCGCCTGCACAGCGCGGTTGACCGTCACCGGCAGGATCGACATGTGGTTCTCGCCGGCATGCAGTTCGAAACTCGCGCGCACGCCAGGCAGTCTATCGAGGCGCTCGGCTATCGCCCGCGCAAATTCGTCGAGGCGGGTCAACTCTTCGGCTCCAAGCGCTTTAACTCGGTGGCCTTGCGAATTGCACACGCGGCCGCCTTATGGACTGCCCCAGCAAGCGGCTTGCGCAGGGCGACGATTGGCGGGATGTTACTGGACGGGCAACCGGGGCCAAACCGGCAGGCCGAGATCGATGTGGCTGCTGGAAAATGTCGCGAGCTTGCTTCGCCTTTCTTACCTTTGTTGTCTTGCTGACGCCGGTTGAGGCAAGCGAGCGCATGTCTCATCTGCTTGACCGCTCCAACCTGCCGATCGCCTATTTTCGCGAACCAGATCTTGTGACCGCATACGCGACTGCAATGGCGCGCTTCCGTCTGCAGCTCACAGGGCGTCCCGGCGAAACCAATCTTGCGGTCTCTCTCGAACCATCGCTTTTGCGGGCGGAATTCCGTGCGCGGACATGGCGCGCGGCGGACGGCAGCTTGTTGCAAGGCTTCGTCGGCAAGGGCGGCTTCCGATTGACTATCGGTAACTGCCTGGCGCGTATCTGCGCTGCCAGCGAATGCAGCGATGCCGGTTGGCCGGTTTACGCCTGCAGCGACGGACGCAAGCGCAAGATGTCCGTCACGGATTTTGTGACGGCAAGCTTCGATGGCGTCCCCTATCGTCGATTGAGCGCCCCCCCTTCACAGGAATGACGGCGCGCGGTGCCTACCGTCTCACCGAGGCAGGCGTTCAAGGGCGGTATTCCTTTCCCTCACCGCGAAGGCAGCCTGCACCGCACGGTTGACCGTCACCGGCAGGATCGACATGTGGTTTTCGCCGGCATGCAGCTCGAAGCTCGCGCGGATCCCAGGCAGAGCGTCGAGGCGCTCGGCCATTGCCCGCGCGAATTCACCTGTGCGTGTCAGCTTCTTCTGCTGCAGGCGCTTTTCCTCGTCCTCCGCGCCGATTTGGAACGGCGCCAGCTTCTCGGTCTCGTACTCGCCGGCCGACAGGATCACATCGGCCGTCAGGCCATCGGGGACGGCCGCCTCGAAGCCTTCGAGAAAGCGGTCGATGGCGCGGTCTTCCCAATAAATGGCGGGGCTGGCGGCGATAAAGGTGCGGAACGAAAGCGGGCGGGTGAACAACGCGTAGAGTGCGAACAGGCCGCCGAAGGAATGGCCGTAAAGCGCCTGGCGCTTCTCATCGATCCTGGTCCGGCCGGCGACCCAGGGCTTCAGTTCTTCCTCGATGAAGGCCAGAAAATCCCCTGCCCCGCCGGTCCTGACTTCTGATGTGCCCTCATAGAAGGGCGGATAGGTCTTACCCGGCGGCGGGCCGAGGTCCCAGGAGCGGCGCAGTGGGTCATAAGCGCCGTCGACGGGATAGCCGATGGCGACAATGACGCCCCAGCCGACATTGGTGCCCAAGGGATAGAAGGCCTGCGCACGCATGGCGTCGACCGCCGTGCCGATGACGGCGTTGCCGTCGGTCAAGTAGAGCACCGGCCAGCCGGCCTCGGGCGCCGGCCCGGACGGCACATGGATGAAGACCCGCCAGGGGTCGCCGCCCGCGCTGGACAGGAGATCGTGGACGGTGGTGTCGGCGATCGAGGCTGGCGTCGACTTGGACATGAATATCTCACAGGGACAAAATCAGCGGCGGCGCAACAGCCACATCAGCACCGGGCCGCCGATCAGCGTGGCGACGAGGCCGGCCGGGATCTGGCGCGGAAAGATGGCGGTGCGGCCGACCCAGTCGGCGCAGACCATGATCAGCGCGCCGGCAAGCATCGCGCCGATGGCTTGCGGCAGCGCGCGCGACAGGCCGAGGCGGCGTGCCAGGTGCGGCGCCATCAGGCCGATGAAGGTCAACGGCCCGACCACCAGCGTCGACGCGGCAGTGAGCGCTGCCACCATCAGAAGCACCAGAAGCCGCGTTGCCCTGAGGTTAACGCCAAGGCTTTGCACCGCGGCCGATCCAAGCGGCAGCATGTCCAACCAGCGCATGAAGAGCGGGGTTGCCAGGAACAGGCAAAAGGCTGTTGTCGAGGTGAAAAAGGCCGAACCCGTGTCGACGCTATAGGTCGAGCCGGTGAGCCAGTTGAGCAAAAGCATGGCGCGCGGGTCACCGGTGGCGGTGAGCACCAGGATCAGCGCGTCGAATAGGGCGGTCATAGCGACGCCGGCAAGCAGCAGCCGCTCCGGCGCGTAGGCGGCGCGGCGGCCGATCGACAGCGTCACCAAGAGGGCAGCGAAGGCACCGATGGTGGCGGCGGCGGTCTGCACTGGGCGGCCGGCATCTGACAGCGAAAACAGCGCCACCATCATGCCGAGCGCGGCGCCGGCGCTGATGCCGAGCACTTCGGGGCTGGCCATCGGATTGCCGGTGAGACGCTGCATCATCAGCCCGGCCAACGCCAGCATGGCGCCAGCCGACAGCGCAGCGGAGACCCGGGGCAGCCGCCAGGACAACAAGGGTTGCAACTGGTCGCCAAACGCGAATGCCCAGCCATGCGGCCCCGGCGCATAAAGCAGGGCCAGCCCGAGCAGCAGAAGCAGGACGCCGCCGATAACCGCCAGCACGAGGGCGGAGTGGCGAGCGCGCGGCAGGCGCTCCGAACCGAGCGCCGGCGTTTCCAGCCCGAGCGCCAGGCGCGGCAGCAGCCACAGCAACAGCGGCGCGCCGAGAAGCGCCATCATCGCGCCGGTCGGCAGCAGGTCACCTTGCGGGCCGGTCGCGATCTGCACGCCCTGGTCGGCAGCCCACAGCAAGGCGGCGCCGATGAGCGACGCCATCACCAGCTGCTGGCCGAGCCGCCGGGCGCCGCCGATGCGGGCAAGGGTCGCGGCGGCGAGGCCGACAAAACCGATGACGCCGACGGCGGCGACGACAAAGGCGATGAGCGCGACCGCCGCCGCCAGTCCGGCGAAGCGATAGGCGCCGAGCGGGACGCCCAGGCTGCGCGCGCCTTCATCGTCGAGGCCAAGCAAGGTCAACGGCCGCACCATCAGCCCGATCAGCAGCGCGGCACCGCCCAGGCGCGGCAAGAGCCACAGCGTCTTCGACCAGTCCTGCTGGCCGAGCGAGCCGGCGCCCCAGATGAATAGGCTCGCCAGCCATTCATGCCGCAGCACCACCAGTGCGGCACCAATGGCGCCGGCATAGAGGCTGACGACGAGCCCGGCGAGCACGACCGAGAGCGGCGACAGGCCCTTGTGCCGGGACAGCGCGAAGACCGCGGCAAGGGCGGTCAAGGCGCCGGCAAGCGCCACCCATTCGCGGCCGTGGGCAAGCAGCGACGGCGCAAGCAGCGTCGCCAGCGCCAGCGCCAGATGGGCGCCGGCCGAGACGCCGATGGTTTCGGGCGAGGCGAGCGGGTTGCGCAGGACCTGTTGCAGCACCGTCCCGGCCAATCCGAGGGCCGCGCCGCAGAGAAGGCTGACGGCAAGCCTGGGCAGGAAGGCGTAATGGACGAGCACCTGCCGCATGTCGTCGATATCGGGGCTGGCGAGCGCATCGAGCCAGAGCGCCGGCGGCAATTGCACGACGAGGTTCGAGAGGGTCGCTGCGGCTGCAGCGCCAAGGAGCACGACGCAAAGCAGAATCGCGCCCAGGGGATATCTGTCTGATATACGGGACGACGACGCACGACCGGAGACGAGGCTGGCATCGCCGGACAAGATTGCTTGCTGCTCAGCCACCGGCGTGCTCCGCCGTCAGCGCAGCGGCCAGCAGCCGGGCAAAGCGGCTCGCCGAAGGCAGCGCGCCGAACATCAGCGCTGGGGCAAGGCGCATGATCGAGCGGTTGCGCACGAAAGGCATGGCGTTCCAGACCGGGCTTTCGGTCAGCGTGCCGCCCGCCCCTTCAGGCAGGGGCTCGAGATAGGCAAGGCGCGCGTCACTCGACGTCGCCAGGCCGTCGATGCCGACGGTTGCAAATCCCCAGTAATTTGTCTCGCCGGTCCAGGCGTTACGGATGCCGATGCGGTCGAACACCGCCTGAAACAGGCTTTTCTCGCCATAGACGCGCACATTGCGGGGATCGAGAAAGCTGACGGCGTAGATCGGCCGCGCCGAAAGCGGTTCCAGCCTCTGCCTGACATCGGCGAAACAGGCTTCCGTCGCCGCGATCAGCGCTTCGCCTTCGCTTTCCTTCCCGACCAGTGCCGCGAGCTGCCGGGTCGCCTCGATTGCACGCCGATAGGGCTGGCCGTCCGGCGTGTAGATGCCGATCGTCGTCACCGGCGCGACGCGTTCGAGCAGCGGCTTGATGCCGTCGAGATAGGGAGTGGAGAGGATGATGTCGGGGCGAAGCTGCTGCAGGAATTCGAGATTGGGCTCCAGGATCGTGCCGATATCGGCAACTTCAGGCGGCAGTGGCGGCTCGACCACCCACTTCTCCCAGACTTCATGGTCGGCGACGGCGATTGGTGTAACGCCGAGCATCAGCAAGGTCTCCGCCAGTCCGTCGTCCAGGCAGACGATGCGCAAAGGCTTCGCCGCGGCCGCCCGCGGCATGAGTACGGCCAAGGGCAATGCGAACAGCGCGAAAGTGCCGCGTCGGGTTATCCAGCCGCGCGCACGATTGGCTGTCCTGCCGGGCCGGGCTTCCTGGTCTGTTTCCAACGTGGCGTGCCTGTTTGCGGACGACGGCCTCGAGCGGCCCATGTCGGTTGACTATAAAACATGATTTTCATAGTCAACATTTAAGATGCAACCGGATATCAACAATCTCGCTGTCGCATGCCTGGATGCTGCGACTCCCCGCCGCAGCCGCGTGGCGCATGCGGGCGTCGAATTGATCGGCGGCATCATCTTTTCTCCGAGAACGGGGCCTATATGGAAATGAGATCACGGCGTGCCGTCAGAGCGCTGGCGGGTGTTGCATTCGAGCAGGGTGCCCCGAAAAAGCGGTGACAAGCGCCGCCGGAACGTGTTGAAGATGACGGCCAACACGGAGAGGGGCGTGCGATCGGGTTGCACTCGGCAAGTGTTGATGGTTTGTTGCCGGTCAGCGGAGAATGAGTGATGCGAGAATCGATCGGTCAAGACGAATACGGGTCGACGAACCCTTTCGATCCGGACGACCTGTCCAATCTGAATGCGATCGGGCCAGCCATGGGCGGTGGCAACGATTTCGAGAAGTACGCGGTCGCCGTGATCATCGTGTTCGGCGCTCTAATCATTGGCGGACTGATGGCCGCGTCGATGACCTTTGGCCATCGCAACGGCTTCCTCTTCGCGCTCGGCGGCGCCACCTCGGCCTGGATCTCCGGAAACGCGCTTCTGCTCGACCGGCCGCGCATCTACGCGCTGTTCGTCGGCATCGCCGCCCTGATGCTGATCGCATCGACCGTCACGCTGGTTACCTGATGACCCCGGCCCTACCGTGAGCCGGCGCTATCCGAGAATCCACCTGGGATCAGTATCCGAGCGCCTCGCCTGAGGCGGCGCGGCTGTCGATGGCGCCATTGTAGCGCGCGCCGCCGCCCTTCTCGATTTCCGCCAGACTCTTGCCGCCGACCAAGATGCCGGCCGCCTGCCCCCAGGTCTGCCCGCCGAGATCGAGATGGTAGCCCATTCCGGCCAGCAATTTCTCGGTGTCCGGCGACAGGCCGAACGGCTCGACATAAACCGTGTCGGGCAACCATTGATGATGGATGCGCGGCGCGTCGATCGCTTCCTGGATGTTCATGCCGTGGTCGATGACGTTGACGATCACTTCCAGCGTGATGGTGATGATGCGCGAGCCGCCCGGGCTGCCGATAACCATGAACGGCTTGCCGTCCTTGGCGACGATGGTCGGGCTCATCGATGAGAGCGGTGTCTTCTTCGGCTGGATGGCGTTGGCCTCGCCCTGGACCAGGCCATAGAGGTTGGGCACGCCGGGCTTCTGGGTGAAATCGTCCATCTCGTTGTTGAGCAGGATGCCGGTGCCGTCGGCAACGACGCCGGCGCCGAAGGAGCCGTTCAGCGTATAGGTCACCGCGACCGCATTGCCGTCCTTGTCGATGATCGAATAATGCGTCGTTTCCTTCGACTCGCCAAAACCCTTCGGCATCAGGTCCTGCGATACGCCGGCCCGGAACGGATCGATCTTGTCGCGGATATCCTTGGCATAGGCCTTGTCCAGCAGTTTCGAGATCGGATTGTCGACGAAATCGGGATCGCCGAGCGCCGAGTTGCGATCGACATAGGCATGGCGCATCGCCTCGACCATGACATGCACCGTCTCGGCCGAGCCAGTACCGAGATAGGACAACGGATAGCCTTCGAGCACGTTGAGGATTTCGCAGATGATGACACCGCCGGAGCTCGGCGGCGGTGAGGAGGTGATCTCGTAGCCGCGATAGGAGCAGGTGACGGGTTTCAGTTCGCGCACCGCATATTGCTCGAAATCCTGTTTGGCCAGA
Organism: Mesorhizobium sp. CNPSo 4671; assembly: GCF_057784245.1. Taxonomy (NCBI): domain Bacteria; kingdom Pseudomonadati; phylum Pseudomonadota; class Alphaproteobacteria; order Hyphomicrobiales; family Phyllobacteriaceae; genus Mesorhizobium; species Mesorhizobium sp. CNPSo 4671. The sequence continues at coordinate 16,492 of NZ_JBWLUW010000024.1, read as the reverse complement.
ATGCCGCCCTTGGCGCCGCTCACCTTGACGATGGCGTCGGCGATGGCGCCCTTGTAGAAGGCATCGGGGCCTTTTTCGGAAATCGCCGAGAGCGACGCGGCAAGGTCAGGTTGAACCAGCTTCTCGCCGATGCCGTAGGACTTGCCGTCGGGTTTCAGGAAGGCGGCAGCCGCCGCCGGGTCCTTCGCCAACCTTTCAGCACTGCCGGCAAATGAGGCGGCATCGCCCTGATTGAGGATGAAACCATCCCTGGCATAGCGAATAGCCGGAGCCATCAGGTCCTGTCTTGAAAGCGTGCCATATTTCTCGCGCGCCATTTCCAAACCGGCGACCGAGCCAGGCACGCCGACGGCGAGATAGCCGTCCAGGCTGGCGCCCTTCACCGGGTTGCCATCCTTGTCGAGATACATCGTCTTGGTCGCCGCCAGCGGCGCGCGCTCGCGAAAATCGAGAAAGGTCGACTTGCCATCGGCGAAACGGATGGTCATGAAGCCGCCGCCGCCGATGTTGCCGGCATTGGGGTAGACGACGGCCAGCGCATAGCCGACGGCGACCGCCGCATCGACGGCATTGCCGCCCTTCTTCAGCACCTCGACGCCGACCTCCGAGGCCAGATGCTGGGCAGTCACCACCATGCCATGCTCGCCCTTGGCCGGTGCGGGGGATGCCGCAAAGACGCTGGTCAGTGGCGCGAGGGCGAAGGTGATGGAAAGACTGGCGGCGATCAATGTCCGACGGGTGACGTGCATGGCGGGTTCTCCTGGCGGGGGATGCCTAGAAGACCGTGTTGGACTGATCGAGTCTACTGACAATTGAAGGAGCGTGAGAAAGAGACCCCCTCACCCTAATTGCCAACCGAATTGCGAAGGGCAATTCGAGGCAATCCGACCTCTCCCCGAGGGAGAGGAGCTTGTCAGCGCCGACGCCAGTCTCTTCTACCCAATGGGGAGAAGGTGGCCGCGAAGCGGCCGGATGAGGGGGCTGGCTCGGTGTCAGACAATTCCGCCCGAGCCACCGGCAACCGCCGGCCGCTCGGCCGCGACCTTGGCCCGGTAGCCCGCCGCGCGGTAGGCGGCGACCGGATCGATGGCGCCGCCGGTGTTCAGCCGCGCCATGGCCAGGATCGGCTCGACATCGGTGCGGTAGGCCGCCTTCAGGGTTTGCGTCGCCATCAGCGCGTCGTTGGCCTCCTGAAAACCTTCCAGCGCCTTGCGATCGACCAGCAGCGCCTGCGCATAGGCGCGCTGCACCTCGACCGCCGACAGCATCAGGCTTTCGATCGGATCGGTGACGTTGTGGCTCTGGTCGAGCATGTGAGCGGGATCGAAACCCTCGGCGCCGGACAGTTCGGCATCGACCAGTTCGTAGAAGACCAGGAACAGCCGGTAGGGATCGATCGAGCCGGCGTCGAGGTCGTCATCGCCATATTTCGAATCGTTGAAGTGGAAGCCGCCGAGTTTCTTGAACTGGATCAGCCGCGACACGATCATCTCGATGTTGACGTTGGGCGCGTGGTGACCGAGGTCGACGAGGCAAAAGGCCTTGTCGCCCAATTCCTTGGCGATGAGGTAGTTGGTGCCCCAGTCCTGTACGACCGTGGAATAGAAGGCCGGTTCGTACATCTTATGTTCGGTGAACAGCTTCCAGTCAGCGGGCAGCCCGGCATAGACTTGCTTCATGGCGTCGAGATAGCGCTCGAACGCCTTGGCGAAATTGACCTGGCCGGGAAAGTTCGAGCCGTCGCCGATCCACACCGTCAGCGCCTTGGAGCCGAGCGTCTTGCCGATCTCGATGCATTCGAGATTGTGCTCGACCGCTTGCCGGCGCGTGCCGGCATCGGCATGCGAGAGCGAGCCGAATTTGTAGGAGAGCTTCTGGTCCTTGGCGTCGGAGAAGGTGTTGGAGTTCATGGCGTCGAAGCCGAGGCCGAAGCGCGAAGCCGCCTGTTTGAGCCGGTTCGGATCGGCCTTGTCCCACGGAATGTGCAAGGAAACGGTCGGCGTCGCCTGCGTCAACTGGCTGATGACAGCGCAGTCCTCGATCTTGTCGAAGATGTCGCGCGGCTCGCCGGCGCCGGGAAAGCGGGCAAAGCGCGTGCCGCCGGTGCCGACGCCCCAGGACGGTATGGCAACCGCGAATTTTTCCACCTTGCCGCGGATAGCGTCGATGGCGATGCCCCGGCGGTCGAGGCGCTCGCCGAGCGAGGCGTAGTCGCGCTCGAGGTCGGGCTCACGCGCGGTGTTGTGGCTGGCGACGAGGTCGGCCGAGATGATGGTTTCGGACAAGTGCAGGTTCCTCCCAAGAATGTGTTCGGCTGGCGCCGCCCCTCATCCGGCCCATCGGGCCACCTTCTCCCCGTGAACGGGAGAAGGGAAGCGCTCCAAAATTAGCGCGTAAAGCTCTGCGCGTTGCCGGCGTCGACGTTGATGATGTTGCCGGTCGATTTGGCCGACATGTCGGAGGCGAAGAAATAGATCGCCTCGGCGATGTCTTCCGGGAAGACCGAGCGCTTCAGCATCGAGCGCGAGCGGTAATGTTCTTCCAGATCGTCCGTGGACATCTTGTAGGCGGCGGCGCGCTGTTCCTTCCACTCGCCGGTCCAGATTTTTGAACCGCGCAGCACCGCGTCCGGATTGACGACATTGACCCTGATCTGCGCTTCCGCGCCCTCTAGCGCAAGGCATCGCGCCAGATGGATTTCGGCGGCCTTGGCGGTGCAATAGGCGGCCGCATTGGGCGAAGCGGCAAGGCCGTTCTTGGAGGCGACGAAGACGACATTGCCGCCGATTTTTTGGACCCTGAACAGCCGGAAGGCTTCCCGCGAGACCAGGAAATAGCCCGTGGACAGGATATCCATGTTCTTGTTCCACAGCGCCAGCGACGTCTCCTCGATCGGCGCCGAGGAAGCGAGACCGGCATTCGACACCAGAATGTCGATGCCGCCGAACTCGACCGCCGTCTCGGCAAAGCCGGCGATGACCTGGTCTTCCGAGGTGACGTTGATGACCACGGGGCGGACAAAATCCTTGCCATAGGCCTTGGCCAGCTCCTCATTGGCGCTGGCGAGCGCTGTTTCATCGATGTCGGCCAGCACGACGCAGGCGCCTTCGCGCAGCAACCGGTTGGCCGTCGCGCGGCCGATGCCGCCGGCGCCGCCGGTGACCAGCGCGATCTGGCCGGCGAGCGACTTCGGCTTCGGCATGCGCTGCAATTTGAGATCCTCGAGCAGCCAGTATTCGATGTCGAAAGCCTCCTGCGCCGGCAGCCCGACATAGGAGGAGACAGTCGAGGCGCCGCGCATGACGTTGATGGCGTTGACGTAGAATTCGCCCGAGATGCGCGCCGTCGCCTTGTCGCCGGCGAAGGTGAACATGCCGACGCCGGGCATCAGATAGACCACGGCATTGGGATCGCGAATGGCCGGCGAGTCCGGATGCTTGCAGCTGTCGTAATAGGCCTGGTAGCCGACACGGTATTCGGCGATGTCGTCGGCGAGGCGGGCGATCACCGCATCGACATCAGGCTTTGCCGGATCGAACTCAATGACCAGCGGTCGGATCTTGGTGCGCAGGAAATGGTCCGGGCAGGAGGTGCCGAGTGCCGCCAGCGGCCGCAAATCCCTGGAGTTGACGAATTCGAGCACGGCGGCGGAATCGTCGAAATGGCCGAGCTTGTGGCTCTTTTCCGAGATCAGGCCGCGAATTTTCGGCATCAGTTTCGCCGCGATGGCACGGCGCTCCTTGGCATCGAGCGACTTGACCACTTCGCCGCCGAAGATCGCCAGGCCCTCGGAGCGGCGCTCGAACCACTCGATCGCCTGGTTGATCACCGAAATCGTCGTCTCGTAGCATTCCTTGGGCGTGTCGCCCCAGGTGAACAGGCCGTGGCTTTCGAGGATGACGCCCTTGGCGGCCGGGTTTTCGACGCAGAACTTCTCCAACCACAGGCCAAGTTCGAAGCCAGGCCGCTTCCACGGCAGCCAGCCGATGGCATCGCCGAAGATCTCCTTGGTCAGCGCTTTGGAATCCTTCGCCGCGGCAATCGCGATGATGGCATCGGGATGCATGTGGTCGACGAAAGGCTTCGGCACATAGGCGTGCAGCGGCGTGTCGATCGAGGCCGCGCGCGGATTGAGGTTGAAGGTGCAGTGGGGCAGATAGCCCACCATCTCGTCCTCATGCTCAACGCCGCGATAAAGGCCTTTCAGCGCGCGCAATTTGTCCATGTAGAGCGTGGCGAAGCCATCGAGCTTGATCGAAGCGCTGTCGCCACCGGAGCCCTTGACCCAGAGCACTTCGACGGTCTCGCCGCTGAGCGGATCCTTCTGCTGGATCTTGGAGGAGGTGTTGCCGCCACCATAATTGGTGACGCGCTTGTCGGAGCCGAGTGTGTTGGAACGATAGACCAGAAGCTCGGGGTCGCTCATCCCCTTGGCTTTCGCATCATCCCACAGATTGGCAAGGCGCGAGCCGGAGCGCTTGTCGAGCATAGTTATCCTCCCTGGGACGCAAAGCGCCGCGGTCCATTTTGCCGGGAATGTCTACGCAAGCAGCCCGCTTGTCAATCATAAACGATCAACATCAATCATATTGCACTGCACAATGAAATTATATGATCGGAAATGATTGACACTGCTCGTTTTGAGTGCCTAGATGACCAGGCAGGGAGGAACCATGCACGAAAAAGAGCGCCACAGGATCATTCTGTCCGCCGTCCAGGAAAAGCCTGTGGTGACGGTGCAGGAGATGGTCGACCTGACGGAGTCGTCCGAGGCAACGATCCGGCGCGACATCGCGGCTCTTCATGTGCAAAAGCGCCTGCGCCGGGTGCGCGGCGGCGCCGAGGCGATCTCGCCACCGCAATTCATAGGCCTGGCCGGCCGGCCCTTTTCCGTCAACGAAACGATCAACGCTTCGCAGAAGCGGGCGATTGCACGAGAAGCGGTCGAATTGTGCGGGGACGGCGAGCCGATCATCATCAATGGCGGCACCACCACCTTTCAGATGGTGCATTTCCTGACCGGCCGCCGCATGCCGATCTTCACCAATTCGTTCCCGATCGCCGAGCATCTGCTCAAGCACTCCAAGAACACGGTGATGCTGTCGGGTGGCACGATCTATCGCGAGCAGAACATCATCCTGTCGCCCTTCGACAATGACGTGACGCGCAATTTTTATGCGCGCCGCATGTTCATGGGCGCGCAAGGGCTGGGCCCGCTCGGCCTGATGGAAGGCGACCCGCTGCTGATCCAGGCGGAACAGAAATTGATCGACCAGGCCGACGAGCTGGTGGTGCTGGTCGACTCCTCGAAATTCCGCAAGCGCTCCAGCCTGATCCTGTGCGGCCTGTCGCGCATCGCCACCGTCATCACCGATGACGGCATCGAGGATCGCGAAGCCAAGATGTTGGAGACCGCAGGCGTGACGCTGATCGTCGCCCGCAAGTCGGCAAAGGAAGAATCTTCACTGCAGGCCTGAGACACCCTCACGCCCGCAGCGGCGATGGAATGCAACGCTCAAGGGAGGATATTCGATGAGCTTTCTGAAGAAATTGATGGTGACGGCCGCGTTCTCGGCCGCCATGTTCGTGAATGCCGCCTATGCCGAGAACGTCAAGATCGCATTGGTGGTGAAGTCGCTCGGCAACGGCTTCTTCGACGCCGCCAACAAGGGCGCCGAAGAGGCGGCTAAGGAACTCGGCGATGTCGACATCATCTACACCGGTCCGACCAAGGCTACCGCCGAAGCGCAGATCGAAGTGGTCAACTCGCTGATCGCGCAGAAGGTCAACGCCATCGCCATTTCCGCCAATGACGCCGACGCGCTGGTGCCGGTGCTGAAGAAGGCCATGGAGCGCGGCATCACCGTCATCTCCTGGGATTCCGGCGTCGCCAAGGAAGGCCGCCAGCTTCACCTCAATCCGTCCGACACCGGCCTGATCGGCGAGACCATCATCAAGCTTGCCGCCGACTATCTGCCGGAAGGCGGCGACGTCGCCATCCTGTCGGCGTCCTCGACCGCGACCAACCAGAACGCCTGGATCGACGCGGCCAAGAAAATCCTGCCGGAGAAATTTCCGAAGATCAAACTCGTCGCCACCGTCTATGGCGATGACGACTCGGCCAAGAGCACCGACGAAGCCAAGGGCCTGCTGAAGTCCTATCCGAACCTCAAGGCGATCATCGCGCCGACCACCGTCGGCGTCGTTGCCGCCGCCCAGGTCGTCACCGACGAGAATCTGATCGGCAAGGTCAATGTCACTGGCCTCGCACTGCCGTCCGAGTTCAAGAAGTTCATCGACAACGGCGCTTCACAGGCCGTGGCTCTTTGGAACCCGATCGACCTCGGCTACTCGGCCGTCTACCTCGCCCATGATCTGGCGGTGAAGAAGGAAGAGGCGAAGCCCGGCGCGACCCTGTCGATCGGCCGCGTCGGCAAGGTCACGCTCGACGACTCGAACTCGGCTGCGATGGCTCCGCCCTTCCAGTTCGACAAGACCAACATCGAGAAGTTCTCCAAGATCTATTGATCCGGAACCCTCTCAAGCTGCCGCGGCGGGGCTCACGTCCCGCCGCGACTTTAAACGGACCCTTCTTTCAGGCTTGATACGACCATGGACACGACAGCCCAACACGGCACGGTGAAGGAGGGGTCAACAGCCTCCACCCCACGCCTGACGCTGTCCGGCATCTCGAAGAGCTTTCCCGGCGTGCGTGCGCTGCATGATGTCAGCCTGTCGCTCTATCCCGGCCAGGTGACGGCGCTGATCGGCGAAAACGGCGCCGGCAAGTCGACACTGGTCAAGATCATGACCGGCATCTATCAGCCCGATGCGGGCACCATCAGCATCGACGGCCAGGCCGCCACTCTCCACAGCGCGCATGCCGCTTTCGGCCACGGCGTCACTGCCATCCATCAGGAAACGGTCCTGTTCGACGATCTTTCGGTCGCCGAAAACATCTTTCTCGGCCATGCGCCGCGCACGCGCTTCGGCATCATCGACTGGCGCACGATGCGCAAAAATGCGCGCGAAGTGCTCGACACCATGCATGCCGGCCACATCGGCGCCGACGCGCGGCTGAAGGACCTTGGCATTGCCAACAAGCATCTCGTTGCCGTGGCGCGGGCCATGTCGATCGACGCCCAGATCGTCATCATGGACGAGCCGACCGCAGCCCTTTCGATGAAGGAGATCGAGGAGCTCTTCCTGCTGATCGAATTCCTCAAGAGCGAAGGCAAGGCGATCCTGTTCATCAGCCACAAGTTCGACGAGATTTATCGGATCGCCGACCGCTACACGGTGTTCCGCGACGGCGAGATGGTCGGTGAAGGCCTTATCAAGGACGCCAGCCAGAGCCAGATCGTGCGCATGATGGTCGGCCGCTCCGTCGACCACATTTTTCCGCGGCGCAAGGCCGAGATCGGCGCGCCGGTGCTTTCCATCGCCGGCCTGTCGCACCCGACCGAGTTCAACGACATCGGCTTCGAGCTGCACAAGGGCGAAATCCTCGGCTTCTACGGTCTTGTCGGCGCCGGACGCAGCGAAGTGATGCAGGCGATTTCAGGTATCACCCGCACATCAAGCGGCACGATCACGCTGGAAGGCAAGGTGATCGCACCGAAATCGGCGGCGGATTCGATCGAGGCCGGCATCGTCTATGTGCCGGAAGAGCGCGGCAAGCAAGGCGTGGTGATCGGCCTGCCGATCTTCCAGAATGTCTCGCTGCCCTCACTCAAGCGCACCTCGAAGTCAGGCCTGCTCCGGTTGGCCGAGGAATTTTCGCTCGCCCGCTCCTACACCGAGCGCCTCGACCTGAGGGCCTCCTCACTTAGCCAGGATGTCGGCACGCTGTCGGGTGGCAACCAGCAAAAGATCGTCATTGCCAAATGGCTGGCGACTGCGCCAAAGGTGATCATCCTCGACGAACCGACCAAGGGCATCGACATCGGCTCCAAGGCGGCCGTGCACGGCTTCATGGCCGAGCTCGTGGCGCAGGGCCTGTCCGTGATCATGGTGTCATCGGAACTGCCCGAAATCCTCGGCATGTCCGACCGCGTCGTCGTCATGCGCGAGGGTCTGGTCGCGGCGGTCTATGACAACAAGGGGCTGGACGCCGAGACGCTGGTCCGGACGGCAGCGGGGATCGCGGCATGAAGGCTTTCCTGAAATACCGCGAAATCTGGCTGGCAGCGGCCATCATCGTGCTGATCGGGCTGATCTCGACCCGCTTCCCGGCCTTCGCCGACCCAGGCAATCTGCGCCAGGTGTTCAACGACACCTCGATCCTGATGATCCTGGCGCTCGGCCAGATGGTCGTCATCCTGACCCGGTCGATCGACCTGTCGATGGCCTCCAATCTGTGCTTCACCGGCATGGTGGTGGCGATGCTGAACGCGGCGCATCCGGCGATCCCGATCCCGGTGCTGATCGTCATCGCGCTCGCCGTCGGGCTGGTGCTGGGAGCCATCAACGGCCTTCTGGTATGGCGGTTGAACATTCCTTCGATCGTGGTGACCCTGGGTACGCTGACCATCTATCGCGGCGCCACCTTCGTCCTGTCCGGCGGCGCCTGGGTCAATGCCGACAAGATGAGCCCCGAGTTCATCGGCTTCCAGCGCGCCGCCTTCCTCGGCATTCCAGTGCTGTCCTGGATCGCCATCCTGGTCATCGCGCTGTTCTTCGTGCTGATGACGCGTACCGCGCTTGGCCGCTCGATCTATGCCATCGGCGTCAACCCGACGGCGTCGGTCTATACCGGCATCGATGTCGGCCGCACGAAATTCATCGTCTTCTGCATCTCCGGCATGATCGGGGGGCTTGCCGGCTACCTCTGGATCTCGCGCTATGTGATCGCCTCGGTCGAGGTCGCCAACGGCTATGAGCTCAACATCATCGCGGCCTGCGTAATCGGGGGCATCTCGATCGCCGGCGGCATCGGCTCGGTCGGTGGTGCGGTGCTCGGCGCGCTGTTCCTCGGCATCATCTCCAACGCGCTGCCGGTCATCAACATCTCGCCCTTCTGGCAGATGGCGATTTCGGGCAGCGCCATCATCCTGGCCGTCGTGCTGAATGCGCGTGGCGAACGCCAGCAGGGCCGCATCATCCTGAGAAAGGTGGAGGCGGCATGACCGACATCCCTGCCCCGCGTCACATTCCCGACCGGCTCGACAAGCCGCTCTCTTCGGCGATCTTTTCCTGGGAGGCGCTGCTGGTCTTGGTGGCTGTCGCCATCTTCGCCATCAACAGCTTCGCCTCGCCCTATTTCCTCGACCCCTACTCGCTCTCGGACCTGACCTTCAATTTCACCGAGAAGGGCCTGATCGCCTTTGCCATGGCGCTGCTGATCATTTCGGGCGAGATCGACCTGTCGGTGGCCGCTATCATAGCGTTGGCGTCGACCATGATGGGCATGGCGGTGCAGGCCGGCGCCGGCACGCCAGAGCTGGTGGCGATCGGCATCGTCGTCGGGCTCGGCTGCGGCGCCTTCAACGGGTTGCTGGTGACGAGGCTCGGCCTGCCGTCGATCGTCGTGACCATCGGCACGATGAGCCTGTTTCGCGGCATCGCCTTCATCATTCTCGGCGACCAGGCCTACAAGGGCTATCCCGAAAGTTTTGCCTTCTTCGGCCAGGGTTATGTCTGGTGGGTGGTGTCGTTCGAACTGGTGCTCTTTCTCATCGCGGCAGTCGTCTACTGGTTCCTGCTGCACCGCACGAGTTTCGGCCGCCGCGTCTTTGCCATCGGCAACAATCCGGTCGCGGCACAGTTTTCGGGCGTGCGCGTCGGCCGCATCAAATTCATCCTGTTCTGCCTGACCGGGCTGATGTCGGGTGTCGCCTCGGTGCTGATCACCTCGCGGCTCGGCTCGACCCGGCCGTCGATCGCGCAGGGCTATGAGCTCGAAGTCATCACCATGGTGGTGCTCGGCGGCGTCAGCATCCTCGGCGGCGCCGGCAGCATTGTCGGCGTCGTGCTCGCCGCCTTCATCATGGGGCTGGTGACCTTCGGGCTTGGCCTGCTCAATGTGCCCGGCATCGTCATGTCGATCTTCATCGGCCTGCTGCTGATCATCGTCATCGCCCTGCCGATCGTCTGGCGGCGGCTGCGTGGTAACAGGTGATGCCGGAGAAATACGCGTTCAAGATGAAGCTCAAGCCCGGCATGAGGGCCGAGTACAAGAAGCGCCACGACGAGATCTGGCCGGCGCTGGTCGCGCTGCTCAAGCAGGCCGGCGTTTCGGATTATTCCATCCATCTCGATGAGGAAACCAACATCCTGTTCGGCGTGCTGTGGCGGCGCGACGACCATGGCATGGCCGACCTGCCCAGGCATCCGGTGATGCAGCGCTGGTGGGCCCATATGGCCGACCTCATGGAGACGAAGCCGGACAACGAGCCGGTGGCAGTGCCCCTGGAAACAATGTTTTATATGGCATGAGTGCTCTGCGCCACATCGCCGTCATCGATATCGGCAAGACCAACGCCAAGGTGGCGCTGGTCGATCTGGCGACATTGAGCGAGGTGGCGCTGCACCGCATGGCCAATGCGCCGCTGCGCCGGGCGCCCTACCCGCATCACGATGTCGAGGCGCTGTGGACGTTCATCCTAGACAGCCTGGCCAGCCTCAACGGCGAACAGCGCATCGACGCCATTTCGATCACCACCCACGGCGCAACCGGCGCACTGGTCGATGCCGCGGGCGAACTGGTGCTGCCGGTGCTCGACTATGAGTTCGACGGACCCGACAGGCTGGCGGCGGAGTATGATGCAATTCGTCCGGCTTTCGCCGAGACCGGCACGCCGCGCCTGCCCCTCGGCCTCAATCTCGGCGCACAATTCTTCTGGCAGCAGAAAAGCTTTCCGGTGGAGTTCGCGCGGACCGCTGCGATGCTGATGTACCCGCAATACTGGGCGCTGCGTCTGACCGGCGTCGTCACCAACGAGGTGACTTCGCTCGGTTGCCACACCGATCTGTGGAACCCATGGACCGCGGATTTTTCGTCGCTGGTCGACAGTCTGAATTGGCGTCACCTGATGGCGCCGGTGCGGCCGGCCAAGGACCGCCTCGGCCCGATCCTGCCGGCGCTTGCCGCGCGAATCGGACTTGATGCGCAGACGCCGGTGTTCTGCGGCCTGCACGATTCCAACGCCTCGCTGTTGCCGCATCTCCAGTCTGACGCGCCGCCCTTCTCCGTCGTCTCGACCGGCACCTGGGTGGTGTCAATGGCGGTCGGCGGCAGGACGGTAGACCTCGATCCGGCGCGCGATACGCTGGTCAATGTCAATGCGCTGGGCGACCCCGTCCCCTCGGCCCGTTTCATGGGTGGCCGAGAGTTTTCGCTGCTGACGGAAGGGCAGCCGGAGAACTGGACCGAAGACGATATCGGTGCCGTGCTGGGGCGAAAGACGTTGCTGCTGCCTTCGACCCAGCAAGGGTCAGGGCCGTTCCCACACCAGGCCGCAACATGGCTCAATGCCGATGGCATCAGCAACGGCCAGCGCTTCGCCGCCATCTCCTTCTATCTGGCGCTGATGACGGCGACCTGCCTCGAGCTGATCGGCGCCGACGGCCCAACCACCGTCGAAGGACCGTTTGCCCGCAACCGTCTTTTCGTCGGCATGCTGGCGGCAGCGACTGCACGGGGCATCATCGCATCAGAGGCCGCAACCGGGACCAGCATCGGCGCGGCATTGCTGGCATCGGATCAGGTAACGACGCACGGCAAGGGCGAAAGAACAGAGCCGCCAACCGACCCGGCCTGGGCGGACTATGTCAGCGCCTGGCGCACGGCGGTCGAAGCACGGGGCTGATCACAGGATCCGCTTACCGAAGGCAGACATGACGAAGTTCACCATGTCGGTGCCGATCCGGGGCTCCAAATCCGCGACCAGGCCAGAAACATCCATCGACAGCAGCCCGCCGGAGAGCGCGATCGCCTCCATCGCCTGATGCGTCTCGCGCACCGTCAGCCCGCCAGAGCCGGCCGCCCAGCCGGCGAACTCGGTTGCCGTCGGAGAATAGCTGACATGAAAACCTTGCGTGCCCGATGTGGCTATGCGGATCGCCTCATGCATCAGATCGCGCATGCCCGTGGCGTCGATATCGGTCATGGTGAAGGCCGATACCCGCGAATCTTTCAGCACCCGCGCCTCGGCCGGGTCGGCATGGCGCAGACCAACGATGACGACATTTTCCGGCGACAGCTGCGGCTGCAGCGCGCCGGCCTTATGGTCGAGACCAAGGGTACGCGCCAGAACCGAACCCTCCGGCAGGTCAATGCCATCCTCATCTTCGGGCATCAGCGCGGCGATGGAATCGATCCAGATCAGGCCGAAGGAATGCGTCGCGCGCGCCGTCGCCGTCAGCGCCTTGTGGGCGATACGGCGATCGGCGCCAACACTCAGCCGGATCAAGCCTGAGGGCGGCCGCTCGACATCGGCGAGTTCAACGACATCGAAATTCATCGCTTCCAGCCGCGCGCCGGTTCCCTCGCGGGCGAGGATGCCGCCGGCCTCCTGTTCGGCCGAGATCGAAACCATCTTGCGGCCGGAAAAGTCGGCGACGTCATGCATCGGCGCCTTCTCGACATACTCCGACGTCATCGCCAGCAGCATGGCACCATAGCTCATGCGGAAGGCGACGCGGTCGCCGACGACGGGCCGCGGGTCGGCGTCCTGCACATCGAGCAGCAGATGGTCGCTGGAAGCGCCGAGCACCCTTATCCCCTTGGCGATCGGCGTCAGCCCTTCGACCAGCACGTCCTCCCGGCCGATGTTGGCGATGGCGCGCACCCGATCGCCTTCATCGGGGAAGACCGGCTGGTTGCCGAAGGCGTCGTAGCCGGATTCGCCGATCGGCCGCGACGGCTTGAGCTTGACCTCGATGATGTCGCTGGTCAGGCGGCAGGCATCGGGTTCGAGTTCAGCCCATGGCACATCGCGGAAGGTCTCGATGCCGCCTTGCAGGATCGCCTCGCCGACCCGGAGATTGTTGATGCCGGCCGGCAGCTTGCCTTCGAGCAGCAGCGTGAGAGATGACGAGGCGCCGCCGGAAATCCAGTCGAGGCTTTTGCCGGATAGGCGCTCGGTCTTGTAGGCATGGGCGACGAGCTGCCCGAGATTCTCCGGCGTCGGCATGATGGCGCCGAAGCAGCCGAGATTGGTGCCGATGCCGGCGATGCGCACGCCCTTGAACTCAAGGATCCGCTCGACAGTGGGGATTAGGTCGCTCGGCCAGATGCCTTCGCGGAGATCGCCGAGATCGATCATCAGCATGATGTCGTGCACGCGGCCCATGCGCTCGGCGATGCGCGAGATCTCGCGGATGGTGGCGAGTTCCGATTGCAGGCTGATATCGACGGTGCGCACCACCTCCTCGATGCGCGCCATGGGCGGGCTGCGCAGCAGCATGATCGGCGCGTTAATGCCGCTGTCGCGCAGCCGGCGGATGTTTTCGAAGCGCGATTCGGCAATGCCGGCCACGCCGCCGCGCAGGATGGCACGCGCCACTTGCGGCATGCCGCACGTGCCTTTGGTGACACCGAACACCTTGATACCCGATAGCGCACAGCGGTCGACGATGGTGCGGGCGTTGCGCTCGATGCGGCCAAGGTCGATGGCGACTTGCGGTCCCGACATTTTTATCCCCTGTAGACCAGCCCTTGCGGATCGATCTCGGGCTTTCTGCCGGCAACGAGGTCGGCCAGGAACTTTCCGGAGCCGCAGGCCATGGTCCAGCCGACATGACCGTGGCCGGTGTCGAGGTAAAGGTTGCGGTATTTCGCCTGGCCGATGACCGGCACCGAGTTCGGCATCATCGGCCTGAGCCCTGCCCACAATACGGCTTTCTTCTCGTCGAAGGCGCCGGGGAACAGATCCTTTCCGGTCCGGAACATGGTGGCAAAGTCGCTGGGTTTGTGAGTGCGGTCGAAGCCGGTGAATTCGGCGGTCGAAGCCAACCGCAATCGATTGCCAAGGCGCGAATAGGCCATCAGCTGGTCCTCGTCAGCGCCGCCCATGGTTGGCCCTTTGCTCTCGTCTTCCAGCGGAATGGTCGCGGTATAGCCCTTCACCGGATAGACCGGCAGGTCGATGCCGTAACGGCGGCCAAGCAGGCCGCTTTCCGGCCCCATCGAAATAACCACGGCGTCGGCTGCAATCGGACCAGCCGAGGTCATCACCGCACGCACGCGGTCGCCGTCGATATCGAGGCCCTCGACCGTGGTGTCGAACAGGAATTTGACGCCAAGCTTTTCGCTGATATAGGCGGCGAGATTGTCGACGAACATTCTGGAATCGCCGGTCTGGTCGATCGGCGAATAGACGCCGCCGGCGATCTTCTCCTTAACCCCGGCAAGGCCTGGTTCCAGCTCGACCAGCCGGTCGCGGCCAACAATCTCGATCGGCAGGCCATGCTCGGCCAGATAGCGGTAATTGTCGGTGCCGGTGTCGAGGCTGTGCTGCGAGCGGAAGAAATAGAGAATGCCTTTCTTGCGCTCGTCATAGTGGATGCCGGTGTCGGCGGAGATGGCGTTGATGCACTCGCGCGAATAGAGCGCCAGGCGCAATTTGACCTCACTGTTGGCGCGCAGCCGCGCCACCGTGCACTGGCGCAGGAAACGCAGGCTCCAGGCGAGGAAATAGGGATCGAAGCGCAGCCGCACCTTGATGCCGAGATCATGGTTCCAGAGCGCGCGCAGGAACGTCCTCAGGGCCGCTGGAGAGGCCCAGGCAGTGGCATCGCCCGGAGAAACCAGGCCTGCATTGGACTGGCTGGTGCCGCGCGCCGGCGCTGGATGCCGCTCGATCACGGTGACCTCGTGACCGTCGGCCGCCAGGTAATAGGCGGCGGCCGTACCGACAACGCCGGCCCCGAGCACCGTTATTTTCATGCCATCCCCCAAAGCTCGTCGTGGCGCAGCGCCTCCACGCTGCGTCGCGACTGCTTCCATAGCGCGTCACCGCGCGGCTTGCGAGCCCTTGGGGTCTTGGCTCAGCCGCGCGCGGAGTTCTTGCTGGTCAGGATGCGTTCCCAGGCAAGCGCATCAGCAACGATCTGGTCGAGGTCGTCACGTTGCGGCGTCCAGCCGAGTTCCGCCCGGGCAAGGTCCGAATTGGCGACCACGGCAGCGGCGTCACCGGGACGCCGGTCACCCATCTTCACCTCGAAATCGTGGCCGAAGGCGCGACGCACACTGTCGATCACCTCGAGCACCGAATAGCCATGGCTGTAGCCGCAATTGGCGACGAGGCTCTGTCCCCCGGCGCGCAGCCGCTGCAAGGCCAGGCGATGCGCCGCCGCCAGATCGCTGACATGGATGTAGTCGCGCATGCAGGTGCCGTCCGGCGTCGGGTAGTCGGTGCCGAACACCTGCATGAACGGGCGCTTGCCGAGCGCGGTCTCGCAGGCGACCTTGATCAGATGGGTGGCGCCCGGGGTCGACTGGCCGGTGCGGCCCTTGGGGTCGGCGCCGGCGACGTTGAAATAGCGCAATGCAGTGTAGCGGATATCGTGCGCGAGGCCGGCATCGCGCAACATCCACTCGCTCATCAGCTTGGACATGCCATAGGGCGATTCCGGTGCCAGGCGGGCATCCTCGCGCACCGGCTCCAGCCCGGCGCCGCCATAGACGGCGGCGGTCGAGGAAAAGATGAAATGCGGCACGCCCTCGCGCACCGCGGTTTCGATCAGCGTGCGCGTCTTCGAGGTGTTGTTTTCGTAATAGGCGAGCGGGTCGGCGACCGATTCCGGCACCACGATCGAACCGGCGAAATGGATGATCGCATCGACATGGTTGTCCCTGATGATCGAACCGACCAATTCCTTGTCGGCGACATCGCCGACCACCAGCTTTGCCTCCGGCGCCACCGCCCATTCGAAGCCGGTGGAAAGCCGGTCGAGCACGACCACGCTTTCGCCGGCATCCAGCAATTCCCAGACCATGTGGCTGCCGATATAGCCGGCACCGCCTGTCACCAAAACCGTCATCAGCGTCCTCGCATCTCAAGATTTATCGGAAACTGTCTCAAACCCCGCTCTACTGGAAAGCCTGCCGCATGGCCATTAGAACCCTCGGTAACCGGCGTTCACCAAATGTGGCATCATGCTGAAACAAAAGTGATCCACAGAGCGTGTCGTGGAATGGGAATAGGCCACGATCGGCCAGCGTTAGGAACAGGTGCGGGGCGTGGCATTTTGACCAAAACGGCCCGGTGGACGACCAATAGGCCAATGATTATGATCCCGCGCAAAATTGGGAAGCTGACATGAACTACCAGCGGTTCTTCGAAGAAGCGATCGACCAGCTCCATGCGGAGCGTCGCTATCGTGTCTTCGCCGACCTTGAGCGCATCGCGGGCAAGTTTCCGCGCGCCATCTGGCGTTCCAATGGCCGCGCCGAGGAAATCACCGTCTGGTGCTCCAACGACTATCTCGGCATGGGCCAGCACGCCGATGTCATCGCCGCGTTCCAGGAAGCGGCCGGCAAGATGGG